>JAHDES010000054.1 GCA_020628645.1 Saprospiraceae bacterium
TAAGCGATTTTTTTTATCCTGTCCTAATTTTAGCTTTTGTGTACCCTTTTGAAAATCTCGATTATCAAAATAGAAAGGGAGGGAGAATAGCTTTCTTAAAAAGAGGAAAACCATTACCCTACAAAGATAATGGCATTCCTTTTATTAATTTGTAATAATTCCTTAAACGGCTATGATTGAATCCTGAAAGGACTTAAAATAGTTTTAAACGGGAGCAATAAATGACTTTACAATACCCTATTTCCACTTAATATTACAGCCCATACTCGGATATTGAACGGTACCTACAGGACGATTCACCAAAACAGCATCTAATGCTTCCCGCAAATCAGCACCTGTAAGGGGCGTTCCAGAATTAGGGCGTGAATCATCTAATCTTCCTCGATATACCAATAACATATCCGCATTAAAGACATAAAAATCAGGCGTACAAGCAGCATCATAGGCTTTCGCTACTTCCTGCGACTCATCATATAAATAAGGAAATGGATAGCCCACTTCTTTGGCATGTGCTGTCATTTTATCAGGCCCATCCTGTGGGTAATTCTCCACATCATTAGAAGAGATTGCTACAAAAGAAACTCCTCGTTCTTTGTATTCATTCGCTAATTGAACTAATTCTTCATTCACATGAATTACATAAGGACAATGATTACACAAAAACATAATTACTGTTGCCTTTTTTGATTGTAAATCTGACAAACTTAAGTTTTTACCTGATACCGTATCTGGAAGTGTGAAATCTGGAGCTTTTGTACCAATGGGAAGCATGTTTGATGGAGTAAGTGCCATAATAGAAGTTGTTAGTATTTTTTATCTAAAAAAACAGATTTATTTATTTTTCCTCGAATATAAAAAGAACAGTTCATATGATGGAAAGTTTTCATCACTGTTTTCAATGAACTTTCAAAAGATGAAAATTTTTCTAATCCAAAACTTAGGCAGTATCAGCGAGAAATCGTAAACTTGTAGGATGGCCGATTTCTCCAACATACGTAAGGAATTTTCTAAAATCGCCCAATTAGAACGCGATCTTAATCTGAAGCAACTTCAGATCAATCGCCTATTGAATATCACGCAAGCTATCAATAATAATGTCTCTGCCAATGGACTATTTAATATGTATAGTTCCTTTTTAAGTTGGGAGATGGGCATCAAAAAAATGGCACTTTATATTAAAGAAGAAGAACAATGGACTTGCACCACTTCGATCGGTATTGCAGAAGAACTATTGGTGCAAGATATTAGTCATTTACTTCCTACCTTTACGCGTTTAAATAATTTATTAGAAAATGAACATCCACTCATTCAAGAGTTTGATGTAGTCATTCCTGTACGGCACAAAGAATCCTCCATCGCGTATGTCTTTATTGGAGGCTTTGGGGAAGACGATGATATGTATAGTAAGGTTCAGTTCATAACGACGATTACGAATATCATCGCGGTAGCCATCGAAAACAAACGCCTATTTAAACGACAGTTAGAACAGGAACGTCTCAAACGCGAAATGGAACTAGCAAGTGATATGCAACTGATGCTAGTGCCTGAGCAATTACCTCAAAATGCGGTGTATGAACTCGCTAGTATCTACAAACCTCAAATTGGTGTTGGAGGGGATTATTTTGATTGCATTGAAGAGTTTGACACCTCTAAAATGGTTTTTTGTGTAGGCGATATTTCTGGAAAAGGATTGGCTGCGGCTCTTTTGATGGCAAATTTCCAAGCGAATTTGCATAGTTTATTGCCTGTACGGAATTCGCTTGATGATTTCATCATTGCTTTAAATGAAGCTTTATTTAGAATTACTGAAGGAGAGCGATTTATTACGTTTTTTATCGCCGAATACAATGAAAAAACAAGAATGCTTCGTTATGTAAATGCTGGACATAATCCACCATACTTGGTAATGAATCAACAACTCCACTTACTCAATAAAGGATGCACCATTTTAGGATCATTTAGTCCTATTCCTATGCAGGTAGAAGTGGGGGAAATTCATCTCTCCGATGAAGCCATGATTCTCGTTTTCACCGATGGATTAACGGATTTGAAAGATGATGAGGGGAATTTCATCAATGAAGAAGTTCTACAAGATTTCTTGCAAAAAAATGAATCCTTGCCTGCACAAGTGTTTAATGATGCTTTGATGAAACACATTGAGCGATTTAAGGAAGGAGAAGCCTATCCAGATGATTTTACGGTTTTGACTTGTAAGATATTTAAGTAAATTTAGTAGGCCCGTTCATTCTTATTTTCCATATACAAAATGAAAGCTTTATTTGCTACCTTATTTCCACCGGGAGTTGGATAATTTCCAGAAAAATACCAATCACCATTGTTATTTGGACATGCATCTTGTAATCCTTCTATGGTTTGATAAATCACTTCGACTTTGGGTTTTGTCCCAGGAGGTGTAACGATTTCGGCTATTTTGGCAGAAATTTCTTCATATGGAAATTCATCGTACAGACTTTTCACTTCATTTTTCACATCCTCTTTAGGAAGCTTTTCTTGTGCTTTGCATCGTTCATACGCTTCTTGCAAAAGATGTTCTTTACCATTTTCTTTAAGTAAAGCAACTAAGGCTTTAAAAGCTACAAAATCGCCCAGTTTTGACATGTCAATTCCATAACAATCTGGAAAACGAATTTGGGGCGCAGAAGAAACAATTACAATTTTCTTAGGTCGTAGACGGGAAACAATTTTGATAATACTATCTTTTAAAGTAGTCCCTCGCACAATTGAATCATCCACTAATACAAGCGTATCTTTATTATTTTGAACAATTCCGTAGGTAACATCATATACATGACTAACTAAATCTCCTCTTGAGCCATCATCTGCAATGAAGGTTCTTAGTTTTGCATCTTTGACGGCAATTTTTTCTACCCGAACATGTTTTTTGAGAATCTTTTCTAATTTTGCGGGTTTGATATCTGAACCCATTTCTAGAATTTTCTCTGTTTTATAAGCATTTAATTTTTTTTGCAAGCCCTCTACCAATCCTAAAAAGGAAGTTTCTGCTGTGTTCGGTACAAATGAAAAAACCGTATGATTGAAATTGTAATTAACTGCTTTCAAAACGTCATCTGTCAATTGCTCTCCTAGTTTCTTTCGCTCTACATAAATATCTTTATCCGTTCCTCTAGAAAAATAAATACGCTCAAACGAACAAGCAGCTCGTGGCTGTTGTTTGATAAAGCTTTCTTCCGAAACTTCTCCATCTCGTTTAATGACTAAAGCATGCCCTCTTTTTAACTCTTGTACTTTGGAAAAATGAACATTTAGAGCAGTTTGAATGGCAGGACGCTCCGATGCCACCACCACGATTTCATCATCTCGATAATAATAAGCGGGGCGTATACCCACAGGATCACGCATCACAAAGGCATCTCCATGCCCTATCATTCCACACATGACATAGCCACCATCAAATTTTCGACTTGCTCTTTTTAAAAGACGGGCAACATCTAAATTTTTAAAAATCAATTCATTTAATTCTTCAACACCATACCCATCAGGTTTAAACCAAGTATGTAAACGCTGTACCTCATCATCTAAAAAATGACCGATTTTTTCTAAGACCGTAACGGTATCTGATTTTTGTTTTGGATATTGTCCTAAATCGACTAGTTCTTTAAAAAGTTCATCTACATTGGTCAGATTAAAATTCCCAGCTAAGACGAGACTACGACTGATCCAATTATTTTGTCGGAGAAAAGGATGACAGGTTTCAATCGTATTATCGCCATGTGTTCCATACCGTAAATGCCCTAACAATAGTTCGCCCATATAAGGCATATTTTCTTTTAGCCAAACAGGATCATTCAACTTATCAGAAGGAACATCTTTGAAGCGACGATAGACATTTTTAAATAAATCGTCCAAATAGTTAGGTTTATTGCTTCGCTGACGACTGATATAACGCGTTCCAGCCTTTGGGAAGAGTTTGATGGTTGCCATTCCTGCGCCGTCTTGTCCTCGATTCCGCTGTTTTTGCATCATCAGGCGCAGTTTATTGAGCCCATAAAAGGGCGTTCCATATTTGTCTTGGTAATATTGAAGCGGTTTAAGGAGGCGGATCAAGACGATGCCACACTCATGCTTAATTTGATCGCTCATGTACGATGTGTTTCGTAAGCGTTAGCAAAATGCAAAGGTAACGTAAATTAGTAATCTTGCCAATTCAAAAATAAAAAAACGTCTCAGGCTTTGAATTTGTTTTCTACCTTTGGGTATTCTCTATTATTTTAAAAATAAGTTCATTAAAAAACGTAAAAAACTACGTATTATGAAAGCCATGCTTTTTGCTGCAGGATTAGGGACGCGTTTACGTCCTTTAACGAATAATCGACCAAAGGCCTTGGTGGAAATAAATGGGGAACCGATGCTTGCTATCGTGATACGGCGATTGAAACAAGCGGGTGTTCGTGAGATGGTTATTAATGTGCATCATTTTGCTGAAAAAATCATGCAATATGTAGAAAAGCAACATTTTTTTGGGATAGACATTTTCTTTTCGCACGAAAAAGATCAAGTACTCGAAACTGGTGGTGGACTAAAAAAAGTAGTTTCCTTTTTTGATGATGGAAGTCCTTTTTTTGTACATAATACCGACATTATTAGTACGATTGATTTAAAGGCTCTATATGCTTATCATCAATCCAATAATGCGATTGCAACTTTGGCTACTCGAAATAGAAATACCTCACGCTATTTATTGTTTCATCAAGATACGAATGAACTTTGGGGTTGGCAAAATGTCAAAACAGAAGAAACACGTTGGAGTAGACGACAATCTATCATCTTTAAAAAACAAGCTTTTAGTGGCATTCATGTGATTGATCCTCGTCTGTTTCAATTCTTTTCAGAAGAGGCTAAATTTTCAATTATTGATACTTATTTACAAGCCGCTAAAACTGAAAGAATATTAGCTTATCCTCATGATAAAGATACTTGGTTGGACGTTGGAAAACCTGAAATGTTGGAAAAGGCGAAAGTTTTAATTGAGGAAAATAAGGGTTTGTTTGCTTAACTAGACTTTCTTAATTAGATAAACTTGAAAAGTATTTTAACCCACATTAAATTGATAACCCACACCTCTTAACGTAAGAATACTAATAGTGGGGTCATCCGAAAAATAATCCCGTAATTTGGCAATGTATACATCTAAACTTCGTGTATTCGAAAGGGTATCATCGCCCCAAATGTCCAAAAGCAATTGTTTTTTATGGATGATTTGATTTTGTTTGTTTTGAAATGCTTGAATGATTTCTGATTCTCGATAGGTTAATTTTCGTTCTTGTTGTCCAATAGTCAAACTCAGTTTTTGTGGAGAAAAAATATAGTCCCCAATTTTGATTGTTTCCTTTGATTTTCTTCCTTCGATTGAATGTAGTTTTAATAAATTTTCAATCCGAACAATTAATTCTTCCATACTAAAAGGCTTGCGCATATAATCCGCCCCTCCCGAACGAAAGCCTTTAACCACATCTGCAGATTGGTTTTTTGCGGTCAAAAATAAAATGGGTAAATGAGGAAGTTGCTGTTTCAACTGTTTTGCTAAACTATAGCCATCAATATGCGGCAGCATAATATCCAGTAAACAAATATCTGCTTGATATTCTTGCGCCGTTTTGATAACAGCCGCCCCATCACTGACTAAACGCACATCATAGCCTTGCATTTGTAAGGTATCCCGAACAATTTGCGCTAAGGCTAATTCATCTTCCACATAAAGTATTTTTGTTTTCATTTATCTAAATGATTATCGTGAGCCGATTCCTAGTCGTCTTACGAATAGTTTAATGACTCATTAACATGTCTAATTTTCTTTCGGAAACTGAAGTTTGATGCATGTTCCTGCTCCTTCTTTACTCGTCAAAATAATTGTTCCTTGATGTGATTCAACGACTTTTGCTACATAACTTAAGCCTAAACCATAACCCTTTGTAGTGTGTATATCGCCTGTAGGAACTCGAAAAAATTTCTCGAATACTTTTTCTTGATAGGCTTCTGGAATACCCCAACCTGTATCCTCAATTTGAACAATAATCTGATCGTTTGTTTCTAATAATTCTATCTTAATGTATACCCCTTGATCGCTATATTTTAGCGCATTGACCACTATGTTTTCGAGCACATTTGTCAAATGAATTTGATCTCCTTTTAATAAATAATCTGAAAAAGAAATATCCTTTATCTCAACAATAGCTTGATGCTGTTCGATTAATAATTCTTGTTGTATCAAGACTTCTTCTACGATCTTTTTTAGGGAAATAGTTTCAAACTGATAAAAATCGGGTTCATTTTCTAATTGGGAAATTTTCAACACCTGATTCACCAAAACCGACAAACGATTGAGTTCATGGCGAGAGGATTCTAAGTAGGCTTCTGTTTTTTCACGATCATCTAATACCCCAAAATCTTGTATAGCTTCGAGTGCAACACCAATAGTAGCAATGGGTGTTTTCAACTCATGCGTCATGTTACTAATGAAATTATTTTTAGATTCCAAAAGCAGTTCTTTTTCTCTAAAATTTCGTAAAAGCAGGATAATCGTAAAAGCAGTAATCCCGAAAAGAAAAAGCGAAAAAATAAATTGGGGTACAATATTCCATAAGGCGTTTTCTCGAATAGCATCCATATCTACTTTTACCTTTCCGTCATCACCTTGGAGCATCATAATTTGTTTACGGATTTGAAGGCTATCCTTTTCTAAATTATTTCCCAGATTTAGATTAAACTGCTCGCTACTATCATTTGCGACTACCACAATCATTTGCGAATGGGTATCTCTATGATTGATTTCAATCGTTTTGGATGGAGGGATGATATCTGAGCTATCTTCTATCGTTAATGAAATTTCCATATTTGAAGAATTGATAACATCTTCTCCCAAGTTTTCAATCACTCCATCTATATCAATATCCATCGTTTTTAAAATAACCGTCATCACTTCTACACTTGCTTGATTATGCAAACTCTTTATTTCTCTTTGGTAATTATCATATAACCAATAGGCTAAAAAGCCTGCTAACAATAACAGACTACATCCAATTAGTATCCGAGAAAGCCAAAGTTGTTGCTCTTTCATGTATTTAAACGATTATCGTGAGCCGACTTAAAGTCGTCTTACGAGTATTTTAATCATTGCCTTTAGGTGGTTAATTTATAACCCAAAGATAGCCTCTCTTTTACATCACCTTCAAACTCATTAACCTTTTTTAACCTTTTTCAAGATTCGCTTAACGATACCAAATAATCTTTCAACCTACTTTTGTATCGACAATTACAACATTCATAAACTAAATCAACCATAGAAATGAAAAATGTATTCCTTTTATGTGTAATGCTTAATTCAATTTTCCTATTTGCTCAAAATAAAGAGGGTGTTATTACTTATACAGAAACTATCAAATTTGAGATTGAATTATCCGATGAAATGAAGGCTTACGCCAAGATGTTACCCAATGAACAAAAAACGAATATGGATTTAATCTTTGATGAATCAGGAAGTTTGTACACCCTAAGTAAAATGGCTACAGATGATACCACCGAAGAACTACCAGAGGATGGAAATATTCAAGTAGAAACAGTCGTAATTGGCGGTGGTGGCGAAAATGTCATTCACATTAATCAAAAAACAAAGGAAGTCACGCGCTTGCAAGATATGATGGGACAGAAGTTTTTGATTCAATCTAGTATCGAAAAATTGCCATGGAAACTCATCAACGAAGAAAAAGAAATCCTAGGATATAGCTGTAGAAAAGCAGAATATACCGATGAAGATGGAACATTAATCACTGTTTGGTTTGCGCCAGAATTACCCTTTTCTTATGGGCCTGCCACTTTTGTAGGATTACCAGGTGTCGTACTTGAAATGAGTGAAGGAAAAGAAAAAGTGAATTTTACTATTACGGCTGCCAATATTAATTTCAATGAAGTATCGGATCAAATCGTCGCGCCTAAAAAAGGGAAAAAAGTCAGTGCAGAAGAATTTGAAGCCATCGTCGAAGAGCGAATGAAAAGAATGGGCGTAGAAGAAGGTGGCGGACCAGTTATTCAAATTGAAATTGATAATCAATAGTCCTTTTATTCCAATGGAACATGTTCCATTGAGAATTCAAAATACCTTTTGCAAGTTAGGAAACTTGCTAGATATATTTCGGAGAAGTTAGGAAACTTCTCTGATCAAATACGCTTATCTAATAAACCTTTTTGCAATAAAATAACGTGTCAAGATAGCTTGTGTCAGATGAATTGATCTGACACAATAGCTATCCTTAATTCTCCTTTCCAATGAAACGATTCCTTTTTTTTCAATTATTCTTTTTTCTTATTAGCACTTCTTCAATTCACGCTCAATTTAGCATTCAAGGGACGGTATTGGATTCTTTGAATCAGCCAATTGTGGGCGCAAACGTGGTGCTTTTACAACAGCAAGACTCGGTCATGCAAAGTTTTAGTTTGACGGATGATGAGGGCTATTTTACATTAAGAAGTACTTCCGCAGGGACATTTTTGATGGAAATTTCTTCTTTAGGATATGGCACATTTATGCGAACGATTGAGTTAAAAGAAGCTCAAAAAATACTTGATTTAGGAGAAGTCAGCTTAAATCCAACAGCATTTGAATTAGAAGGAGCTATCATAACAGAATCTTTCATTCCTATCATCATCAAAAAAGATACAATTGAATACAATGCCAATGCTTTTAAAACCAAGCCCAATGCCGTTGTAGAGGATTTACTCAAAAAATTACCAGGGATCGAAGTAACAAAAGATGGTACGATCAAAGCACAAGGAGAAGAAGTTGAAAATATTTTAGTGGATGGAAAAGAGTTCTTTGAGGATGACCCAAAAATTGCTTCTAAAAATATCCCCGCCGATTTGGTGGATAAAGTACAAGTGTACGATCAAGATTCGGAGATCGCTGCGTTCACAGGAATTGATGATGGACAAGAAGAAAAAACCATCAATTTAAAAATCAAAGAAGGTAAAAATAAAGGCTGGTTTGGCAAATTAGAAGGAGCCTATGGTTTAGACAATCGTTACAACACAAATGGTCAACTCAATCGCTTTAATAAAAAGATGCAATTTTCTTTATTGGCAAATGGAAACAACATCAGCGAACAAGCTTTTGACATTAATGATTACATCAAATTTATGGGAGGTATAGAAGAAATGATGCAAGGCAATGGTGGGATTGACCTTAGTGATTTACCCATCAACTTATTTCAAGAAGGCGGTACGTCTCAAACGGCTTTTTCAGGTTTGAACTTGAATTATGATTTTAATGCTAAAACCTCTATTCGTAGCAATTATTTCTACAATCAAACCGATTTATTTCAACAAAGTGATGCTTGGAATCAAGCTTTTTTGAATGGCATGTATCTTCCGTCTAGTAATTTTTCCGCAGATAGTAGTCGTCTCCATAATCATCGCGCAAAATTTAAAATCAAACATCAATTAAGCGAACAAGCTGATATTCAATGGCAAATTAAAGGGACTTGGACAGATAATCAGTCGAATCGTAATTATCAAAATCAACAATTCAATGCCACTCAACAAACACGTACCAATGGAAGTGATAAGGCCATACATCTACTCGGAAATTGGGCTACCGATGTATTATACCGTAAAAAATTCAAACGAAAAGGGCGTTTTATGACAGCTCGATTGGATTGGAAGCAGAATTATAATGAGCGAGAGGCATCGCCATTTTATCAGTTTAATTTTTTGGAGGAAGCTCTTTTATTGAGTCAACAAAATTTTAATCAATTTCAAACTTCCAACGGAAAAACGAATGCTTACAAAATTCGTCTCAATTATACCGAACCCATAGGCAAAGGCAATTATTTGAGTCTTGGGCTTCAACATTCCAATACACAAAATGAACAGCAAAAAGATTTTTTCGATGTATTGGAGTTGGGTGAGTTGCAGCAAGATAATGATCTAAGCACTGCTTTTCAACGCGAATTCATTCAAAATGAAATCAGCTTATCGCATAAAATTGATCGCCAAAAATTTGACCTCACCACCCGTCTTGCCTATCAAAAAACGCGATTAGAAAATCTTCGTCAAGGAGAAAACAATCCTTTTCAAAATGAATTTTCTAATTGGTTGCCTTCTATTTTTGCAAAATATGCCTTTAGTAATTCCAAACAATTACGGGCGAATTACCAAACAAACATTCAAGTACCCGCCATCGAATTAATGCAACCGATTTCAGACAATGCTAATCCGAATAATTTATTTATCGGAAATCCAGCCTTGGATGCTGAATACAATCATGAGGTGCGAGTAAGTTATACGAGTTTTAATCAATTTTATTTTCGCTCCTTTTTTACAAATATTTCTTTGGTGCAAACGAGCAATAAGATTATTTATGAAGAATGGATTGACGATCAGTTTCGACGATTAAGTACGCCTCAAAACGAAGGGCAGGCTTGGAATTTTCGGGCGACTTATAATTTTGATTTTCGTATCAAAGAGCTAAAAGTTTCTTTAGATGGAAATGCGCGCCATGATGCTAGTCCGATTAGTGTAAATACTATTAAAGATCGAACGCAATACAGTGCTATTGCTCAAGAAATTGCATTTAGCAATAGCAAAACCAAAAAAATAGAAGCGCAAATTGGCTATGAATTGGGCTATACTATTTTAAATTATCAATCAAATGTAAATCTGAATCGTTCTTTTTTAAATCATGCCATTTTCTTGGATATAGATTGGTTCATCACTCCCACTTGGACCTTTTCTGCGGAGCTAGAACAGCAATTTTATCCTAAACAAATTTTCCTCAATTCGTATCAATTGACTTTTTTAGATGGAACCATCAGTAAAAGTTTTAAAGACCATTTATGGACGTTTTATTTAAAGGGACATAATCTTTTCAATCAAGAAGATTTTGTGGAACGACAACTTAATGCAAATCAACTTTCAGAAAGTTTACTAAATCAACAAGGGCGATACATTCTGTTGGGGATACAATATAAAATACGTTCGTTTGGAAAGTAGATAGAGCTATTAGTACACTGTGTAAAAAGGTTTTTTAGCAATAGGATTGCCGAATTTATTCGACAAGTAATGTAATATTATTATTACACACTGCATTAGCGTTGTAGAAAATATTCAATCGCCAGTTCATAGCCTTTTAAGCCCAAACCTGTAATTACACCCACGGCTTTTTTGGCAGTAAAAGAGTGTTCCCGAAAGGCTTCCCGCGCATGAATGTTTGAGATATGAACTTCTACTACGGGTGTTGTGATCCCCCCAATGGCATCCATCAAAGCGATAGAGGTGTGGGTATAGGCACCACCATTGAGAATAATGCCGTCATAGGAAAAACCTACCTCATGAAATTTATCAATCAATGCACCTTCTGAATTGGATTGAAAATATGCCAAATCAACAGTAGTGTACTTTTGTTGTAAATGAGCAAAAAAATCTTCAAAGCTTTGATTGCCATAAATATCAGTTTCTCGTTTGCCAAGTAGATTTAAATTTGGACCATTGATAATAATAAGACGCATGAAATAATGGGTTTTGGGTATAAAATGGTTAAGCGAAGTCCTCCGAGGAGGAACTTCGCTTGATTCGAGAGAGATTCTTACATCTCCTTATCTTGGATTAAAATTGGGTTATAATCAGCAGTTAATTTGCCATTTCCGATAAAAATTTCAATCGAACTAATTGTATTTCATCTCTTGTGATGTCATCTTCTTGTAATTCAACAAATGCTTTTTCTACAGAATCATCATCTGATTCCATGAAATAATCATAGATGTCATCTTTCGAATATTCATCTACATTTTCTTCGATGAAATAATCTAAATCGACTTTTGTACCAGAATTCACGATGGCATCTAGTTCATCCATTAAATCTTCGACTGAAATATTATTAGAACTAGCGATATCATCAAGGGGTAATTTGCGGTCAATTCCTTGAATGATATTCACTTTTATTTTTGAACGATTTGCCACTTGTTTTACGATAAACTCAGTGGGGCGATCAATATCGTTTTCTTCTACATATTCAGCAATCAATTCAATAAACGGCTTAGCATATCGTAGGGCTTTTCCTTTACTCACCCCAGAAATATTTGCCATTTCATCCATTGTGATTGGATAATTGGTCGCCATCTCCTCCAAAGATGGATCTTGAAAGATTACATAGGGAGGGATATCTTTTTTCTTAGCAATCTGGCGGCGAAGATCTTTGAGCATTTTCACCAAAGTGGCATCTAAAACAGCCGTTCGAGGAGCAGGTTCTTGGCTATCCGCAGTTACTAAATCGTAGTTATGATTTAAAGGAATTTGAATCGCTGTAGGTTTATCCAAAAATGCTTTTCCAGCATCTGTCAATTTAAGTAAACCATAACTTTCAATATCCTTATAGGCTAAATCATGTAAAATTGCTTGGTGTAAAATAGAATTCCAAAAGGTTTCATCTTGTTCTTTACCAACGCCAAAAAGGGATAATTGATCAAATTTGAAATCAAGAATTTCTTTTGTTTTCTTTCCTAAAAGGAAATCGACCAATTGTTTGATCCCATAGTTTTCATTCAATTGCATTACCGCAGAAAGCCCTTGATGCATTTCTTGCTGCACCTCAATTTTTTCTTTTGGATGTCTACAATTATCACACATTTTACTACACCCATCTTCATCGAAATGTTCTCCAAAATAATGTAGTAAAAACTTGCGACGACAAGCTGTAGTTTCAGAATAAGCGGTGACTTCTTGCATCAATTGTACGCCCATTTCTCGCTCTGCAACGGGTTTGTCTCGAAGAAATTTTTCGAGTCTTAATATATCCTTGTAAGAATAAAAAGCATAGCAATTACCTGTTAAACCATCACGCCCTGCACGACCCGTTTCTTGGTAGTAATTTTCAATACTTTTGGGAATATCATAATGAATAACAAAACGCACATCTGGTTTATCAATCCCCATTCCAAACGCAATTGTAGCGACAATTACATCGATTTCTTCCATCAAGAAATCATCTTGTACTTTACTACGAGTTTTTGCATCTAATCCTGCATGATATGCAGAAGAACGAACATCATTTACCCGTAATAATTGAGCAATTTCTTCCGTAGATTTTCGGCTTTGCACATAAATAATACCTGATTGCCCAGGCATATTTTTAATGATTTGAACAATACTTTTTATAGTTTGTTCTTTTCTACCTTTGGGTCGTATTTCGTAGTATAAATTATCACGATTGAAAGAAGAAACGAAAGAATTGACCTCTTTCATTTCCAAGTTTTTGAGAATATCGGTACGTACTTTTGGTGTAGCGGTAGCTGTGAGTGCAATGATAGGAATTTCTTTATTGATAGAATCAATCATTGTACGGATACGTCGGTATTCTGGTCGGAAATCATGCCCCCACTCTGAGATACAATGTGCCTCATCTACTGCAACAAAAGATAGATTTGCTTTTTTAAAAAATTCTATATTTTCTTCTTTCGTTAAGGTTTCTGGGGCAACGAATAATAATTTGGTTTTTCCATCAAGAATATCCGCTTTGACTTTACGCATCTGGACTTTAGTCAAAGAAGAATTCAAAAAATGAGCGATATCATCTTGCGCACTATATCCGCGAATAGAATCTACTTGATTTTTCATTAAAGCGATCAAAGGAGAAATGATAAGGGCTGTACCTTCCATCATCATCGCTGGCAATTGGTAACAAAGTGATTTGCCTCCACCCGTTGGCATAATAACAAATGTATCCTTTCCAGCCAATACACTTTTAATTATGTCTTCTTGTTTGCCTTTAAAGCCGTCAAATCCAAAAAAATGATTTAAGGCATCATACAAACGTTCATTTGTTGCTATCATCGTCCAATCCAAATCTTAATTTAGAAATTGTGCGTTTTATTAAGAAGTTATCAAGGAAACTCTTTAGATTAAAATATGTTGTAATTCAACTTCTTTTTTTACCGCTTTCGTAATTTAGTAATAAAAAATCGGTTATTATTAAGGATGTAGCTTTTATTTTGTCTGTTTTTAAAAAAATAATCCTAGCTTAGGACGTTTAAATAAAAAAATAGACACATTATTCTGAAGAAAAATGTGCTTTTTTCAAAAGCTTCCAAAAATACGAATTTTATTGTGAATAATACACAACTAATTAAGGAAACTGCACGCCAAACATTACTTATTGAAGCACAAACCTTAGCTCAATTAAGCACTTCCATAAATGATGAATTTTGCAAAATTGTAGAATGGATTTTTCAATCCAAAGGTCGGGTCGTTGTAACAGGCATCGGAAAAAGTGCAATTGTAGCGCAAAAAATTGTTGCCACTTTAAATTCTACAGGAACCCCTGCCCTATTCATGCATGCAGCAGATGCTATACATGGAGATTTGGGTATGATTCGCCCAGATGATATAATTATTTGTCTTTCCAAGAGTGGAGAAACCGCAGAAATTAAAATCCTCATTCCTCTTATTAAACAATTAGGAAGCCGTGTTATTGGTATGACTAGTAACAAAATATCATATCTGGCAAAACGTGCAAATGCTTTACTCTATACACCTATTTCATCTGAAGCTGACCCTAATAATCTCGCTCCCACAGCTAGTACTACTGCTCAAATGGCAATGGGAGATGCACTAGCAACTGCTTTATTGGCTTTACGCGGCTTTAGTCCTCAAGATTTTGCACAGTATCATCCGGGAGGTGCATTGGGAAAACAACTTTATCTTCGAGTACATGATATTTATCCACAAAATGAAAAACCGACTACTTATTGTACAGATTCTATTCGTTCTACTATACTCGAAATGACTTCTAAACGCTTAGGTATGACTGTTGTATTAAATAAAGATCATGAATTAGCGGGCATCATTACAGATGGTGATCTTAGACGTATGCTCGAACGAGAAGCCGATACCAAACATTTATGTGCAAAAGACATTATGACTGCCTCTCCTAAGACGATTGAAGAAAATCAATTAGCTGTTAAAGCATTAGAGGTCATGCGAACCAATAGTATTACGCAATTAGTAGTCGTAAATCAACAAAACGAATATCTAGGAATTGTACATCTACATGATTTAATCAAAGAGGGGTTAATTTGAAAAAACAATAATGTACTGAAAATTACGTTTTGAAAAATATATTTTGTGCTCTTTAAAAAATTTCATGCTAATGAAACCAACTTTATCATTGTTTTTTCTCTTGATAGGTAACTTCATTTTTGGGCAAGATATTGCCATTTTACACAATTGGAGTCATACTGGACGAGATATAGAACTGGGGTATGATCATTATATTAATAAACACGTGTTTCATATTGGTATCAATTTTTTTCAAAATGAGCCTTATTATCAGCTTGCCGAAATTTCTAGAGGAGGCCGTCAACTTTATGCTGAAGATCCTCAAGATTTTTTGGGATTTAATTTGGCATACAAACGAAGTTTCACACCATCAAAATCAGCCATTGAGTTTTTGTTGAAAGCCGAGATACAAGTATTTAGTGTTACTGAAATTTGGGCGTATAATGCTACGACTCCAGAAGAATACGCTAAATCTAAACAAAATTTCTCCCTAAATAACAGTTTAGGACTTGATTTGAAAGTTCAATTATTTAACCAACTTTATTTGACTGGCGGTGCAGAAGGTGGTATTTTTATAAGTGATAACGATGATACTATTCCAACATTTGGGGCTTTATTTCCTCAAATTGATTGGGAATTATGTAATAACTTCTCTATAGGATTAGCTTATCGTTTAAATCGTAAATAGACAACATGTCCAACTTACATTCGAATATTTATAAATATACGTTTTTTTTTCTGTCCATCTTTATGCTAAATATAGCATGTGGGCAAGCACCAGCCGTTCGCCCTGCTGTATTAAACCCTGAATTTGATAAGAAAATAAGCAAAACGATTCAATTTAGTGTGCCCACAATTGGAGTAGAAGAACTTCAATTAATCCAAAATGATGTTATTTTACTAGATGCCCGTGAATTGGAAGAATATGAAACAAGTCATCTACCTAATGCCATTCATATTGGTTATCGAAATTTTTCACTGGAAAAACTAGAAGAAATTTCTAAAACCAAAACCCTCGTTTTATACTGTTCCATTGGCTATCGAAGTGAAAAAATAGGCGAGCGTTTACAAGCAGCCGGTTATCAACATGTATATAATTTGTATGGTAGTATCTTTGAATGGGTGAACCAAGGTTATCCTGTTTTTGATAAAAAAGAAGTGACTACATCCGCCGTTCACACTTATAATCGAAATTGGAGTCAATGGGTCAATCATCCTGCTGTCGAAAAGGTATGGTAAATTTACTTCGGTCGTCGTACGAATAGTGGCAATGGCAATTGTAGGAAGGAAGATCGTACAACGACTATTCCATGCTTTCCTTTCTTGGTCAGCCTTTCAAAATAATGTATCTTTGAAATATGTCCGATCTCTATACTCAGCGACAACAAGTCATTCGTATTATCTTTATTCTTTCTGCCTTATTGCTAGTTGGAAAAACGATGCATCTCCAATTATTTGATCGAACAATTCAAGATAAAGCGCGCACTTCTGCTTTTAGTAAAAAAACGATTTATCCTTCACGTGGTTTAGTTTATGATCGAAATGGTCAGTTGCTCACCTTTAATGATCCAATTTATGATTTAATGGTGACCTATAATCAACTTGATCCTAATATGGATACTACTTATTTATGTGAGTTACTAGATATAGATAAAGCTACTTTTATCAAAAATTTAGATAAGGATTTTAAAAATGATCGTCGCTTCGTACAGTGGAAACCTTATGTCTTCATGAGTAAACTTTCTGTAGAGGCGTATGCCAAATTACAAGAAAGCTTATATGAATTCCCAGGTTTTTCCGTTCAATTACGAAATACTCGAACCTATCCTGATACCATTGCAGCACATATTTTAGGTTATGTTAGTGAAGTAAGTCAGAGTCAAATTAATAATAATGAAGGCGTATATAAACGAGGCGATTATATTGGAACAACAGGGCTAGAACGAATCTATGAAAAAGAATTGCGTGGTGAAAAAGGAGAACAATATTTGCTCAAAGATAATTTAGGTCGAATTGTAGGCTCTTATCGTGATGGAGTACTTGACTCCACAGCCGTTTCAGGAAAAGATCTCTTCTGTACTATTGATATTGATCTACAACGATATGCTGAACATCTTATGCAAAATAAACGAGGAAGTATCGTTGCGATTGAACCCTCCACTGGAGAAATCTTATGCATGAGTAGTGCTCCTACCTATGATCCCAATTTACTCTCTATCAATGCTGATCGCGGAAAAATTTATACCCAATTACAAGAAGACCCTTCTAAACCATTATTCAATCGTGCCATTTCTGCCAAATATCCTCCCGGTTCATTATTCAAACCAATAGTAGGACTTATTGCTATGCAAGAAGGCGTTTGGGATGCCAATTGGGGCTATACGTGCGGAGGATCCTATCATAATATTGATCGAGATATGGGTTGTCATGCTCATCCTCGTCCCGCTAATATGAAGGTTGCAATAAGTCATTCCTGCAATTCTTATTTCTTTCATGTTTTCAGACAAATAATAGATAAAAATGGTTATAACAATCCAGATCAAGGGTTAGCGATTTTCAATAAGTATTTATATGCCTTTGGACTAGGAAAACCATTAGGAGTAGATTTTCCCAGTGAAAAATCTGGTTTTGTTCCTACTACTGCAACTTATGACCGTATTTATCCTTCCAAGCGTCGTATGTGGAAATCGCCTACTATTATTTCTATGGGGATCGGACAAGGTGAATTAGAATTGACTACACTACAAATGGCCAACTTAGCAGCTATTATCGGTAATAAAGGAAGCTACATTACCCCTCATTTAGTTAAAGGCTATTTGAATGCAGATATTCCTATAGATTCCAGTTTCGCAATGACCAAAACAGTCCCCATTAATACCGAATATTTTGAGCCTGTGATTGATGGTATGGAAAATGTTATTCGATATGGTACGGGCTATACCGCTCAAGTGCCAGGTATTTCCGTTTGTGGTAAAACTGGAACCGCTCAAAATCCACATGGAGAAGATCACTCTATCTTTTTTGCTTTTGCCCCTAAAGAAAATCCTCAAATTGCAATTGCTGTGTATATTGAAAATGGCGGATTTGGTACAACTTATGCTGCACCCATGGCTGGTTTAATGATAGAAAAGTATATAAATGGAGAAGTCGCTCCCAATCGAAAATATATTGAGGATCGAATGACTCAAACAACTATCTTACCCTAGCGTCCCCCTCAAGCCTTGCCGAGTATGAAGAAGGAATTTTTCCTCAATTTAGTATTCCTCATTTTTGTAAATCTACTGATCAAACCTTTTTACATTTTTGGGATTGATCGTACGATTCAAAATACTGTTATAGAGGGCGACTATGGCATTTATTTTATGCTCTTCAATTTTACAATGCTCTTTCAAATCATCAATGATTTTGGAATACAACAATTCAATACGAGAAACATTGCCCAACATCGTCATCTACTAGAAAAATATTTTCCTAATATCTTAATTCTCAAACTAGGGCTTTCTTTTTTTTATACGATTATTATTAGTGGCTTTGCTTATGTGCTGGGTTATTTACCTGAATATATTCACCTTTTCTACTTCTTTGTTCTCAATCAAATACTCATTTCTTTGATTGGTTTTTTCCGATCCAATATTGTTGGATTGGGGCATTATCGCTTAGATAGTATTGTTTCTATTCTAGATCGTTTGTTGTTGATTATTATCTGTAGTCTTCTTTTATGGGGCAATCTTTTTACGACTACGTTTCAAATTGAATGGTTTGTTTATGCACAATCTATTTCATTGGGAACAACAACTTTGATTGCATTTGGAATGATTTACTTCAAATTACAATTTCTACATTTTCACTGGAATAAATCCTTTTTAATTTCGCTACTTCGCCAAAGTTATCCTTATGCGATTATGGTTTTTTTAATGACGGCTTATACCCGTTTGGATAGTATTATGATTGACCAATTATTAGAAAATGGTGCTACTGAAAATGATGTGTATGCTGCTGCTTACCGTATTTTGGATGCTGCTAATATGATTGCTTTTCTTTTTGCTAGCTTATTATTACCAATGTTTGCAAACTTGCTAGTTCATAAGCGAGAAGAAATTTCATCCTTAGTGGAATTTAGTATGGGACTAATGATGAGTATTACTATTCCTGTTGTGATAGCTATTTTTTGTTATCGTATGGAAATTATGGATCTACTTTACACTAGATCAAATGAGTATTGGGGCAGTTTAATGGGATTATTGATCCTAAATTTTGCAGCCATGGGCATTACTTATGTTTATGGTACATTATTAACTGCCAATAATAATATTCGACAGATGAATCGCATTTTTTTAGTCGGATGTGTGATTAATTTTGTATTCAATTTTATACTTATCCCTTATTACTCAGCAATTGGTGCCGCAATAGCTACTCTTATTACACAATTTTTAATGGCAATTGCACAATTAATATTATGCCATAAAAAAATTAATCTACCTATTCCCTCTACTTTATTTATAAAGATAGGAGGATTTATTGTTTTATCAGTGGGTATTAGTTTTCTATTTCTACAACTAAATCTATCTTTCTGGTATGTTAATTTTATACTTCTTATAATGCTTCTTTTTACTTTATCGTTTGTTTTAAAGATTGTTTCCATTCAATCAATTTTTCAATTATTATCAAAAAGACCTCATATAAATTAGTAGATCCCTTAATAATAGCTTGAAGAATCAACATCTTGCTAGTATTTTCCTACTTTTGCCAAAATATATAAATCAACGTTTATAAAAAGTAAATTTACTTTTTGACAAGAACAAGTACATGGACAACAGAGAAAACCTTATTGGTATTTTGGGCGTACTCCTTCGATGGAAAAAACCTATTTTTTGGCTATGCGTCATTGCAGGTATAGCCGCTGTTATTACGACTTTATTGCTTCCTAATTATTATAAATCGACTACCGTTTATTATGTGGCGAGTACCGATTTAGCAATGCCAGAACCTGTAGGAAATCGATTAAAAGAAAAATCACTTTATGGCACAAGTGATGATATTGATCGTAATATGACTATCGCTCAATCTAATGAAATTGCCAATTATGTAGTTGATAAATATAACTTATATGAGCATTATGATATTGATACGACTGATAGAAAAGCTGCAGTCAAAGTACGAGAAGAATTTCGAGATTTGTATAATGTGTTAAAGACAAAACATGATGCAATAGAGTTATCCATTGAAGATACAGATAAGGAGTTAGCAGCTAGAATGATCAATGATATTCGAGAAAAAATTGTGGCTCTCAGTCGACAATTTTTAAAAGAAGGCTTCCAACAACAAATCGTGACCTATGAGACGAATATCAATACAAAATCTCAAGAATTGCAAGTTATGCAAGATACTCTTCAAAGCTTGCGAAACAAATATCAAATTTATAATGCTTTTGCACAAAGTGAATTTATATCTTCCTTGCTTGCTACTGCTCAATCTAATCTTTCCAAAAGTGAGGCAAAACTGAAAAAACTAAAATCAATACCCAGTATTCCTCGGGATACGATCAATCTTTTAATGGCACAGGTAGAAGGCTTTCGTGAAGAAGTAAAAAGTAATAAAACCTCCCTTAATTTGTTAAATCAAGGAATGTCGATTATTGTATCAAAAGAAGAAGCCTTTGAAGATGCGGTAGAGCAATTAAGTTTGGATCAACAACGATATAAACAATTGAAATCTGCAGCTACAGCTGAACCTACTATTTTATTCTTAGTAGAAAATGGCACCGTAGCTCTAGATAAATCTCGCCCTAAACGTTCTATTATTTGTATTGCTGCAGTATTAATTACTCTTTTTCTGGGCTTAATTGCTGTCCTTTTAATTGAACAATATCGTACTGTTGACTGGCAAAAATTAAGTTCTGATAAAACATGATTAAAGATTATCCTACTTCCTTCTTTTATGGATTTGGTTTAATCACGTTGATCTCAGTGGTTAGTAGTATCGCGTTCTATTCTGTTATTCCTATTTTATTACCATTTGTGGTTCTTGTTGCTGCCTTAACCATTTTAGATTTTAAAGCTACCTTCTATTTATTGCTTGCTTGCATCCCTATATCAGTAGATATTGATTTAGTAGGAGGATTTGCAACAGACTTACCTACCGAACCTTTGATGGTTGGATTAATGCTTGTTTTTTTGTTTTATGTATTGCATTCTTATCAAAAATTAGATAAAACTTTTTATAACCATCCGATTACCACTATCTTATTTTTACACTTTTCTTGGATATTGATTTGTGCTGTCATGTCTGATCAATTCTTTGTTTCATTCAAATTTTTATTAGCCAAGTCATGGTATCTAGTCTGTTTTTATTTAATTGCTGGTATTGTATTGACCACTAAAAAAAATATACAACGTGCGTTTTGGTGTGTGTTAATTCCTTTAGTTAGTACAGTAGTTATTGTTTTAATTCGCCATAGTGGCTATGGATTTAGTTTTGAAAAAGTATCAAAAGTATTAAGTCCTTTTTATATCAATCATGTTACCTACGCTTCTATTCTTGCGCTTTTTTTTCCTTTCGTCTGGTTTGCAACTACCTGGTATAAACGCTGGTCATTAATTTGGTGGAGTTTAGTTGGTACGATCCTTCTCTTTTTTGTGGCGATACAACTTTCATATACAAGAGCAGCCATGTTATCTATTTTCATTGCTGCGGCAGCCTATGGGATGGTTCAATTTAAATTGACTAGAATCGTAAGCTTATTATCTATTATTGGCGCTTTATGTTTGATCATTCACCTCGTAAGTAATAATACATATCTAGAATATGCTCCCAATTTTGAAAAAACGATTACTCATAAAAAATTCGACTCATTAGTAGAGGCAACTGCAAAAGGAGAAGATATTTCGACGATGGAACGGGTATACAGATGGGTAGCTGCTGCTTATATGATTAAAGAAAAGCCATTCAAAGGATTTGGGCCTGGGAATTTTTATAGTTTTTATAAACGCTATACTGTAAGTAACTTCCAAACGTATGTAAGTCATAATCCTGAGAAATCGGGTATCCATAATTATTACTTGATGATATTAGTAGAACAAGGCATCATAGGTTTTTTAGTTTTTATGGTATTAACCTTTTTTGCCCTATTTAAAGGAGAACAAATTTATCATGAATCAACTAATAAAGAGCGAAAGATCATAGTAATGATGGCATTATTATGTATCATCGTGATTGATGCATTATTATTGATCAATGATATGTTAGAGATTGATAAGGTGGGCCCCTTTTACTTTATGAGTTTGGCAATCTTAGTCAATATGGATAATCTTAATAGAAGAGAAAAAAGGATAGAAATGAGTCGCTAAACTTATTTGTTTTCGGTTAGGTGGGAGTGAAAAGTTGAGCCACTCATTTCTATGATGAAGTTTTAGCGTACTTGGCGTACCCCTTCAAATGAATCGTCTAAAATTGCGCTAGAAGGTAACACAATCTTAGCAGTTCGAAGTCCATTCTCTAAATGCTTTAAATGGCTTTGCATCGCTCTTAAAGCATCAATAGATTGGGTATGGTACTTACGAAAACTTCCATCCTCTCGCGCAGCTTTATCTGCTGCAACTGACAACTTTGATAATAACCCGTTTAAACGTACGAAGTCGTTATTATTCATAAATGCTTAGGTTTTAATGGTTAAAACTAATAAAAATAGGGTGTGTTATTTCTCGAAGTAAAAGTTGAGGTCTATTAATATTGCAAGATTGGGAGAAGATTTTATTGGTAAACAAACTCAAGAAAGATGCTCTTAAATTTATTTAAACTAAGAATAGTTTTTTTGTATCTCCCTGTGTTTTATGTGACAGCCTTAAAAAAGACACATTACAATAAAACACTATATCAATATATTATATTTTTTCCTATGACGCAATAGCATATATGTTATTTTAACAATTAAGTTTCGATCATTTATTGTTAATTTTACTAGATAGAACTTTAAAATATCCTAAAATAATCAATTGGTATACTTTTCGCTTTAAAAAAAATTGTAATAATATAAACTTGGAAACGTTACATCAATAAACCCCATTTTGTCTCCAAATCCCCTGAATTGAGGAATGACTACACAAAATTTCATAACATATTATACCTTTTCTTTTCTATTGTTGCTGAGCAGTGCACTCTCTGCACAACTTTATCAATTAGAAAAACTCAACAATAGCATTAACACACCCGATCATGACGAAATCACCCCAGTTATTAGTCGAGATGGAAGAACCCTCTGTTTTACACGTGTAGGCTACCCCATTTATAATAAAACACTGATTGAAAATGGTCGAGATTTATCAAAGGAACTAAGTTTTCCTGAATACCAAGATTATCTTAGAACGATATATTCTGAAATTGCAGGACGACGTATTAGTGATCCTGAAAATTCTGATTTCAATCAAGACATTTGGATTGCTCGTTCATTTGGAAATGATTTTGATTTTGTCATCCATCCAGATTATCCATTGAATAATGCTTTACCCAACAGTATTTGTGCTATCACACCAGATGAAAACTCTGTTGTAGTCATCAATCAATTTGATCCAGATGGTGGTATGAAAAAGGGCTTTTCTTTTTGCGAAAAACGCTCAAACAATGGTTGGTCGCATCCACAAGCCATCTATATTGATGATTATTATAATCTTGATACTGATGTGGGCTTAACCATGAGTAATAATGGACATATTTTCATTTTAAGTATGGAACGTAAGGACTCCAAAGGTGATAATGATCTGTATGTTTGTTTTCGTACAGGTAATCATACTTGGAGTAAACCCATCAATTTAGGGAGAGTTATTAATTCTAAATATAGAGAAACGACCCCTTTTCTTACGGTAGACAATCAAACACTTTATTTTTCTTCCAATCGTCCTGGATCAATGGGTGGAAATGATATTTATTACACCAAACGTTTAGATGATACTTGGAAAAAATGGTCTAAACCTGTTCGTTTAGATAGTCCCATCAATTCCACAGCTGATGACAGCCAACCTTTTTTTAATACTTTAAATGGTTACCTCTATTTCACTTCAAAAAGGGATGGATCTAGTGACATTTTTCGGGTACGCATCGCTAAACCTGTCAAAGAAACAGTAACAGTATTTGGACGTGTTTTTAATCCCAAAACAAAAGAAGCTATCCCAGGGGCAAGCGTGAAACGCAGTTTAGAAAATTCAGAATATTATACAGATGTAGCATTGGCAGAAGACGGTCGTTACCAAATAGAAATGCCCAAAGGCAATGCCTATGATTTAATTGCTGAAAAACAGGGACATATTGGCGAAAAATCTACTGTGGAATTTAAGAAAAACTATCTTTATTTTCGAGATTATGAAGTCAATCTCGTTTTACGTCCCATAGAAGCGGGTACTAAATTAAATCTTAAACCCATCTATTTTGAACGTTCAAAGCCGAATATTCTAGAAAAATCGTATCCTGCACTTGATGAACTTGCCGATTATCTAAAAGAAAATAAATCCTATTATGTTCGTATTGAAGGACATACTGATAATCAAGGAGAAGATGAAGACCTCTTGGCACTTTCTCAAGCTCGTGCGGAAGCAGTAAAGGACTATTTGGTGTATAAAAAATTCATCAAACCTGTTCGCTTAGATGCTATTGGTCATGGCGATACGCAACCTGTCACTAATAATTCAACTGAAGAATTACGCGCCAAAAATCGACGTGTAGAGGCAATCATCATGGTGGTTAGTACTATGCTGGATTAATATTCAACTTAATAAGTGTTTTCACTCAGACATTTACTGCTACTTTTTGTAAAAAAGTACGGCTTTCTTACCTTAGATTCATAAAATGATTTGTTAGTAGGAGTAGGACAGGCTTTAGCCTGTACCCATTTTTCAGTGAACAAACTAAAGTCTGTCCTACTAGTTTTACCACCTATTTCTATTTACGATAAACCAAACCAGATGCCTAAAATCACAAAGATCACATTCCCCAATTCTGAAGGACAACAACTAGCAGCTCGATTAGAATTACCGCTTGACCAACATCCACATAATTTCGTTTTATTTGCACATTGTTTTACCTGTTCCAAAAACTTAGGTGCTGTTCGAGCAATTAGTGATGCGCTAACACAAAAAGGATTAGGTGTTTTACGATTCGATTTTACAGGATTGGGAGACAGTGAAGGTGATTTTGCAGACACTAATTTTTCGTCAAATGTAAACGATCTTATTGCCGCTGCCGAATATCTTGAAAAAAATTACCAAGCTCCATCCTTGCTCATTGGTCATTCTTTAGGAGGGGCTGCTGTTTTATATGCTGCTCAACAATTGGAAAGCGTTCGTGCAATTGCCACAGTAGGTGCTCCTGCTGAACCTCAACATGTAAATCATCTTTTACAAAGTGGAATTACAGAAATTGAAAAAACGGGTCAAGCAACGGTCTCTATCGGTGGTCGTCCTTTTACAATTAAAAAACAATTTTTAGACGATTTACAAACCAAACAACTCAAAAATATTATTCCTAATTTAAAAAAGGCATTGCTTATTCTTCATTCTCCGCAAGATCGCACCGTTTCTATTGATAATGCTCAACAACTTTATCTAGCTGCCAAACACCCAAAAAGTTTCATCACCTTAGATGGAGCAGATCATTTATTGAGCAATAAAAAAGATGCCTTATATACTGGACATATGATTGCATCTTGGTCCGAACGTTATTTGGAAAAAACAATAGCTACTCCTCTTAAATCGAACAATCAAGTTGCCGTTCGTTTAAATGATGTCGATCAATATACTACAGAAGTTAAAGCTGGCAAACATTTATTGCTTGCTGACGAACCTGAATCAGTTGGAGGTAATGATTTTGGACCTTCTCCTTATGAATATGTATCATCTGGATTGGGTGCTTGTACCGTGATGACATTACACATGTATGCCCGTAGAAAAAAATGGCCTTTGGAAGAAGTAACTGTTCACATCGATCATGGCAAACGCTATCCATCAGAAATAGAAGAAGATAATCCAAAAAATAAACTAGATCATTTTGATCGCTATATTGAAATAAAGGGTGATCTAGATGAAGCTCAACGAAATCGTTTACTAGAAATTGCAGATAGATGCCCTGTTCATCGTACCTTACATAATGAGGTGATTATTACTACTAAATTGATAGACTAATCTTTTTTATAAAACTTCCAAAAGAATTAATATGCTGGCTTTTCGATTTTCCTTCTCAACATTGATACTATTATGCTTTAATTTCATAATACCTCTTTCTGCTCAAAATTTTGATGACGTAATAATAAAATCAGAACAACTCTCTGATAAAATTTATATGCTTACAGGAGCAGGTGGAAATATTGGCATTTGTGTAGGAGAAGATGGCATTTTTATGATTGACGATCAATTTGCGCCACTATCTAATAAGATTAAAACAGCCATAAAAGAAATTTCCGATCAACCTATTCGCTTTGTCATCAATACGCATTGGCATGGCGATCATACAGGTGGAAATGAAAATTTTGGCACTAGCGGAGCGGTCATTGTAGCACATGAAAATGTACGAAAACGAATGAGTACGGAACAATTCATGCAGGCATTTGGACGTAAAGTGCCTCCTTCGCCTGATAAAGCTTTGCCCTTAATTACCTTTCCCGAAACGATTAATTTCCATTTAAATGGAGAAGATATTATTGCTTTTCATATGCACAATGCACATACAGATGGCGATGCTATTATTTATTTTCCTAATAGTAATATTATTCATATGGGAGATACCTTTTTCAAAGGTCGTTTCCCCTTTATTGATATATCAAGTGGTGGAAGTATAGAAGGAATCATTGCTGTTTGTAACAAAGTTTTATTTCTGTCTGATGAACAAACTAAGATCATCCCAGGGCATGGCACACTTGCTTCAAAAACAGAATTGACCAACTATCGCGATATGCTCATGATAGTACGAGATCGAGTTAAAAAAGCTGTAATAGATGGAAAACTATAGAGGAAATGCAAACAATGCAACTCACCAAAGAATTTGACGATACTTGGGGAACAGGTTTTATCAAACCCGAAAAATTTATTGATATTTTATACACGGATTTTTCCAGAGAAAAATAGGTTCACTCCTCAGGAATATTACAATCAACAAATTGATTTTGTAATTAATATGTAAAAGGAGTTTCTAACCTTCAACCAATGTTCCTACGCGCTCTCCTTTAATAATACGCATTAAGTTTTTCGAATCGTTGATATCAAAAACAATAATAGGCAAGTTATTTTCTTGACAAAGGGTAAAGGCAGTCATATCCATTACATTCAATCCTAAACTTATGACTCGTGAAAATTGAATTTCATCAAATTTCTTTGCATTAGGGTCTTTTTCAGGATCAGCCGTATAGATACCATCTACTCGAGTTCCTTTAAGGATAACATCTGCATTGATTTCGTTAGCACGAAGAGCAGCCGCAGAATCTGTTGTAAAATAAGGACTTCCAGTACCCGCAGAAAAGATAACGATACGCCCTTTTTCAAGATGTCGAATGGCACGGCGGCGAATATAAGGTTCAGCGATTTGTTCCATTTTTATGGCAGTAATCAAACGAGTGTACACGCCTCTTTGTTCTAAAGCACTTTGTAATGCCATACCATTCATCACAGTTGCTAACATCCCCATATAATCCCCTTGTACACGCTCAATACCTGCATCTTTAGCTTGTAATCCTCTAAAAATATTTCCTCCTCCAATTACTACAGCTATTTCTACGCCTTCTTTTCGGATGGCATCAATTTGCTCTGCATAGTGAGCTAGCATTGCAGGATCAATACCAAATCCCTTTTCTCCCATTAATGATTCTCCGCTTAATTTTAGAAGGATTCTTTTATACTTTAGTGGCATACAGAAATTATTTTTTTATTACTTGAACAAATTTCTTTCCAGTTTGGCGTGAAGGTTAGAACAAAAGTGTATATCGGATAGGATAACTCAAAAATAGATATAAAAAAAGGCGAATTAAATATTTAATTCGCCTTTTTTTGTAAAAGTTTAATTAGTTGCCTAATTCAATATGCTTGAACGAAGTAATGGTTAAATCTTTGTGAATGCTTTGAAGATATTTTTCTACAGTCATTCCTCCGTCTTTCACATAAGATTGATTTAACAAGGTACGTTCCTTAAAGAATTTATTTAATTTACCCATAGCAATTTTTTCAATGATTGCTTCAGGTTTTCCTTCTTGACGAGCTTGATCTTTTCCAATTTCAATTTCTTTTTCGATTACGGTTTGATCAACACCATCTTTATTTAATGCGATTGGGCGCATAGCAGCTACCTGCATCGCTACATTTTTACCTGGCTCGATATAACCTGGTCCTTCAAGATTCAATGCTACAATTACACCTGCACGGTATCCCATATGGATGTAAGGGATAACTTGACCTTCTCCTGCTGCTGTTTCAATTTTCTTATAATCTGAAACTTCTACTTTCTCTCCAATTACACCAATTTGTTCTGTAATTTTTTCTCCAACAGAAATTTTACCATCGTAAGAAAGATTCAGTAAATCGTCTTTTGAAGCAGGTAAGTTCTTTAATGCAATATCTGCAATAGACTGTGCAAATGCCACGAAAGATTCATTTTTAGAAACAAAATCTGTTTCACAACTTAGACGAATTACAACGCCATTATTACGATTACTAGATGTTTGTGCAATTACAACACCTTCTTTTGCATCGCGATCTGCACGCTTACCAGCCAATTTTTGTCCTTTTTTACGAAGAAGTTCAATGGCTTTATCATAATCACCCGCTGCTTCCGTTAGGGCTTTTTTACAATCCATCATACCCGCACCAGTTGTGTCGCGGAGTTTTTTAACATCTTTAGCTGAAATTTTGACTTCGCTCATGTTAATTATAAGGTTAAGTGGTTCAGAAAATGATCAATAAGAATATCGTATAAATACGTTTAAAGATCAAATAAAGTTTTAAAAAATATAGTTAAGTAACCTAACTTATTTGCTTATCAAATAACTGCATTCGTCATAAAAAGAGTAAATAACTGACTGTAAGAAAGTTATGAACCCTGCCCGACTGGTCAGGCGGGGATTTTTTGATGAATTTTAAAAGCAGTTATTGACCAAATAATTAGGTAGTTCTACTTATTATTAGAAATTGTGTTTATCCAGCACTTTCTTTCGCTGTTTTTTCTTTTCTACGCTCATTCAATCCATCTTGAATTGCTGCTGTAATCGCATCTGTAATAATTTTGATGGATTTAGAAGCATCATCATTAGCTGGAATTGGATAGTCTACTAAATTAGGATCAGAATTCGTATCTACCATAGCGATCGTTTTCATACCTAATTTATGTGCTTCTGACAGTGCAATATGCTCATGGTGAATATCTACAATAAACACAGCCGCTGGAAGACGATTCAAATTAGCAATACCACCAAGTACACGCTCTAATTTGGTACGCTCGCGCGTTAACATCAAACGCTCTTTCTTAGTTACACTTTCTAAACTACCATCAGCTAACATTCGATCAATATTGTTCATCTTTTTAACAGACTTACGAATAGTAGAAAAGTTGGTCATCATACCTCCTAACCAACGGTCTGTTACAAAAGGCATGCCGACACTTCTTGCTGCTGCCATTGTAATTTCACGAGCTTGCTTTTTGGTAGCAACGAACATGATTTTACGACCTGATTTTGCAATTTGTCGAGCTGCTTTACAAGCACGTTCTAAGCATTCAGTTGTACGGTTTAAGTCGATGATATGAATCCCTTTTCGTTCCATAAAAATGTATGGCTGCATTTTAGGATTCCATTTTTTTCTTAAATGCCCGAAGTGTACTCCAGCATTTAATAAGTCTTTATATGAAGGTATTTGCATTGTATTAAACTATTAAGAATATTGGAAAAAAAGAATAAAAAATTAACGTTTAGAGAACTGGAAGCTCTTTCTTGCTTTTGGCTTACCATATTTCTTACGTTCAACCACACGTGCATCACGCGTTAAGTATTTTTTATCTTTTAATGGTTTACGGAAATCTTCATTTAATTTCACTAAAGCACGAGCAATTGCCATACGAATAGCTTCTGCTTGTCCTTTAAAACCACCTCCGCGTACATTAACTTTAAGGTCATAAATATTTTCAGCTTCTACTACTGCAAATGGATCAGTAATATTGGCTTGAATATGAATTTGTGGGAAGTAATCTGTATAAGGTTTTCCATTTACTGAGATATTACCTTCTCCTTTGGTGAGGTATACTCTGGCAATGGATGCCTTTCTTCTTCCAACTGCATTAATCATTTCCATATAAATAGAATATTATTGTAGGCAAATGCCTGTCAGTTATTTTAAAATTAAAAGGTTAATTCTTTAGGTTGCTGGGCTGTATGAGGATGGTCACTACCTGTATAAACAAATAATTTTTTAAATACAGCACGACCTAATTTATTTTTAGGAATCATACCTTTCACTGCATTTTCTACAATTTTGAAAGGTTTTTTATCCAACATTTCTTTTGCAGTTGTACGTTTTTGACCGCCTGTATATCCAGAATAAGTAATATATTCTTTTTGATCCCACTTGGCTCCTGTAAACTTAACTTTATCTGCATTAATGACGATCACATAGTCGCCTGTATCCACATGGGGTGTAAAAGAAGGTTTGTGTTTGCCACGTAAAACGTCAGCAATTTTGGTACACATACGACCAACGTGTTGGTTGGTAGCATCAATAATGTACCATTCTCGAACCACTTCTTCTTTTTTAGCAGACTTCGTCTTATAACTTAGTGTATTCACGATTGAAATTTATTTTATTCTTCTAAAAAATAGAGCTTATAATGGCTAGTTTTGCCTAAGCAGGCGCAAAGGTAGGTTTTTGTATTTCAAAAAACAAGCTTTTTTTATTAAAAATTGATTTTTAAATTACATAACTTGCTGAAAAACAGTTGAAATTTCGCACAGAAAAATTATTACTTGTCAATTTCACTTATACTGACAAATGATTTTCAAGTGAAATCAAGCACCTAAATGTTCCAATATGAAAATATGTCTATATTTCCTATTTTAAAATTCAATTACAAACGTTTAATAGATGCACCTAACGCTCTTAAACGATCATCAATATTTTGATACCCACGATCAATTTGATGAATATTGCTGATCACACTTGTTCCTTTGGCAGAAAGTGCCGCAATTAAAAGTGCAACGCCTGCTCGAATATCTGGTGAAGTCATGGAAATACCTCGAAGTTGGTGTTTGCGATTGAGACCAATTACTGTAGCGCGGTGTGGATCACAAAGGATGATTTGTGCGCCCATATCAATTAACTTATCTACAAAAAAGAGGCGACTTTCAAACATTTTTTGGTGAATTAAGACGCTTCCTTTTGCCTGCGTCGCCATTACTAAAATAATACTCATTAAATCGGGTGTAAAGCCGGGCCAAGGTGCATCATAAACCGTCAGAATAGAACCATCAATAAAGGTTTGAATTTCATATTCGTCTTGTGCTGGCACATAAATATCGTCTCCTTTTATCTCAAATTGCACCCCCATTCTCCGAAAAACGGGTAGGATATTTCCTAGTTCCTTAACTTGGCAGTTTTTAATAGTAATCTCTGATTTTGTCATGGCTGCCAAGCCAATAAAACTTCCAATTTCAATCATATCTGGAAGCATACGATGTGTTGTACCTTTTAATTTTTCAACTCCTTCTATAGATAACATATTCGACCCCACCCCACTGATTTTTGCTCCCATTCGATTGAGCATTTTACAGAGTTGCTGCACATAAGGTTCGCAGGCAGCATTATAAATGGTCGTTGTCCCTTCTGCCAAAACGGCTGCCATGACTACATTAGCTGTTCCCGTAACAGAGATTTCATCCATTAAAAGATATGTTCCTTTTAGGCGCGGCGATTCTATAAAAAAAGTATTATCTGCTTCATCAAATTTAAACTCTCCTCCGAGCATTTTCAATCCATGAAAATGGGTATCTAATCGTCGTCGACCAATTTTATCTCCACCTGGTTTGGGCAAATAGGCTCGTCCAAAACGCGTAAGTAAAGGGCCAATCAACATCACAGACCCACGGATGGATTTGGCATTGCGTTGGAAAGCTTCTGACTGAAAAAAATCAAGATCAATTTCATCTGCCTGAAACGAATATTTTTCCTTTTCGAGTTGTTGAACTTTTACGCCCAATCCTTTAAGTAGATTAATAAGTCGATTGACATCAAGAATATTGGGGACATTTTCAATGATAACTTCTTGATCTGTTAATAGGGTAGCACATAAGATTTGTAGTGCTTCATTTTTTGCCCCTTGAGGGGTAATTTCACCTTGTAGCTGTTTACCTCCAACTACTTCAAATGCATCTGTGATCATAGTAGGTTTGTTCGTTAACTTGAAATGATAACGAAGATAAGAAATGCTGAAGTCTTTGGAGGTACGAAATAAGAAAGAAATTTTATAACTACTTTTTATCTTCTTTTAAATCTTTCATTAATGCTTGTGCGGCTTCAGGAGATATTTCTACTGCAATAAGTTCGCAACCCAAAGAAGCCATTTTAAAACATAGTAACACATACTTTGTTTCTCCAGCTTCAACTTGTATAGGAAATGCCAAACGCTTATTGTTTCTGCGTTTACCATATAATTGTGCGGAATAATTGTAAGTGCCAGGTGCTACTTCATGCACAGAATAACGTCTATTATTGAGTTTGCTTGCTAAATTATCGTTAATGAATGTATTGCAATTGAGCGGTCCTCCAGGCATATTTCTTATGAATACAATTTTTCCTGTAGAATTTTCATCTGTTGTAGTAATATTAGGTTCTATAGACGAAGGTTGTGCAAATAAGGAGAAATAAAAAAGGAGTGTACTAAAAATCAAGAGCGTTCTAAGCATAATCTACAAATTTTTAAGTTATACAATTATTTATAATAGTTTTACTATAAAAATAGAGAAAATAATTGAATTCTTTCCTGTTTTTGATCTACCAATCTATTTTAGCAAGAAATTTATCTATTAATATTTATTTGTAGAGAGCAATTAATTATCTTCATTGTACAATCATCTCAACTAAACAAATTTTATACTGATGGCAAATAAACAAAATAAGCTAGATGAAACGATTGAACTCTATCGCAGTATAAAACTTGCTCGACATCATTATACTAAATTGTGCGTTCGACTGGATGAAGCTGAACGCAAACTAGACCTTTTAACCGCCAATCTTGAAAAGGAACATGCTGATGTTTTACGCTTGGAAAAAACTTCCCTTAAAGGCATTTTCACTAAAATACTTATCAACCATGAAAAACAATATGAGATTGAAAAACAGGAATATCTCTACGCTGTTTTACAATACAATGAATGTATCAAGACAATCGAGTTATTAGAGTTTGAGAAAAAAATCATTGAAGAAAAACTTAAAATAGAAAAGGAAATAGAAAATCAATTACATGCCCTCCTTTTAGCCAGAGATACGATGATTTCTGAAAAATACCCTTTACTAAAAAAGGAGTTAGTTAAGCTCAATAAAGAATATGATCATAATTTAGGGTATAAAAGAGAATTGCATGAGGCTATCATTGTAGGTTTGAAAGCACAAGATATTCTCCAAAAAATGATCGACCACATTCAACAAGCCACCAAAAATCAAGAAATGTGGGGCGCTTATCGTGAAATGCCTAAATCGTATAAAGAAGTAAGCAATTCACAAATTGATAAAGCACACGCACTTTCTTATAAAGCCAAGCAATATCTTCAAGAATTGGAAGATGAACTAGAAGACATTTATCGCTATAAATCTATTCGTCGATTTCATCGTATTGAGGAGTTTCAGCATTTTCACGGTATCTATTATGATCGCCTAATTTCGGATTGGATCATTCAGAAAAAACTAGTTAGTACCGTTAGTAATTTGATTGGAATTCAGGATAGTGTTAAACAGATTGTCGCAACGCTCAAAATTCAACTGCAACAAACAGAACGAGCTAATGAATATCTAGAACAACGTAAAAAGGAAGTCTTAATCGGAAAATTATCTGACTAAAAATATACACCTATTACTTCAACTTGAATAAGCTTTTTGGATAGCTAATACTTTTCCGTAACTTAGACAAGGATTAATATAATTTACAGAATAAACAGCTCAAATTTCTTCTAGTATTTATCATTACTTTCATTAGAATACTTATTTATGTTTCTAACAAAAAAGTGAGTTTCTATTAGTAATAATGGGTTAGTTTGTTTCACCATTTCAAAACTAAAAACACTCATTATGAAAATTAGACTTTTACTATTTTTTACTTTTCTAACATTTACAATTCTACCTTCTTTTGCACAAATGGAAGATGGTAGTGTTGTTCCTAATTTCACAGCAACTGATATTAATGGAAATGAATATGAGCTTTATGATATACTAGATCAGGGGTACACAGTTGTGATTGACGTATTTGCCACTTGGTGTGGGCCATGTTGGGGTTTTCACGAAACACACACCCTTGAAGATGTATGGCAAGCTTATGGACCTAAAGGAACTGTGGATCCAGGTAAGGTATTCGTTTTTGGAGTGGAAGGAGATAGTGGCACTCCTACTTCCGAATTAGAAAATAGTGCATTGGGAAATTGGTTAGAAGGCGTGAGTTATCCTATGGTAGATGATGGTACTATTGCCGATTTGCTAGAGATTTCTTACTTCCCAACAATCTATCACATTTGCCAAAATAGAATCATTACAGAAGCTGGTCAAAATACCAACCCTGCTGCGTTTAATGATATGGGTGGTAACTGTCAACTTGCTGCTGGTGCAAACAATGCTGGTTTAATAGCCTATGAAGGTTATGAAGGAGCTATTTGTGGTGAATTAGCTTATGTTCCAACTTTAGTATTACAAAATTTAGGTACAGAAACGATGACCACTGCTACCATCGAAATGAGTATCAATGGGATGGTAGAACAAAGTATGGCTTGGGAAGGAACACTCAATTCTTATCAAACGGAAGAAGTTACTTTTGATGAAGTCATTTTAACAGGAGATAATGCAATCTCATTTATGGTATTGAATGTAAATGGTACAACAGATGAAGATGCTTCAAATAATGAAGTAGACGTCGCAGTGAATAATGCAATTGCTACAGATAATTATAAGGTAACTGTAGAAGTACAAACAGATGCTTATGCGAATGAAACTTATTGGGCATTTGTCAATAGTGAAGGTGTAATTGTAGCAGAAGGCGGTAATCCAAATGTAGGTATCAACGGTGGTGGTAATAGCTACCCTCCTGTAGCACATCCTGATATGTATGGAAACAATGAATTGTATACAATAGATGTAGAATTGCCGCATCCAGCAGACTGCTACGAGTTTGTTGTAACGGATGGTTATGGTGACGGTATCTGCTGTCAATATGGTAATGGTTACTTTAAAGTAACAGATGAAAGTGGGAATACCCTTGCAGATGGAGGAGATTTTGAGGCAATGGCAAGTAGTCCATTCGAAAAATTACAATCTGTCAGCAATGAAGAAATCATTATTGCTAATGAGCTTTTTGTATTTCCAAATCCTGTACAAAACGAATTGAACCTAAATTTCTCCTTAGAAGAAAATACCGATTTAGTGATTTCAGTTTACAATGCAGTTGGGCAAGAAGTAAAAACGCTCGGACAAACTGCGTATACAACGGGGATAAATACTATTACACTTCCAACTTATGATCTTAGCAGCGGAATGTACATTCTAAATATCCAATCTAACGAAGGAAATATCACTCGTAAATTTACGGTGAGTAAATAAGAAAATTTTATCTATTGGATCCCAATATTGGTCAAAATTGGGATCCAATAGATAATTTTACCCTTTCATATCAGGTTGTAGGTGTTTTGCCAAGAATCCTGTCATGGCTTTGTAGTATTCAAATTGATTTTCTTCATTACCAAAACCGTGTCCTTCATCGTATTTAACCATGTAGGGTACCTCAATACCACGTTCGCGTAAGGAACGGACAATCTGATCGGATTCATCTATATTCACTCTTGGATCATTCGCACCTTGCACCACAAAAAGAGGAGCTTTTATTTTATCTACATGATAAGCTGGAGAAGCTGCCGCCATAGCTGCTTTATCTTTTTCAGGATTGCCGACCATTTCATGCATCATTTCTAAATAGGGCTTCCAATAAGGAGGAATAGTATTCATAAACGTAAATAAATTGGATACGCCTACATAATCCACCGCACAAGCATACAAATCAGGTGTGAAGGTAATTCCTGCCAAGGTAGCATAACCTCCATAGCTTCCACCATAAATGGCTATCCGATCTTTGTCTGCAATTCCTTCTTCGATTAACCAATTCACTCCATCTGTAATATCATCTTGCATCGTTTGACCCCATTGTTTGAAACTACTTTCCCAAAATTGACGACCAAAACCTGTACTTCCTCGAAAATTCATTTGTAAGACAGCATAACCGCGATTGGCTAATAATTGGATTTCAGGATTGAATCCCCAATTGTCTCTTGCCCAAGGACCGCCATGTGGATTGATAACTACAGGTAAGTTAGTAGCATTAGCTACATTAGGGAGAGTCAAATAACCATTGATCGTTAAGCCATCTCTTGATTTGTACTGAATAGGTTTCATAACAGCCATATCTTTCTCATCAATCCAAGGGCTAACTTCTGCTATTTTTTCTACGGTATCTTTCGTTTTGTCATATAAATAATAGGCTCCTAATGAACGATCACTATAGGTACGTACCATGTATTTATCTTCTTCATCGCTCACACTGGTGACCACTACTTCATAACCTGGCAATGCCTCTTCCAATCGAACTTGTACAGCTTTACGATCATCATCTAAAAAATGATAATAACGTTTATCTGTGGTATAGGTAATTCCAGTTGGAACTTTACGTTTACGAGAATAGAAAATACTGGTCACATCAACATCTGGATGTGCAAAAATAGGTTTACCAACTTCTTTTCCATTCTTCAAATCAAATTTGATAATGACATTTTTATCTCTATTTAAATTAGACGTAGCATACGCTATATTTTTATCCTCAAAATCAAAGAAAATAGGATTTACGCCTTCTCGGAAATCTGTAGTTAATACATCTTTAAATGTATCTTCTTCTGTTTCTCGATACATGATGGATGTATTTGTTCCATCTACAATTTTAAAAGCTACACGTAATTTCCCATCATGGTCGGTCATCCAAGCAGAAATGGGTTCCATAGGATTGGTATTTTCTGCTAATTGTTGAACTTCTCCTGTTTTTATATTGATACGATAAGGTTCAAATAATTGAGGATTGTTTTTATTCATCCCGATGATGAGTTCATTTTCAATATCCTCTAACTGGTCAATAATCTGGATGCGCACCTTTTCATAAGGAGTTAAATCTTTGGCATTTGAACCATCTTTGTCAACAGCATAAAGAGAAAAATTTTCATCTCCTCCACTATCTTTGATATAAACAAGACGATCATCATTGGCCCAAAAATACCCTGCAATATCACGATCTGTCTCAGAAGTAATTCGCTTGGCATTATTCGCACCAATTTTTTGAATAAAGATATTTTGGCGGTTCTCATACGGACCCATATAAGAAAAATGTGTTCCGTCAGGTGAAAGCTGGTAGCGTGTTTTTTCGGGATTTCTAAAAAAATCTTCTACGGAATATTTAAAATTTCCTTTCGCAGACTTGGCAAGTTCCGCTAATTCGCTGGAAGAAGAAGGTAGCGTCGTATCGCCTGGTTTCTGGATGGTATCCATCATTGTTTCAGTTTCAGTGGATGAAGTAGATTGATTTGCTTGTTCTGCTGTATCTTGTTGACAGCTCGCAAAGGTAAACAAAGCAATTAAAACAAAAAAGAGGAGTTTTGGGTAAGGCATTTTATTAAATTTTGATTAAAAAGTAGCTAGAAAGATAGAAAAACCGATTAAGAGGGATGGTTTTAATCTACAAAAGTTGGCATTGTTTGGATAAAATTCGTATTTTAACTTCTTCGTAATAATTATTACATACTTTTTAAACCTGCTTACCGTTATAAACACACCATCATAGGGTCTCTAAAATGCTGAACAAAATAGATTCAATTTCGTATGGTATCTATTGATACTGATTTATATAAAGCTTGACAAAACAAAATATTGTTTTTGGTTTAAATTTTGTTTTATAATTTCACAAAATCATCCAATTACACAATCATTGGTTTATTCCTCCTTTTACTAAACGATAACATACAAATTATATTCACTCCAAAAGTGGATATTCAAATTCTACATAATGAAATATGTTCATTTACATTTAACTCTTTTTGCATATTTAATTTTTCTCCCTATTTCGGGATTCAGTTGGATGAAACAAATTGAGTCTCCTGTTCAAGATACGCCTTTACCAAAAGTATTTTTAATTGGTGAACATGAAGCGGAATATGATAAATTATTAAATAACCATGATGCTCTTTTATTAACGGTATGCGATAATGATATGGATATAGCCTTTAATAAATGGAGTAGTATGCTTCGGGAAATGGAGGCATATTCAGATCAAATTGGCTTTGATTTAAAAGGGGTAAAATTATGGCTCAACGTCTTTTGGGAAGCAGATGGACGTATAAAACATATTGCCTACTACCTCAAGCCCATTTCTAAAAACATTGATACTGCCGAATTAAATGCTTTCTTTTCTAGTTTTATGCGCAATTATCAATTTCCTTTAGTGGCAAAAGAACGCTATTCACACTATGGAAGTGCTGCTTTTCCACAATTTCCATTGCGCGTAAGTCCTTCTTCTAATTCTAACATGACTAAAAATTAAAATAAGTACTCCTAAAAGAAGTTTGTGGATAAAATAAAGCATTAAGTCTATTTAAACGTATAATCTACCTCAATTTTTCGTTACTTTGGGTTGTCAAACAATCGAAAGTATGAATACCATCTTAACTATTTTCCGAAAAGAATTATTGGATATTTTACGCGATCGTCGTACCCTTATTACCATGATCGTTGTACCTTTATTATTAATGCCCGTCATCATGACGGTGATCACCTCTGTCGTGAGCTCAAAAATAGAAGGGGACAAAGAAAAGAAATTACGGATTGCTGTTGAGCATAATAATAATGGTTCTGATTTTGTTAAAAAACTCAAGATTAATAAGAATCTATCTATTTATGAAGATATAGATCCTGTACAATATAATTCCTTGATTCGAGACGATAGTATTGATTTGGCTTTAGTCATCACCGAAGATTTTGATCAAACTGTAGCGGCAGGTGGCACTGCAAAAATGGATGTGTTTTATAATTCTACCAATGAAGGGGTGTTAAGTGGTCGGCTTGAAAATCTCATTGATAATTATAGCGATATCATCTTGCAAACACGTCTAGATTCTTTAAACGCAACAACTGCTACGATTACCCCTATTAAGACCAATAAGATAGATGTTTATACTACTTCAGAAAGTATTGGAAAACGAATTGGTGCATTTTTACCTTATATTTTTGTTTTATTTTGCTTGATGGGAGCGATGTATCCTGCCATTGATTTATTTACAGGCGAAAAAGAACGAAGTACGATTGAAACTATTCTTACTAGTCCAGCTAGTCGTCTTCAAATTTTATTGGGTAAGATGATGGTAGTGGTTCTTTCAGGAGCTACTTCAGGTTTATTGACCATTTTGGGTTTATATATTGCTATAAAAATTAATCCAGAAGTACCTGATGAATTTATGGGAGCCATTGCTCAAATCTTAAATCCAACTGCTGTTGGTATTATTGTATTGATGCTTATCCCATTAACCATCTTTTTCTCTGGAATTTTAATTCCTGTCTCCATTTATGCCAAATCCTTTAAAGAAGCACAAACACTCATACAGCCCATGATGTTTTTGGTCATTATTCCATTGGCGATTGTAGGGGTGTTGCCTTCTATTGAGCTCAATTTCTTAACGGCACTAATTCCTATATTTAATATTGCTTTGGCAAGCCGAGAAGTGATTGCTGGTACGATAGATTATGGATTACTAGCGGTAGTGTTTGCTTCGCTTATTGCGTTTGCAGGCTTAGGCATTCTATTTTGTGTGAAATGGTTTAGTCATGAGGGGAATATTCTTAGGACGTAAACTCACCTCTAAATATAATTTTCAATTTAAAATACAAACATAAACTATTGTATACAAGTCATTTGTGTAGAAGTGTCGTATAAAAGTCGTACAAAATACAAGCTATATTTTTGAAAATTTTTGGATTATAACTAATCTTTATTTCAAATTTCAATTGACGTGGAAATAATCAATTTTGGAAAGAAATTAATTGCTATAAGAAAAGCAAAAGGCTTAACTCAACAAGAAGTCGCTGAAAGCTGTAATATAAATATTCGAACAATACAGCGAATTGAATCTGGTGTAGTTCAACCAAGAGCATCTACGATTAAACTCATTTCCGAAAATCTAGGATTTAATTTTTTTGAATCAAAGAACAATATTTTTGTTGAATTCAAAGATAATCCAACGCCAAAATTGAACCGCCAGACCTATTTCTGGCACTTAAAAGATTTATTTAATTTAAAAACTCATGCAATGAAAAAAATTTCAATTTTGTCTAAAGGGTTTTCCTATAAAAATTTTACAGTTTTCAAAAACTGTAGGCATTGGTC
>JAHDES010000055.1 GCA_020628645.1 Saprospiraceae bacterium
GAGTTTGATGTACAGCTCGAATAGGCTTGTTTTAACCTACATAAGAAACTGCTGAGCTAATGGAGGAATGCCCCCTTATGAATTATATCTAAACAATACACAAGTACAGACTTTCAGTGATATGATTCAAATTTCTTCCTTGGTTGCAAATATGTATCAAGTATTAATTATTGACCAAAATGGATGTTTTAATGAAGTTGAAATTAATCTAGAAGAACCAGAACCATTAGTTTTAACAGGGGCAATTATTGATGACACGCCAGTAGGTGGAATGGCAGGAATGATTAGTCCGATTATAACGGGTGGGGTATTGCCGTATACTTATCTTTGGTCAAATGGAGCAACGACAGAAAGTATAGCCAATTTAGCAGAAGGTACTTATTCTTGTATCGTTACGGATGCGAATGGATGTACATTAGAAACTCCAGCATTTGAAATCAAAGCTACTTCTTCTATCAAAAATCTACCAAAAATAATTGATTGGTCTTTATATCCCAATCCAGTCATTGATTGGTTAAATTATGAATTGCAATTAGATAAACAAACGAATATCCAAATTAACTTATTTGATGCTTTAGGCCGTCTTGTTTATACTAAACAAGAAGATTTTTCCACTCAGTATAAAGGACAGATTAATGTTACCAACTTTTCTAGTGGCGTTTATTTGTTTGAAATTACAGATGGAGACCAATTGCAAATTACAGAACGAGTGGTGCTGAATGAATAAGATAAAATCTGTTAAAGAGTAAAGAAAAAATTGGCTTAGGTTTTTACAACGATTCTGGCTTTGTTTCTTTTTCATATATTTTTTGTTCCAAACCAAGAGTCGCGGAGGTTTTTAGGTAATTATGCTATTCCTCCATTAATGAAGTATGACATTGCGCCTAAAGCAAAGAAAATACCAAAGGCCATTAATCGTAGCTTACCATTATGTTTAGAAGCGATTATTTCATCATTTGATAAATCTCTCATTTCTCCAGTTTTTTCTTTTACCCTACCTATTATTCGTTGACCTGTTTTAAATCTTCTATCTCTTTTTGTTAGAGGTACTTCCCTGTATATGGGGTATGTTGTTCTTTTAAGTTCTACAAATGCCTTATAAAGCACATAAAAAACTCCAAAAGGAATTAAGATAATTAACATGTTAATTAAAATCGTTATAACTGTTGATTTTTTTGTAATTACAGGTTGTTTCATGATTTATAAATTCATAGAATAGAATGAAGTGAATTTAAGTTATTATTTATCTAAATTAAGATTATACAGGAATATCATTAAGCCAATAGAAATGGCCATTGCTATAAGGCGTTTAACAATATTTGACTTTAAAATAGAGATTTCTTCATCTGTAAAATCTCTTTGACCTGACCCAATTATCTCATATTTAGTTCCATCTTTTCTGACTCCCTCTTTAAATCGTTTATCTGAAGTATATGCACGAACGACCTTAAAGTCGTTAGTTTTAATTTTTACCGTTTTTAATTCGTGCCAAGTTTTAAATATCTTATACAGAAAATAGAATGTGATGGGCAGTACTACTCCTACAATTGCAGCAATCAAAAAATTTAATATGGTTAATTTTTCAACTTTATAACTATTGGTGCTATCAGCGGTCCATGTATCTCCTAAACGTTTCATGTTATATTCTTTTAAATTTGTTTGGTGAAAGTGTTTTAAAACATGAATCATCCCAAATTTTGTGGATATATTTTGCTTTTCAATCGCAAAATGTGAAATACGTGCTTAAGTGGATATTTATCCACGAAAAACGCTTTTAGAATTCACTTTTTTCACCTATTCACACTGAATTTCACTAAAAAATTGGGATGATTCATGTTAATCATCGTTTAACTTTTATTCTTTATTGGCTTCTATTTTATTTGATGAATTTCCTTCTTTTGCAATAGTATTATCTTCATTTCCTTCCCCATCTACATTTACACCTCCACCACCATTATCACAACCATCAATAAAAGCATAGAAAACGGCTCCTAAAATAGTTTCAAAACCTGGTAATAATTCAATATCAGTTCCTGAATCATAATCAACAATTGCAGTAGCATCAATTATTTGAGTAGAATGAATACTTCCATCCGTTTCATAATCAGCAACACCTGTTTCTGTACCCATTAAGGCACCATTACCACCAGTAGCATAATCATCTGGACAGCAATTGACAGGATCTGTCAGTGTAACATCTACTGGATCAATAGTACAAATACCTACCGTCATACTTAGTTGATTATAATCACCTTGAGGAAGATTAGAGATAGTTGCAGAATTAGATGTGACAACAATCCCTGTAAATGTTCCACCACTATAATCAATATCATAAGTACCATCAGGTACATTTGTAAACGTTAAAGTAATGCTACCATCTGCTTCTCCACATGTAATCGGATTATTTCCAGTAGCAATCAGTGTAGGTTTAGGTGTTACAGTGATTGAAGTACTTCCAGAAATAGCTTGCACACAACCATTTGCATCTATTACATTAACAAGTGTGTAAGTAGTTGTTCCAGCAGATGCTGTAGAATGGCTAATTGTACCAGTATTACCCGTGGTGGTCATACTTTGTACACCGCCGCCATTAATCGTATACTCAATGGTATAAGGAGCTGTACCACCTGTTCCAAAAAATGAAATATCTGCAACATCGCCTTCACAAACTTCAGTATCACTACTAATTGAAGCAGCAGGAAAAACGGTTGGAGTACAAGATACCGAATAAGTAAATACAAAAGTTCCAGCAGAAGAAGAATGCGAGAACGTGTTATTTCCCATCACAACAGCCTCTACGGTAGTAGATAAATGATCATCTCCAGAATTATAGGTACAATTTGAAAATGCAGAGTCATCCTCATACGATTCTACTGTAATATTACGGAAGTTTTGACCGCAACTGGTTAATCCTAAATTAAGAATAATAGGAACATCCGAGCAAATACCTGCATTGATATAAGTAGCAGGATTTCCTGATGCACCACTTTCAGATACATCAAAATAATAAGAAGTTCCTCCAAGAGAAATCACCCATTCATTTTCACCACCAAATCCATCATCACTAGATGGAAACGAAATATTCGTGATTTCTATTTGCATTTCATTACTTACATCTGGATTACAAGAGTAGGAAAAGTTTGGATCAACAGCTTGACATACATCTACTAATCCCCATCCATGATCGGAGTCTCGATTCGGAAAATTGTCAGCAGTAGAAATCATTCTATTGAGTACTTGTTCGCGGGTCCAAGTAGGATGATTACCCATAACCAAAGCAGCAATACCAGCAGAAGTAGCTGTAGCACAAGAAGAACCTCCTACATAACCTTGGCTATCAGGAGCACGATCTGTTGTAACGCCTTTCCTGTCATTGTCAGAGGCACGTTGCATCACCACTACAAAGTCAACCTCTTGTCCGTCATGGCAAACATTACAAGTAGAGCCATTATCACGTATTCCTGTAGGAGCAATAGTTTCTGGCATCCAAGCAGGAAAAATCACACCAAAGAAAGTAGTAAAAGAGAAAGAAGTACCTGCTGCAGCAAAAATCATCTTATCTTTATTGTATGCATATTCTACGGCATCTTCTACTTGACCATTAGAAAAGGCATCTCCAATAGACATGCTTATGATATCAATTCGAGTATCATCTGCTGCATGATACAAGCAAAGAGAAACTCCATCTTTTTCGGTAGCTCTATTAATAAGTACATCTTCTGTTCCTCGATAAGATACCATATTCGCTTTGTATGCAACTCCTGCAGGAGAATTATCAAAGCCTCTTGGGGCTGCTGCCAAACCTATCATAGATGTACCATGACCACATTCATCATCCCAACCGTCATAATTGGCATCACCTGTATTATCTTTATAAAAACCATATTTCTCAATGACACGACCAGCTGAATCGCCCTCATCAAATTCACTTCCTAATTTATCATTGGTATCAGACACACCTGTATCAATAACAGCAATCCAAACACCATCACCATGATTACTAATATTCCAAGCACAATCAATATTCGATTCTTGTTGATGCCAAGATTGTCTTGATTGTGGTGAAATGGAAGTATAATCGTTACTGTTATAAGGGGCTGTTAATGAACCACATCCAGAATCAGATCGTAATGTTTCCATTTCTTCTTCATCTAAAAAGGAATAACTCATTGGATCGAAATAGCGAACTAATGGGTGATTTCTTACTTTTTCGACAATTGATTTATTGAATACTCGAAAGTTGATGAAAGGACCGTGACGAACTTCACCAAAGGGCATTAAATATTCATTGGTAAATCGTGGCCCATAAATCGCTTCTGTTTCCGTCCGAATAAAATTGATTAATTCATTTCGAGCTGCCGTCCATTGATTATCATTAAGATCAATTAAATGAATTTTTTTGCGTAAATCTGTAAATCCTGCAGGTTGATAACCGATAGAAACTAAGGAATCACTGATAATTAATGTACTCCAAAGCATATGATCGTCCGCATTTTTCCAATGGTAAACCTCATTAGTTCGAAGTAGGGTTTCTTCTATTTCTGCATTAATTTCTTCACGACTTAGCGCATCTTGCGCATTTAAGGATGGTAATAGAAAGAAAAAGGATAAAATAAGAGTAAGTGGGTAGAGTTTGTGCAATGTTGAGTTCACTGTTTTTGTCTTGTAAGGTTAGGAAATAAAGAAAGGCTATTTGGGGGTCTAATCTCAAAGATACCAACAAATCATTGTTATTCAAAATTTTACTAAACTGTATTATGGTAGATATGATTATTTTATGCGAACAATCTTCATAAAATACTGTTTTTAGTGTTTAGTCTATTTTCAAAAAAAGCAATTCTTCATATTTTTTTACGCTATTTATGCAAACAATCAACATCTTTTGGTTTCGTCGTGATCTTCGATTACAGGATAATGCTGCTTTATATCATGCTTTAAAAAGTGGAAAGCCAATACTTCCTTTATTTATTTTTGACCGAGCTATTTTGGATAAATTAGAAGATAAAAAAGATGCTCGGGTTCATTTTATTCATCAAACGTTGCAAGAATTAAATGAAGAATTACAAGCATTGGGAAGTTCTTTATTAGTTAAATGTGGAACTGTTCAAGAAATTTGGAAGGAATTGTTATCCACCTACTCCATCAATGCAGTTTATGCTAATCGTGATTATGAACCCTATGCAAAAAAACGAGATTTAAGTATACAAACTTTATTAGAAACAAATAAAACAGCTTTTCATACGTATAAAGATCACATTATCTTTGAAAAAGAAGAAGTACTCAAAAAAGATGGTACGCCTTATACCGTTTTTACTCCTTATAGTCGTAAATGGAAAGAAAAACTGACTACTAAAATGGTCATGATTGAAAATGAAGATGGAAATAAAGAAGCTATTTCATATTATTTTCAATCCTATCCTTCCGAAAAATATTTTTCTAGTTTTCAGCAAATAGGAAAAACGACTATTCCTACTTTGCAAGAAATGGGTTTTGAAGAGAGTCGCATCTTGATACCTTCTAAAATTGTTACCCGTGCTTTAATCAAGTCCTATGATAAAACTCGTAATTTTCCAGCTATTAAAGGGACATCACAATTAGGCATTCACTTCCGATTTGGAACGATTAGTATTCGTGAGAAAGCTCGTCATGCCCAACAGTTAAATGTTACCTACTTAAATGAACTAATTTGGCGAGATTTTTATTCTATGATTTTACAAAGCTTTCCACATGTGGTGGGCAATGCCTTTAGAGAAAAGTATGAGTATGTTGAGTGGAGAAACAATACCGAAGATTTTGAAAAATGGTGTGCTGGACAAACAGGCTATCCCATTGTAGATGCAGGAATGCGTGAATTAAATGCGACGGGCTACATGCACAATCGCGTACGGATGATTGTGGCTAGTTTTTTGACCAAACATTTATTGATTGATTGGAGGTGGGGAGAAGCTTATTTTGCAAAAAAATTATTAGATTTTGATTTGGCGAGTAATAGTGGAGGGTGGCAATGGGCAGCAGGTTGTGGAACGGATGCAGCCCCTTATTTCAGAATTTTCAATCCATATTCGCAACAACAAAAATTTGATAAAGAATTTACCTACATTAAAAAATGGATACCTGAATATGGCACTTCAAATTATCCAGAACCTATCGTCGATCATAAAATAGCTCGTGAGCGTTGTTTGGCTGCATACAAAACAGGACTTGCAAAAGCAGAGGAAATGATGGTTGGATAGGCGCGTATCAAGTGTAGGGTTAAATTTTTTAGTTTCATCATTCCTTATTTTCTCACCAAGTGGCATATTTTTCGTCTTATCAATTTAGATAATAGTCTTTACACATAGAAGATTATATAAATTAATTTTATTTTCGCTTTTGTAAACAATCTTTATTAGAAAACTTATCTAGTATAACTAGAAGTTTTTTACTGATTTGAGAAAAAATAAAATTTATTTTTAAATAAAAAAATAAAATAAATTATTGATAATCAATGCTTTCGAAATAGTTTTTGAAAAAAATGAAAAAAAATTAGTTTTTGACCCAACCCCTTTAGATAAATCTCCGTGTATGTGGTTGAAAGGGATTTATTAGTGATTTCCCGATAAAGATTTAGATTGTTAAATGAAATGATTTAGAGTTTTGTCGGGAAAAACTTTTCTCCTCGTTTTGCATTGAGTCGGGAAACTTGATAAAAAACAGGAGGGTATTTTTAAACCGATTACAGCCATTCCCATTAACCGAGATTCATCTCAAGACCGTATTACGCTAGAATTTTATTCTAGTCTAAAAACCGTAATACTCAGTAAGAAACACAATATTCATACTGGGTAACATTCCAAAAACTGATTATTTTGTTTTCTTCATTGACCTGAATCGAAAGCCTGTTAAGGAATGTATTAAATTTCCTTAACAGGTCTTTTTTACAAAGAAACTAAATTGGGTAACAAATTTGTTATCTTACTAGTCATTCGAATTCGGTTAATATGCAAATCAATCGGCAACTTCTTAAAGATTGCGCAAAAGGCAAACGCAAGGCTCAATTCGAGCTTTACAAAAGCTGCTACAGCACGCTCATGCAGGTGTGTATGCGCTATAAGAAGAATGAGAATGATGCCGCTGCAAGTTTAAACGAAGGATTCCTGAAAATTCTCAATAATTTGAATAAATACAGGGAAGAAGTTCCCTTTGAAGCGTGGATTCGACGTATCATGATTAACACCATAATCGACGAATTTCGCAAAAATAAAAAACAACTTGAATTGATTGAACATACTAATTTCGAAAATGAGGAAATGTATCTCGATCATACCGAACTCAATGAGGCAGATTTACAGTTTGATGCCGCTGAATTAGAAGCCATCATTCATCAACTTCCGCCCATGAGCCAAAAAGTATTTAATTTATACGCCATAGACGGTTACACCCATAAAGAGATTGCAGAAATGCTCAAGATCAGCGCGGGCACATCAAAGTGGCATTTGAATGCAGCAAGAACCAAAATAAAGTCCTTGTTGCAGGAGCATTTAAAACACACAAAGTAATCTATAACATAAGATTACACTTTATCAACCTGTATTAAATGGATCAACACCCAATAGATAATTTATTCAACCAAAAACTCAATCAACGTGAGTTTCAATTCAATGAAGAACATTGGATGGGCGCTATGGCGATGATTGAAGAACAAGAGAAAAAGAAAAAACGTCGATTTTTATTATGGTTGTTACTTGGAACATTTGCTTTGATTTCAATGGGAATCATGACAGTGGGTTATTATTCTTGGAATAATACTACAAAAACAGCTAAGAAGGATACTACGGAAATTGTTGCTTCTTCTGAATCCAATAATAATTCATCAATATCTAGTACGCCTGAAGAAAAAAGTATACAAGATAATTCGCTTAATACAGTTAATAACCAATCGATTACAGATTTACACTATGAAGCAAATACATCTTCAGAAACCGTAAACTCAAGTTCCCAACCAACTCAAAAACCGTCTGTTAGTAAGAATAATACAACTTCATCAAGTGCTGCTTATTCTTCTAGCAATACACCAACTCAAGCTATTGCTCAAACAATAGTTGAACCTACTTTGAACACCAACGAAAATTCCATTACCGTCAACGATATTATTCATCCCATTACCGATTCTCTTATTAAAAATAGCGGTGAACCTTCGATGGAGGCCAGCCCGAAACCGACTTTTGAAACTGTACAACCATTACAACCAACTAATTCCCTAAGCATAGCATGGCAGCTGATCCCAAAAACCTCATCTGTCGTTACGCTAGAAGAATTGTTGGATAAAGTTATGAAGCCTGAATCGCCGAAGTTCCCTGAAGACGATAATAATGGGGGGGACATGCAGGGCTGGTCGCTAGGGGTGAGCGGTAGCGTATTACGTTATAGCTCTCCTCTTGCAGCCCGTAATTTTGGCTATGCAGGTGGATTAACTTCTAAATTCCGATTAACAAAACAAAGCCCTCTATTTTTAGGGCTTAATGCGAATTACAATGTACGCCAACATTATTTTTCAAATCTAGCATTAAGTCGCCAAATCAGTTATTCGTTTGGAAAAGAAGAGGCTATCTTTTCCCTTCGTCCTACAGCTATTCATACCTTTGAATTACCTATTTGGTTGGAATTAGGGTTTGGAAAGCAGCAAAATTTTGATTTTACGGCGAACAATCGTTTTCGTCGTCATGCACTAATGGTAGGAGTAGTTCCTGCTTATTTGTATGGCGTACAAGGAGAAGTGCTAGACCCAGAAGGCATCAATACTCAACAAGGCTGGATTGAGACAGATGCTTATAAAAATGTACAACTACATAGCTTAATTGGCTATAATTTTTATTTACTTGAACGAGTCTCAATTGGACTACGAGCTAGATATACTATTGGAACTATTGTTAATCCAGATTTTACGTATCCTGCTGGAGTAGAAGTAGAATCTCCGAAAAAACTACACTTTGAATTAAACGCATCTTATTACTTCGTACGCAAATAACTGTTCCTGTACCCATGAGTAGAATATCACTAATTGTATTAACTTTTTTAGTAGTACTATCCTGTAAAAAAGAACCCATCACTGTCCCTCCATCTTCTGAAGGAGAACCTGTTTTCTTCACAGATACCAATCTTGAAGGTGCTTCCACCAACTGGACCGCAGGTTTTGACAATTATTACATGCATACTCGTTTTGATCTTGATCAGAATGATATTTATACCTTTATTGGCACATTTGCCCAAGAAGATTGCACTTCTAATTGTAACGAAAGTCTTCAATTTGAGATCCGAAATGACCGTCAAAGTACGCAAGAGAATAATTTGGGAAGAGGAACATTTGTATTTAAAGATGAGTCCTTGCCTGAGTTAGATGTTTACCAAATTGAAATGGAAGTAGCGCATGATTTTGATGAAGTGAAGGATGTAGCTTGGGAATTTTGGAATTATGATATTTTTGATAAAGAAAATGTGGTCTACAACTTTATTGATAAAGGATTTAATGATCCTCAAGAGTTCTTCTATTCGGTTAAGATTAATAATGATAATGGAGATTCTGTTCTTATTAGTCAAAAAACCTTCAGTCTTGAAAAGCTCGAAAGTTGTAATGTTGACTTTAGTATAGAACCACTTAATGAAACGCAATTATCCTTAACACCCCAAATTGATTGTACGAATGAAATAGGTTTAGTTTTATGGGATTCTGAAGATGTTAGTCTTGGAAATGAACCTATAGTAGTGGATATCGCTGGTACAAATAAATACTCCAATGGTTGTGCTGTATTTGATATTTTGGGAGAACCGCTTGGTGCATTAAGTCGATCGGTAAGAACGGAAGGAGAGAATATTATTTATAAAAAAGCATCTACTTTTCATCAAAATATTACCAAACTCCCTGGGGGTAGTTTGCTGCAACTTGGTACCTTTGCCATTCAATACATTGATCAAAATGGAGTGATCTATCGCTCTGATCGTCAAGCACAACCTATGGAAAGTCGTATGCAAATTATGGCTGTTCGTTCCTATGAAAATAATGAAAATGGAGAGAAAACCCTTCAATTGGAAGTAGAATACGATTGTTATGTTTATTCGGAAAATGGAGAAAGTATTCGACTTGGCAATGGAAATGGAACAATAGCAGTAGCCGTACCTTTTTAGTAAGATTTTAGATTGTTAGACATTGATTTGTGAATAAAATCTAAAAATCTAGTATCTATAAAAAAGCTTCAATCATATTACCCAATATACATGCGTCGCGCCCAAACGCGACCACACAAAAACGACAGTGCTCTTTTGAATTACATTTAGAGCCTGTCTTTTTTTGTTGAAAAGAATTATATGATTTTAGAAGATGCTACTACCTTCTTTTGTTCCAATACATCAGTAATAAAATTTTTCACTTCTCGATGACATTCTAGTACTTTTTTAGAAACTTTAGGCATACCGAAAAAAGAATGGGTTAAGCCCTTATATTCTTTATATTGGACTTGATTACCAGCTTTTTCTAATAAATCGGCATACAGTTTTCCTTCTTCAATTAATGGGTCATATTCGGCAGTTATAATAAATGCTGGAGGTAAATTACTCAAATCAGTAGCGAAGATTGGAGAAACATAAGGGTGTTTATGTGTAGTTGGATCAGGAACATAATGTTTTGTGAACCAGCGCATTAGACTTTTTGTCAAAAGATACCCCTTTGCATATTTTTCTATAGAAGGAGATTTTAAAGTAGCATTTGTACAAGGATAAATTAAGACTTGTCCTGCAATCGGAGCGGCTTTTTCATCTCTAGCTTTTAAACTTACTACTGTGGCTAAATTCCCCCCTGCACTATCTCCCATAACAAATAATTGATTCGGATTTCCTCCTAATTGTTGTGCATTTTTTGCTACCCATAAAAAAGCATCATAACAATCGTAAACGGGCGTAGGATAAGGAAATTCAGGGGCTAAACGATAATCAACAGATAGCACAATGGCTTGATTATCGTGTGCAAGTCGTCTACAAATGCTATCGTGCGTTTCTACGCTATTGACGACAAAACCTCCACCATGATAGAATACTATAAGTGGCAAATCAGTTTGTTCGGAGGGATGGTAGGCGCGTACCAATAAATCGAAATCATCTCTTGTTTTGATAAAATGATCTTCTATCTTTGGTAACGCAATAGGTTGATAGTCTATTAAAAAAGAAGCTTTATTGGATTCGCTAAGTAATCGTTTTCTAGCTGCTGTAGGAGATAATTTTTCTATTTCGAGTTGTTTTGTACGATTCATCACCCAAACAAGCAAACGTAATTTCCATTCCATATTGTGAAAAATTTAACTATTTAAAATAAAGATACAAAATGAATGCATACTATGATGATATCCTTGCTGTTTTAGAGGAAAACGCGGATACTTCACTTGTTCTTCCTATGAAACAATACATGCGAAATAAGTTTGAATTTTATGGGATAAAAGCACCTTTACGTAAAGAATTAGTCAAAGAACTGATCCAAGAAAAAGGGAAATTACCTTTTGAAGAACTAAAAGATGTCGTTGCTTTATTGTGGGTAAATCCGCATCGTGAAGCCCAATATTTTGCAATGGATTTAATGACGAAAACAAAAAAACAATTTACTTTAGAAGATATATCTTTTTTTGAAGAATTGATCGTAACGAAATCTTGGTGGGATACTGTAGATTGGCTCGCGCCGCATGGAATAGGTACAATTTTATTAAAACATCCTGAAAAAACACCTATTTATACTCAAAAATGGATTGCATCAGACAATATTTGGTTGCAACGCACCGCTATTCTTTTTCAATTAAAATATAAAGAGCAAATTGATCTTAATTTAGCTTTTCAACTCATTTTACAAAGAGCAGATTCCACAGAATTTTTTGTGCAAAAAGCAGCGGGTTGGCTCTTGCGAGAAGCATCAAAACGGTTTCCAGCAGAAATAAATACCTTTATAACTTCCAATAAGTTACCCAATTTAACAATACGAGAAGGTCTGAAGTGGTTGAATAAAACTTAGGTTAATATCCACATGGACAGCTTGGATTAGTAATGGCTTCAACGCATTGACTAACGAATAGTGCATCAACGATATCTACATCGCCATCGCAATCCATATCAGCATTACTCAGGTTAATATCTGAAGAACAATCATAGGACCAATTCGATACTGCACCCACTGTATATTCTCCAATCAATTCTGCATCTTCTATCGTCACTTCACCATCACAATTCGCATCACCTCTATTGGTGTTTCGCTCAAAAGTATAAACTGCTTTATCAATAGCTCTATCATTCGTTAAAGCAATTCGATTTCGATTGACTACAATCCCTTCATATTTGATTAAAGAATTAGGCAAGGGCAACACAAAAGAATTGATTAATGTGGCGGTTGTACCTGAAATTTGTAGTTCATAAACTGTATTTGCTGTTTCGCTTACGATGTATAAAAGATCTTGATTATCAATACAATCTGTAGTGATATTATAATGATAAATACCTGCAAAATCATCTCCTCCTGTAATACCACTTACGGAGATGAGTTCCACTTCAATTGGGGTATTAAAATCAGCTAAAGTACTATACGTATTTACCGAACGATATAAGAGAGCAGGGGATTCTTTTACAACATAAATTTTCTCGCTCATTGGATCATAAGTAATACCTTCTGTACCGTCATTTTCACCAACCGTAACGATCGGCTGCCCTAAATTATCTACAAATGTTTGTTCGATACTTGCTCCTGCATTTATGTTTTGGTCAACAATGTAGGTCGTATCCATCCCTACAATATTCATAGAAATACTAAAAAGATAGATTTTTCCATCTTTCTCATCTACAGCACCATAATAATCTTGAAATAAATAAGTAAGCCCTTCAAAATCGTCATTTCCATCTCCCGTAATAATTGGAGATACCTTTGGATTTCCATACAAAACAGGCGTTTGCATAGAATCAATACTTGCCTCATGGAAATCCCAAACATAAATTTGCCCTTCTTGATGCATACAAAATACTTCGTTTGGATCATGATGATTAGTCGTCATTCCAGAAAGATCATTTACAAAACTGCTATTTGTCCCCTCGATTTCAAAATCAAAAGGGGTAGGATAAGCACATGCATTGGGAGTACAAGATTGGATTATGGCACAAAATTCAGCATCTAGTTCTACTTCAAAACCTGCTTCAAGCGTTATACAATCGCCAGCCATGTAGGTAGTTGTATTTGACATACTAATAACACCATCTGAGTTAATAATTTGAGATGCATTATAGGTGGTACTATTGGGATTCGGAATAGCTAAAGTTGTAGGGCAGCCAGTTTGTGCAGTAATCGAAAGAATAATGAAATAACAGAGTATAGTTAATACAAGGGTAAGTCGTTTTGTATTCATAATTCTTGGGTTTAAATGGTTAGACTATTAAATTTACACCTTTTTTTGTAAAAAAGTGTTTTTATAGAACGAAATTAAGAGTATGTCTAAATTTCTATCAACTGAAAACCAATATTTTATGAACCTATCGTTGAAAAAGCCTGCTTATTTAGCTCGCTAAACGCGCATTTTTTTCTTAGCTAGAACCCCGCCTGCCGTTGCTTAATATTGAGGCGGGCAGGCATAAACTCTTGATTTTCAAAATAAAATAAATTTTAGACATACTCTAAGTCGTTTGCATACGTGTCATCATTTTAAATAAGACTTTTGGGAAAAACCTTTTGACATAGACCGCCAATTTTTCTTTCCCTTTGGCAATCAATAATTCTGGAGTTTCATTTTTGATGCCTTTGATAATTTTTTGTACACATTCTTCTACAGGAATACCATTGGCAATAAGAGGGTCGGTGACATTGTGTTTTTTACCATCTCCTTCGAGTGCATTCTTTGAAATATTGGTTTGAACAGAACCGGGAGTGACTACCATTACTTTGATATTATCTGAATGAACTTCTGCACGTAAGGCTTCCATAAATCCAATCACGGCATGTTTAGCAGCACAATAAGCAGATCGCATTGGGACACCAAATTTTCCTGCAACGCTACTGATCGTGATAATCATCCCACTTTTTTGAGCCATCATTTTTGGTAAAACGGCCTTAGTTAAAGCAACAACTGCAAAATGATCAATTTCCATGATTTTTCGATCTATCTCAATTAAAGTTTCTTTCACCAAAGAACGTTGAGAAATCCCAGCATTATTCACCAAAATATCGACTGTTCCTATTTTATATAAAACTTCATTGGCTGCATCTGGAATAGCATCTACCTTCAATAAATCCATTGGATACACTAAATGTCCATCTCCAGCTAAATTGGTTTTAATGCGTTCTAATTTTTCAACACTTCGTGCCGTAAGGATGATTTTTGCACCTAATTGGGCAAGTTGAATGGCTAATTCTTTTCCAATTCCATCAGATGCTCCTGTGATCCAAACAATTTTATTATTAAGGTCTCTCATAAATTTGATTTTTTAAGCCTGAATCTTTAAACCATACAAAAAATAGAATAAGGCAGAATAGCCCAAGCTTTAACATAAATAGTATTTCAAAATCATCACTTTTATACTGATCTTACAAACAAGAATGTCTGTGTTACTTTTTTGTACGGTTTTAAAAGCTTGATTTAAACGGCGTTTTATCTCGAAATTTAAGGATTATTTTCTAAGCCAAGCAGCAAATTCTTCTTTATTTAAGGAATTTAGACAAGCTTCTTTGGTCAAACCTCCTTTTCGGGCAGCTAATGTACCAAAATGTATATCATGAATGCCTTCTTTTGAATGTGCATCAGGATTAATAGCAATGAGTACTCCTTTTTCGAGAGCATAGGGAATCCAAGTCCAATCTAAATCTAGTCGATATGGATTAGCATTTAATTCTATTGCAACACCATTGGCTGCACAGGCATCAATTACTTTTAAATGATCGAGAGGATAGCCTTCTCTTGATAATAACAATCGGCCTGTCGGATGCCCTAAAATTTTGGTGTACGGATTTTCAATAGCTGCAATCAATCGAGCTGTGGCTTTAGTTTTATCCATACGAAGATTGGAATGCACAGAGGCAATAATAAAATCAAACTGTTTCAAAATATCTTCAGGGTAATCTAAAGAACCATCATTTAAAATATCTGATTCTATTCCTTTAAATACAGTAAAATTATCTAATTTATCATTTAAAGCATCTATTGCAGCAAATTGTTCTAGTAAGCGATCTTCTTTTAATCCATTAGCATAAAACGCTGATTTAGAGTGGTCTGTAATGCCTATGTACTCATAATCAAGTTCTTTAGCATAGGTACACATATCATCTAAAGTATGTAATCCATCACTATAGGTCGTATGTGTATGTAAAACGCCTTTTATCTCCTTTTCTTCAATAAGTTTAGGGATTTGATTGGACTGCAAGAGGTTTACACCATACTCACTTTCTCTTAATTCTGGTGCTAAAAAAGGAAGTTGTACTTTGTCAAAAATTGTGGTTTCTTCGGCTATATTTTTGAAATCAATAGCAGGAAAGGCTTCAATAAAAGCCGTTAAAAAATCTGGATGGGCAGTATAACGAAATAATTTTGAACCATATTCAGTTAAGGAACAAGTATAAATGCGAACAGGCAAGTCTGTTGCCGTTTGTGCCTGAAAATAATTATGGTGTTCTTCTTGTAACTGCAAAAGATCAGTTTCAAAGATGTTTGAAATAGATTCATTAGAGGCAATTAATAGCTCAATTTGATCCAAAATAGGAGCGCAGCGACGGATTGCTCCTGTTAAAGTAATCTTTGCATTAGGTAATTGTGTTTTCAATTGTTCAATTAATTCCAAAGCAGGTTTTTCAAGTGTAGCAAAGTGAAATTTACCTTGAGATTGGAGGAAATATTCTAACTTATTTTTTAAATCTGTTTGTGTTTTTTGACCAAATCCTTTTAATTCAATCAGTCGATTTTCATTGCAAGCATACAATAACTCACCTACTGTTTCGATACCCATATCCTTCCAAATGACACTAATTTTCTTTGGGCCAAATCCTTTAATTTGTAGCATTTCCTGAATGCCTTCAGGCGTTTGATCTTGATATTTTTTGAGTGTAGCCATTTCTCCTTCGGTTAACAATTCTTGTATTTTTCCTTGAATGGCTTTGCCCACGCCCTTGATAGCAGCGATTTCATCTGTCGTCATTTCTACAAGTGGCTGTTCCCATTTACGAAGGGTAATATAAGCATTAGAGTAAGAGCGAATTTTAAATTGATTTTCTCCATGCAGTTCCATAATGGCAGCGAGCGTGCGAAAGGAATTGGCAATTTCTTTATTTGTCATATGTATGTTCTGTTTCTGGTTCTAAATGTAGGAAGAAGTCTATAAATTTTCTCTTAATTAAGGAAAATCATCGGGAGATAGAAGTAGATTAGTATGATTTCTTGAATTCATACTCAATTGGAGCTAAATAAATAGTGAAAGTCTTTCTTTTTGTAGAAATTGTTTTTCAATAAATCAATAGAAACAACTCATATGCGAAAGATCATGGATTTATTGAGTTTGAACTTAATGATCGACAATGATTTCTTGCATCGGTACGAAACTATTGACGAACAAAAAACAACAAAGCGTAGCGACAGGGATTTTCTTGAAAAAGAATGCCATGATACTGCTGCGTAAGTGTAAGATAATAGGTCAACTAATTCTTTAGCTGACCTATTTTTTATTGAGGATGGATTATTTATTCAATTGTACCCCATTTTTAAACTCATATTCCAAAGTCACTTGTTCTTCTTCATTATAAAAAATGGATTTCCCATTTTTCTTGCCCATTGAATAATCAGTTTCTTGTTGTTTTTTTCCATTTTGATAATAGGTCGTATATTTTCCATCTAATTGACCGTTGACATAATTAGCCTCTTTAATGGGTTTTCCAAACTTGTACTCCACATAAGGGCCATGTAATTGATTATTGGCATAAAAAGATTTCTTTTCTAGGCGTCCTACGTTATCAAATGTCAAATGTGGTCCTTGAAAATTTCCATTAAAGTAATTGCTAATAGATTTAACAATACCTGCATTTCGTCCTGTATGATAACTCAACCAAGCTCCTTGTCGCACTCCATCTACAACATCTCCTTCTTCTAAGACATTTCCAGACGCCTCTTTTTTCATTGCTTTTTGTGCAACGGAAGATGGATAAGCAATAAGTTCAAATCCAGTTAAATCGCCACTTCCGCTCGTAGGAGCTGGAGCTGAAGTTTGCTGTCCACAAGCTAAAATACCTACAGCAAAAAGGGTAATAAATATGTACTTCATCATATTTTATATAGTTTAAATATTTATAATATGAAATTGAAAGGCTAATTTATAGAATCTCAATAGAATTGCCAAGCCTTAGCTCAAATACTGGCTTTTTTAAGACTGTAATCTAATAATAGAACTATTTTTAAAGGAATAAATAAGTAGATTTTTTTAAAAAATGGAAAAAAATTACATTTGTTCTTTTAGAAGCAATTTGAGTTTAGCTTTTTTAAAATATGATAGGTCGTTTTTTCAACAATCGAGGCATTGAAATAGGAGTTTAGCCCAGCTAAATAACTATTTTAATAACAAAGAGTGATGGAAAAAGGGACATCATAGAAAGAAAGTGTTAAATTCAAATAGCTTCTTAGTTCTTATCTATATGAAACTCAAAAGAAGCATAAAATTCGCAGTTGTACTATTGATAATAGTTGGTATGTATTTTCTGTTTAATCAGGAAAAGAAAAAACAAGGTGTTAACCTACAACTAATAAAACTTGATACAACTAATATTCAGTCAATTATCCTTAATACAAAAATTGATAACTATCAAGATGTTCGCTTACAACGTGTACAAAAGAAATGGTTAATTAGTAAAGATAATTTTACCACTCAAGCCTTTGCCCAACAAGTAGACTCTTTATTAGCACTTTTTACAGATATTGAAGCGCATCATGTTCGTACTCCGTCAAAAAACAAGTCGTCAAACTATGGCTTTGGTCATAGCTCAAATACAAGAGTACGTATTTTAGGTGATTTAATACATGAAGACTTTTATATTAGTGATTTGACTACGACACAAAAAGCTTATATGCGATTGGCAAATGAAAAGGAAGTTTTTGAAGTAAGTGGAATATTCCATCAGTTAAATAATCAATCATTTAATAAATTTAGAGATCAGCGTGTACATGGATTAGACATTGAGAATATAAGAACCCTTCAGTTTAGTGAAATGAAAGATTCTATTCAATTGTTATTTCATAAAAGTGGGGACGATTGGCAAAATAATGATCTAAATTTGGAAGCAGATTCTCTTATGGATAATTATTTAAAGCAAATTGAATCTTTAAAAAGCAATCACTTTATTTATGATTTTGATCCTTTAACGCATCAAGATTTTTTGGATCTTCAACTTATTTTAGAGTCAGAGTATAAAAGTTGTGAAATTAAGTGTTACCGAGATAGTTTACGAACGCCAGAATTTATCATAACAACATCTACCAATACGGATGCATGTTTTGCTTCAGATTCTACTGCTTTATTTTCGAAAATATTTAAACCATTTTTAGAATTAAAAGAAGAGGTTCAATCAATTGATCACGATTGATTTTGATGTTTTTTTACATATTCTTTTGGAGTAAGCCCAGTTATTTCCTTGAATACTTTATAAAAAGTAGATTTATTTTTAAAACCACATTGTCGCGCTACGCCATATAATGTAAGTTGCTGAGCTTCAGGAGCTAATAGTTTTATTTTAGCATCTCTAATACGATAACTATTAATGAATTTATTAGTGTTGGCACCCGTCAACAGATTAATAACCTGTGATAAATATTTAGTGTTTGTATGTAAATGATCAGCTATTTCTTTGAGTTTTATTTTGGGATTCAGATAGGCTTTTTCTTCTTCCATGTAATAGCGGAGACGCTCATAAATTTTACTTAATTTTAATTGCTGAAGACTAACATTTTGATAAATGGAATCCGTTTCAGCTAATTGCATAATAGGTAAAAAAGAATCATCTGTGCAATTACCATCTACCTCAAATGCAATATAATTGGTGAGTTCTTTTTTTCGATTAAAAATAGGGTGTACTACTAATCGGCAAAGATATTGTTGTCCATTTTTGCGATAATTGATGATTTCATCTTTAAAAGAAATTCCTTTATCAAGGGCATTGCGAAAACGTTTTATTGCTGCTGGAGAACTAGCAGGACCTTGTAATAAACTCGGTTTTTTCCCAATTACATCTGAAATACTATAGCCTGTAATAGCTGTGAAATCATGATTGACCCATTGAATGTATCGATCAGCATCTGTAAGTATTACCGCAATATTTGGAAATTTACTCAAAGCGTTTCAAAGAAGTTGTTGAATTGTTGTATTACTTTGTAAGTGTTAAAATGTTTGAGGGTATTTTTTCCTAAGATACAAAAACTTTTTGTTCTAAATTGATATATTTCTAATAAATCGAAAATATTTAAGATTTTTGCATTAAATAAGCAGCTTAAAAACATAAAATAACTCCCATAGAAGATGCAACAATTAGAGGCATTCGAGGTTGTATTAATTAGACATGAAGAAATGCTTATACGAAATTGATTAAGTGATTTCGTATATCACACCTTCAACGTATAATGCCGATTTGAAAAAATCATAAATTATATGCGAAAGGATTTTTTCAACTCGGTATTATAATCTTGACAGTTTTTTTACTATCACTATTAAAATAAAAATAGTACTAGAATTGTCATCATCGTTAAAATGAAAAAGTTGAACCAATAAATTTGTATATTTAAATTAATTAAATTTGTATTTATTGTTAATAGTCCGAATTACGCATTATGATTGATTTAATGTTTAATGATAAAGTGGTTTTAGTAACAGGAGCATCTAGCGGAATTGGTAGAGCTACAGCACAAGCTTTTGCAAAGAAAAAAGCAAATGTTGTCGTTCATTATAATAATAATCAACAAGGTGCTGAAAATACATTTCGATCCATTATTCCAGGAAAACATGAATTAATACAAGCAAATCTTGTTGATCCAGAACAAGTGCGACGAATGATTAATCGAATTATAGCGGAGTATGGTCGTATAGATATTGTAGTAAATAATGCAGGAATTTTCGAGGAACACCCAATCGATAAAGTTAGTTATGTGGATTGGCAAAAATCTTGGGAACAAACGCTATCTACTAATTTAGTTGGTCCTGCCAATGTATGTTATTGTGCTGCTCAATATATGATTCAACAGAAAAGTGGACGAATCGTTAATATTTCTTCGAGAGGAGCATTTAGAGGTGAACCCAAGCAGCCCGCTTATGGCGCAAGCAAAGCTGGCTTAAATGCCATGAGTCAGTCCCTTGCTATAGCACTTGCGCCACATAATATTTTTATTGGAGTAGTCGCACCAGGTTTTGTTTCAACAGAACGAATCCTAGAAAAATTAGAGACTTACCATGGTAAAAATATTTTAAATCAAAGTCCCTTAGGACGGATAGCAAAACCAGAAGAAGTGGCGAACGCTGTTTTATTTCTAGCTGCATCAGGTACGGAATTCACTACAGGGACTATTTTAGATGTAAATGGTGCATCTTATTTAAGAAGTTAAATAGCATTAACAACTCATTAACTATTATTGCAAGTGCATTAACAGGAGTTTGAGTGGTTTTGGTATACTTTTGTATTATCAATTGATTGGAAGCGCATTCAAATGCAACTCCTTAAAAACGAATTCGTAATTAAGAAAAAGGTCGTGGCAAATTTTGGAACTTTGTTAGGTAGAACGCCAAAAAACCCTTAATTTTGCCCCACCAAATTTAGAACATATTTAAAAAATCTCACAATTATTAAATTTATTTAAAGATGAAAAAGACGTTATTTTCTGGTTTATTACTAATGGCACTATCCCTTTTTATGGTTTCTTGTGCTAATGAAACTTCTGCAGATCAAGCTGCAGCTCGTGCTAAAGTTGAAAGTACAACACCAACTGCTCCAGCTACACCAACTGCGCAGCCAGCACCTAATACTCCAGCTGCACCAGTTGGCCCAACAACTGTAATGGAATTTGGTGAAACTGAATTTGATTTTGGTACAGTAACTGAAGGTGAAAAAGTTTCTCATACTTATGCTTTCAAAAATACAGGTAGTGAGCCTTTAATTCTTAGCAATGCAAAAGGTAGCTGTGGTTGTACTGTACCTAAGTGGCCAAAAGAGCCTATTGCTCCTGGTGCTTCTGGTGAAATCACTGTTGAGTTTAACTCTAAAAACAAAAAAGGTCCTCGTAATCAAAAAGTTACGATTACTGCAAATACAGAGCCTGCTCAAACATTCATTTACTTGAAAGGAAATGTTGAGCCAGATCCAAATGCGCCTGCACCTACAACTCCAAATGCACCTGCACAACCAAATATTCAAATTAATCAATAAAATTTGATTTGAATTAAATTCATAAAAAGCCTAGATAATTTCAAATTATCTAGGCTTTTTTAGTAGGTTTGTCTTAGCCAAACTGTAGCCGTTTTTTCTATGAAGAAATATCTTTCCTTAGTTAAGTTTAGTCATACCATTTTTGCACTTCCTTTTGCGATTTTAGGGTTCTTTTTAGCTACACAATTACCACAACAAAGCATTTCTTGGCGTTTATTTTTTTTAGTGATTTTATGTATGATTTTCGCGCGCTCAGCTGCTATGGCATTTAATCGATATTTGGATCGAGACATTGATAAAGCTAATCCTAGAACCGAAAATCGAGAGATACCCGCAGGAATAATTTCACCGAAAGCCGCACTCCTTTTTGTAAGTGCTAATTCATTGGCATTCATTACTTGTACCTATTTTATTAATCCATTATGTTTTTATTTGTCTCCCATAGCATTATTAGTGATTTTGGGCTATAGCTATACCAAACGATTCACTGCTTTGTGTCATTTCGTCTTAGGATTAGGGCTTTCACTCGCGCCTATTGGTGCTTATATTGCGGTGACAGGAACATTTGATTTTTTGCCTTTGTGTTATTCTTTTGCTGTATTATTTTGGGTGGCAGGTTTCGATATTATTTATGCTTTACAAGATGAGGATTTTGATAAATCCTTAGATTTGCATTCTATTCCAAGCCAAATAGGAGGCATTAAAGCTTTACGATTGTCTAGATGGCTTCATCTTTTTTCAGCAATATGGATCATTTTGGGGACTTATTTGCTATTTCAACAATATCCGTCTGTTCAATATTTAGCCTTAGTGGCGATGGTCGTATTTAATGCTTCACTTATTTATCAGCACAGTTTAGTAAAACATGATGATTTACGAAAAGTAAATCTGGCCTTTTTTACGACCAATGGTTTGGCAAGTCTACTTTTTGGAGGGCTAAGCATTCTTGATTTATTTATTTAATCCCTCTACCTCAAATAAGGTATTTTTAGAAAAAGACTTGAAATTCTAGTTTTGCTGACGTAATTTTAATTTTCAAATTTGATAATATTTACACATTAAACATTATCAAATTTCCAACAACTTCTATTTCCTTTTAACTTAAATGTATATTTGAAAATTCATAACTCATCCAAACATGGATTTTGTAGAAGTTTATCAACACTATTTCAATTACTTTTGGGACTACTCTTGGACTAGACTCTTCAATTTAAAACCAACAAACAATGTTTATTGGGTGATATTGTGGTGTGTGGTATGCATTGGATTAGAGTATTTTTTACCCAAAAAGATGAATTATGATTCCTTTAAGCGAAAGGGATTTTGGTTGGATATTTTCTATGTAATCTTTTATGATATTTTGTTTGTAGGATTAGGGATCTTGGCATTTACGTATACCATTGAACACTATTTCAAGACATTTATGGGATCAATGGGTGTAGAAGATATGGTATTATTTAATTTGGATGCTATTCCTTTATTTTGGAGCATTTTAATTTTATTTGTGTTACAAGACTTTTTTGAATGGGTAGCGCATTATGCCATGCATAGATTTGATTTTTTATGGGCGTTTCATAAAATCCATCATGCACCAGAAGAAATAAGTTTTGCTTCTTCAAGACATTTTCATGTCATGGAAATTTTTGTATTTAAATCTTTTTTATACTTACCATTCGCAGTATTAGGCTATTCTAGCCAAATGTATACCTATGTTGTCGTGACGATATTTATTTTTGATGCCTTTTTTACACATTGCAACATTAAAACGAACTTTGGCTTTTTTAACTATATTATAAATAACCCAGAAACTCATTTCTGGCACCATTCAAAAAATTTACCCTCCAAATATGGGGTTAATTTTGCCTCTGTACTCAATATTTGGGACTATCTCTTTGGTACGTATTATTTGCCAACAGACAAAAAGCCCATTCTTGGGATAGACGATAGTAAATACGTCCCAAATTCCTTTGTGGGACAACAATTATACCCTTTTAAATTCCTACTTTTTGGAAATGGCGAAACTACTAAAAAAGGAAAAGTAAAACACAAAAAAAAGAAGTCGAAAAACAAGAAAAAGACTTCATAACCAAGCATCTACCATAGATAGGGTATTTTATTTTTCACCCTTGAAACTTCGATAAGGTACACGTATCTTTAACTTATAAATGCCTCTCCGTAAACTATTTAAACAATCTGAACAAACACATGAGGGCTACACTCACAATAGCTTTATTATTCCATTTTTCATTGAATGTTTTTGCGCAAGATGCTGCTGAAATACAAGCATTGGAAGATTTAGCAATGCAATATGATACCCTTCAACAATTAGGATGGGGTACGAATACGGATTATTGCACTTGGCCCGGTGTAGGTTGTAATAGTAATGGAAATATCGAAAACTTAATTCTCGGGCATTATTTTTTAGGCGATACATTACCCAATTCAATTGGAAATCTCACTTTTTTAAAACGAATGGACATCCATAAATGTGGATTGACTTATCTTCCTGCTTCTTTTGGTAATCTTGTCAATTTAGAATTTCTTAGTCTTCGTTTAAATGATATGCCTGTCATTCCTGCTCATATTTTTCAATTGCCTAACTTACAAACATTAGATCTGTCTAATATGGGGCTAAGCAGTTTTCCAGAACAAATTGAGTTTGCTCAAGAAAATTTAACCAATTTGCGACTTTTCGAAAATAAAATCACTCAATTCCCTTCTGATCTTTCCAGTTTAGCAAATTTGGAGAGTATCGATTTAGATGATAACTTAATTCAAGAAATTCCCTCATCTATCCAAGACTTGACTAATCTTCAAATTCTTTCTTTACAAGATAATCAAATTAATACGATTCATGATGCGATCAGCAATTTAACAAACTTAGAATTTTTATATTTATCAAACAATCAATTAAATGCCCTACCAAATGATTTAGGAGAACTCAGTAATTTGAAAAGATTATTAGCGAATGGAAATGCACTTCAAGAATTACCTTCCTCCATTACTCAACTCGAAAATCTACAATGGCTCTATGTACAATACAATCAATTGACAAGCTTGCCTTTGGGAATCGCCGATTTATCCAATTTAGATCGACTCAGTATTTCCTTCAATCAACTTGATTTTTCAGATTTAAATGAAATCAAAGCTATTTTTGATGCTGTGTCTATTCCTGTCGTTTATGCCCCTCAAGATAGTATTGGTTTAACACAAAGCGAATTAGTACATATTGGAGATACAATTACCTTAAATTGTATGAATGAGATGCTTAACAATCAATATCAATGGTTTTTAATGGATTCACTTATCAATACTACCAATGCTTGTTCCTTAACAATAGAAAATATAAATCCCCAACAATTAGGAGAATATTCTTATCATGTTACCAATCTAGATTTTCCGCAATTAACTCTTTTTAGTCGTCCTATAACGATTTATCCTCGTACTCTTGCTGTTCAGGAGGTGCAAGTAGAAGCTGTATCTTGCTATGAAGAGGCTGACGGGGCTATTAATGTTTTAGCTTCAAGTGATTATCCTATTAAATATAATTGGCAACATACATCGTCAGATACTTCTTTTTTGATGAATTTAAATGGAGGTATTTATCAACTACAGCTTACGGATAGTGTAGGCGATTCTCTTTTTCTTGAAATAGAATTAGAGGAACCAGACTCGCTAAGTGTTGATATTGAGATAGTAGGAACAACTATGGATGATGCATTTGGAAGCATCAATTTAGCAATACAAGGGGGGACAGCTCCATATGCTGTATATCTAAATGGAGTTTTACAAGAAGAAAATTTCATAGAAAATCTTAGCGCTGATGTCTATGAATTGGAGGTCCTCGATGCTAATGATTGCTCTAAATTATGGACATTGGAAGTCCCAATAATCTCAAATATTAATACAAATTTAACAGAAAATGTGACATTTATTGCCTATCCTAATCCCTCTAACAATGTTTTACATTTTAATAAAAAAATCTCATTTTTAGATAAAATACAACTTTTTAATACAAGTGGTATTGCTTTCGATGTTCGGTTTATTGACGCGAATACGCTCGATATTAGCCATTTAAGCAGTGGAATTTATATGATTTCTACGCAAAACAAGGAAGGAAAGCAAATTGTTCTTGGTCGATTTGTCAAAAGTGATAGCTTATAAAAAATACCACGTTTAGGGTATGTGACGACAATTTTAAAATTGTATCTTTGTAGAGTAAATGTTTGATCTATTTTCTCTTTACATCAAAATTTACTCTCATTCAACAAGACATCTCATATACCTTTAAATATTCATTCCATAAACTGTATTAGGTGAATTTAATTAGAGAATTGGAGACTAGAGTTTCTCTTCACTTTTCTTTTTCAAAATATTTATCCTAAAAACTGATTCAAAGTATATTATTGTTTTGTCAATGCGGCATTGACAAATCACCCTTTTAATGCTTCATAAATGTCATGTGCATCATGCCCATTTTGAATGCATTATTGTAGTTTGAAAAAAATCAACCTTTTGTACAGATAATAATCTGTTTATCAGGTATATACATAATATATAATAGGTTTATATCATATTGTAAGAAACACTAACTCAAACCTACTATAAGCAATTACTAGACGATCTATTTTTTACATTGAAATGAACGAGTCTTTTTTCTTTTTATTAACCTTTTTTAATTTACAAATCCCTAAAATTTTTAATCTCATGAAAGAAGAGAATTTTACAAATACTCTACTGGGGACTTTCAATCCTAAGTTGGTTGGGGGAATTAAAGCTTTCTTTTTGGTGCTTGCAGTCTGCTGTATAGGACCAAATCTTAGTTATGCTTGCCACAACTCAGGTACAGATGTGGGTTCACCTCCTGTTTTAATAGACAATGGAGATGGTACTTATACACTTCAAGTGGAAATGTGCCATGGAACTTTGGGTTTTGATGGTCATAGTAATATCACCTATGCTGTATCAGGTGGTGTTAATATCACAAGTTATACCATCAATGGTACAGCTGGCGGTGGTTTCAGTACAGATAATGCTGGAAACAGCCCTTCTGGTAGTACTGCAGCTGCAACTGGTGTAGGTACTGGTTCAGTATTATTTAGTTGTACAAGCTGTCCTTTTGTAGACGCTTTTGATCCTCTACCATCTTATTGTTATGATGTGGAGTTAATTTTGGACAGTAATCCTGCTGGAGAGAACTTCAGTATATTAGGTGTAGAAGAAGGTGGTTGTAATGAATCAACTGTATTTCCTCCTCCTATAACACTTCCTGATCCTCCAGAAACATGTGCTTCTACTTGTCAAGAAGTAGATGGAGGTGGCTGTAATTATGGTCATTTTTATAATGGTGATTCCCCTGGAGTTGCTACTGGTGGAGATGCAGATCAATGTATCACGTTGGATGCAGCGTCAGATTTTTCCTTATGTTATGAAATGACTTTTGCAGGAGAGATCGCTTTCTTTTCCACTTTCGTCTCAGCTGGAGCTGGTGGGGCCTTATGTGATCCTACAGTTACTATTTTTGATGAAAACTGTGTAGATGCAACTACACCAGAAGGTAACTATATCAGTACCAATGGTGTACAAATCTTCCCCGGTGGAGGTGGTGTAGCACCTTCGGCTTCTAATTTAGTACCGGGTGTAGAATATCACGTTTGTCTAGACTTTACAGGATGTACTAATATTGATGAAATCTGTTTAGCAGTAGGTGAAAATTGTACATCAGGTGATGCAGGTGGTCTTACACTTTCAGAAGAAGTATTGTGTGCAGGAGAAACTATCACGGTTAATGTAACGGGCGATGTTCTTTTCCCAATCACAAACGATGATGATGACGATCAAACAACGGGTCTTTATTTCTTCGATTTCTTCACAGGTGACTGTGTAGGTGGTTTAGATGATGATCCGAACCAACCTACTTGTGGTATGTTTGAAGTAGGAGGAGCAGCTAACTTTGGAGATTTAGGATTTTTCTCTATTGGTGGTAATCCTTTACAAGATTCTCCATTTGAATTCTTCTATGACCACCTTTCTGGAAATTTGATAGAAAGTTCTACAGGAACAATAATAGGTGCAGTACCTACTTGTACAGAAATTTGTATTGTAGGTTCTGTTTGGAATGAAAATGGTATAAATGAAGAAGATACCAACACTGGTCAGTCTATCTGTACAGATAACTCTAACCAAGTTTGTTTTACCATCTTAGATCCAATAGCATATGATGATGCACATACCTATGCTTGTAGTGGCATCTTCGCGAATGATGATGATGAGTTTATTACTGTAACATTGGGTGCATTATCTGGTGGTACAGTAGGATGTGGTATTGAAGTAAATTATAACATTTGTGGTGGAACAGGTATTTATGTTGATTTAGCAGGTGCTGGAATATCAGATCTTACTTTTGATGGCTCTGCTGACCAATTTGATATAGATGGCGATGGTTTTGTAGACTATATTGATTGGAATCAATTGACAGCTATACCTCAAGCTGGTTTACTAGATCCTTTGGGACTACCCTATGTTGTATTATCTAACCAACCTTGGAGTATGACCTTCTGTGATGGTCAGGGATGTGAGATGACAGTTACAGATAATTATAATTTTCCAGAGCCTATTATCGTATCATCATCTTTTGCTTGTTCTACAGGCGCAGAGTTGATGAATATGCAGTATGGTATCAATGCTAATGGAATAGGTGCTTTAGATGCGGCAATATTAGTAAATGTAAATATAGTTGAAAATATTGTTGCAGTTCCAGCAGATGGATTTACTGATAATGGAAATAATACATTCAATTTTGATCCAGAAGTATTTTTTGCAGCCAATGGATCAGGATTTACAACGATAACGTATTCTATCACAGATATAGCTACTGGATGTGTTAGAGAAGTTCAACAAATCATAAGTGTTGATGTATGTGCGCAAAATGTTTGTGCAGAAGCTGGTTCTTTATCTATGACATCTGGCCCTACAATATGTCCTGCACAAGGATCATTCTCTATAACAGTTCAAGGGGAGAATATTTTATATCCAGAAGGACCTGATGGTGACCAAACGAATGGTGTTTATTTTCTTGATTTTTATACATCAGGAACAGAGCCAATTCCTTCAAACCCTTATTTTACGGGAGTATTTGGAGATATAAACTTCCAAGTATTAGCTACTGCTCCAGGTGCTGGAGGAAATCCACAACTAGATTTCAATTTTGATGTGGCATCACAAACTTGGTTAGATGCGGGAGGAAATGCTTATCCAACTGATGTTGAAATTTGTGTAGCTGGTTCTGTTTGGGATGAGCTGGGGCAAGTAGAAGCTGGTACTGATCCCGGTACGCCGAACTCTGGTCCTGTGGCTGGGTGTGGTGATGCAACAGATTATATTTGTTTTACCTTATCAGCACCTATTACTTATGATTTTGCAGAGACCTATGCTTGTGTCAGCGCATTTGAAAATGACGATGATGAAGTAGTGCAAATGACCTTAGGTACGATTGCGGGTGGAAGTGGAACATATACCCTATGTGGAGGTTCTGGTCTATATTTAACATCTAATAATGCAGGTGGAGGAATTACGCCAGCCATGAATGGAACAGCGGCAATTGCATCAGGTTCTTCTTTCTTTGTATATGCAAACCAACCTTGGAGCATTACAGTATGTGATGCGAATGGCTGTGAATTGAGCTTTTCAGGTGGATATAATTTCCCACAGCCAGAAATTCTAATGTCTAGCTTTGCTTGTAACAATGGTGAGCCTATGACTGTAGATGTTTTTCTACAAGGAACGACGCTAAATGCCAACTTAGATGGCGGTGTATTTAATGTAGTACCTGGTTTAGTAGATAATGGTGTAGGAGCAAGTCCACGAGCAACTTTCGATCCTGAAGTTGCAGGAGATGGTGAATTTACAATTACATTTACCCTAACAGATGCTGTGACAGGATGTGCACAAGTTGCAACGCAAATAGTTAATGTAGCACAATGTGCTCCTGAATGTTCATCTGTAATCTTAGATTTAAGTTTACAACAAGACGATGTATGTGATGGCGATGTAACTGATTTATCAGTAGCTTTGACACCAGATATGACCGCCTTATTTGATTTAGATCTTGATGGTCAAATAGATGATCCTTCTATTATTTCTTTTGGTATTAATGCTATACCAAATTTCTTTACAGACAATCCATATTTAGCTCCACCAGCGAATATCACACCAGGTACTGGTGTATTTGGCCCAGCGGGTAATAGTTCTTTATTTGCCGACTTTAGCTTTACGCATTCAGGTGCGACTTGTGGAGTAGAAGAATATGTAGTATATGCCTTTTTATCACCATCTGCATTTGAAGCCAATGGCGGACCTATACCAGATGATTGTTTACCATGGGTAGCAGAAGTAGTATCGGTATGGCCTGATCCTACTAACTTTACGGTAGTACCAGTAGCAACAGCAGATGGATGTTCCGTTACCTTTGATGTATTTGATGCAAACGGAAACTTATGTACAGGTTACCAAACTTTCCCACAAATTGTACCAGCAGATGCAGGTGCAGGAGTCAATGTATTTGTTGATTCACCAGCAGGAAGTCCATGTCCAAGCTCTGGAGCTATTGTAGTTGATTTAAATGATCCAATCGCTTATGACTTTGCGGAGACCTATGTTTGTGTAGGCGCATTTGAAAATGACGATGATGAAGTAGTAAATATGACCTTGGGTGCGATTACAGGAGGAACAGGAACCTACACCCTTTGTGGAGGTTCTGGTCTATATTTAACGTCTAATGTTGCAGGTGGAGGAATTACTCCAGCTATGGACGGAACAGTTGCAGTTGCATCAGGTTCTTCTTTCTTCGTATATGCAAACCAACCTTGGAGCATTACAGTATGTGATGCGAATGGCTGTGAATTGAGCTTTTCAGGTGGATATAATTTCCCACAGCCAGAAATTCTAATGTCTAGCTTTGCTTGTAACAATGGTGAGCCTATGACTGTAGATGTTTTTCTACAAGGAACGACGCTAAATGCCAACTTAGATGGCGGTGTATTTAATGTAGTACCTGGTTTAGTAGATAATGGTGTAGGAGCAAGTCCACGAGCAACTTTCGATCCTGAAGTTGCAGGAGATGGTGAATTTACAATTACATTTACCCTAACAGATGCTGTGACAGGATGTGCACAAGTTGCAACGCAAATAGTTAATGTAGCACAATGTGCTCCTGAATGTTCATCTGTAATCTTAGATTTAAGTTTACAACAAGACGATGTATGTGATGGCGATGTAACTGATTTATCAGTAGCTTTGACACCAGATATGACCGCCTTATTTGATTTAGATCTTGATGGTCAAATAGATGATCCTTCTATTATTTCTTTTGGTATTAATGCTATACCAAATTTCTTTACAGACAATCCATATTTAGCTCCACCAGCGAATATCACACCAGGTACTGGTGTATTTGGCCCAGCGGGTAATAGTTCTTTATTTGCCGACTTTAGCTTTACGCATTCAGGTGCGACTTGTGGAGTAGAAGAATATGTAGTATATGCCTTTTTATCACCATCTGCATTTGAAGCCAATGGCGGACCTATACCAGATGATTGTTTACCATGGGTAGCAGAAGTAGTATCGGTATGGCCTGATCCTACTAACTTTACGGTAGTACCAGTAGCAACAGCAGATGGATGTTCCGTTACCTTTGATGTATTTGATGCAAACGGAAACTTATGTACAGGTTACCAAACTTTCCCACAAATTGTACCAGCAGATGCAGGTGCAGGAGTCAATGTATTTGTTGATTCACCAGCAGGAAGTCCATGTCCAAGCTCTGGAGCTATTGTAGTTGATTTAAATGATCCAATCGCTTATGACTTTGCGGAGACCTATGTTTGTGTAGGCGCATTTGAAAATGACGATGATGAAGTAGTAAATATGACCTTGGGTGCGATTACAGGAGGAACAGGAACCTACACCCTTTGTGGAGGTTCTGGTCTATATTTAACGTCTAATGTTGCAGGTGGAGGAATTACTCCAGCTATGGACGGAACAGTTGCAGTTGCATCAGGTTCTTCTTTCTTCGTATATGCCAATCAACCTTGGAGCATGACAGTATGTGATGCGAATGGTTGTGAATTGACTTTCTCAGGTGGATATAATTTCCCACAGCCAGAGATTCTGATGTCTAGTTTTGCTTGTAGCACAGGAGATCCAATGAATTTAGATATCCTTTTACAAGGAACAACACTAAATGCAAATTTAGATGGTGGCGTATTTAATGTAGTACCTGGTTTAGTAGATAATGGCGTAGGCGCAAGTCCACGAGCAACTTTCGATCCTGATGTATCAGGACAAGGTGAATTTACAATTACGTTTACTCTAACAGATGCTGTGACAGGATGTGCGCAAACTGCAACACAAATCGTAACAGTAGCAGATTGTGTTCCTGAATGTTCTTCTGTAATCTTAGATTTAAGCTTACAAGAAGATGATGTATGTGAAGGACAGACAATTGATTTATCCGTTCCATTATCAAACGATATGATTGATGTATTGGATGTAAACGGCGATGGTCAAATTGATGCGGCTGAGGCTGCTTTCATTGAGTTTGGGGTAAATTTCTTGCCTAATATTTTCTCTGATGATCCTTATGGTTCTCCTTTCGTAACATCTTTAGGAACGGCTACAGGTGTATTCGGAACAAGTGGAAATTATGTATTTACAAATGCTTCATTTACACATTCTGGATTTACTTGTTCTCCAGAAGAATATGTGGTTTATGCCTTCTTGAGCGATGCTGCATTCGAAGCAAATGGAGGTCCTATTGAAGATGATTGTTTACCTTGGGTAGGTGAAGTAATCACAGTATATCAAGATCCAGCTAATTTGGTGGCAATTCCTATTGTACCAAATGAATCTTGTGAAGTACAATTTGAAATTCAAGCACCAGATGGTACCGTTTGTACAGATTATCCAATCACTATTTTTGATGCTGGTTCTGGCGCATTCTTAGGATATGATTCTGCACCTGCTGATTTACCAAGTGGTGCTGTACAAGTATGTATTAATGCACCAGATGATGCTAACGAAGCGTTCTTTGCCTCAGCTTGTGGACCAAATTGTCAAATCCTTCCATTACCTGCACCTTTAGCATATGATTTCTCTGAAACTTATGCGTGTATTGGTGATTTAACAGATGATGATGAGCAAGTGACCATTACAATAGGTGGTTTCTCTGGTGGTGTTCAAAATGCATTTGGTGATTATACGATCGTTTCATCTACTGGTTTGAATATTATTCAAAATGGAGATGGATCTATAATTGATTATAATGCGTTTACTAGTTTTGGTATTCCATTTAATCAGGTGAATTTTGCAAGTTCTATCGGTTTCCTTGTTGCGGTAAGCAATCAACCTTGGACAATAACGATACGCGATGATTTAGGTTGTGAATTGACAGTAGGAGGATTATATTCCTTCCCAGAGCCTGAAATCTTCATGCCAAGTGCAGTATGTACCACTACAGATATAGTAGACATCATTGCTGATCCAAACTTCAATTATGATGATAATAATACTAATCTAACTTATGGGCCATCTTTAGTCTATACAGTTGATGGAGCAGGAGTTGCTCTTGGTACTCTAGAAGGTAATGGAGCAGTAAATTCAGTTACTACTATCGTAACAACTTCTTTACCATTCATTCCTGGAGGAGCTACTCCATTCGTTGGTACATTTGATGTAGCAGCTGCAGTGGCTGCCTTACCAGCAGGTACGGTTTATCCAGTTACAGTTGCAATTGATTTTACATTAGAAGATGCAGTTACAGGTTGTTCTTCTATTGCTACGCAATTTATTACTTTACAAGTATGTGATATGGAAATCACGACAACTGGTTGTGCTTGTAATGATGATGCTTCAGTCAATGGTGATGATGGAACATTTGATGAAACAATTACTATATTAAACGCGGGTGCTACAGGACTTACATTTACAGTTAGTAGTGTAAATGGAACTACAAATGTAGCGGCTGGTGATGTATTAGTTGATAATGGAGATGGAACGTATAGCTTAGATATTACACATATTGATGCTGAAGGTTACTATATTGAAATAGAAGGCCCTAACGCAGCAGGTGATCCAAGTAATATTACTCTATCTTATTCTAATGTATGTTCTTACCCAGATCCACAAATCACGGGTGTTGGTCCACTTTGTGAAAATGACGGTTCTGTTACGATTACAGGTATTCCTAGTACTACGGGTGCTGGTTCATTCAGCGGTCCTGGTATCACGGATAATGGTGATGGTACAGCTACATTCGATCCATTCCCAGGATTTGGTGCAGGGGTAGGATGTCATACTGTTCAGTACACATACATTGATGATGCAGGAGGAGATGGAACACACAATCCAGGTTGTACACAAGTGGTAGAAACAGAGATCGTGGTATTCCCGAATGATGATCCTACTTTCACCTTGACAACACCTGTTTGTACAGGAGATGCTCAAACCTTAATGTTGGATAACGCTTTACAAGCTTGGCCAGCATGTAGCTTTGGTCCTGCAGATGGTGAACGTGTACGTTGGTACGGTGTTAATACAACAGCTGTAGTAGATAATGGTGACGTATCATCAGCTGATGCTACTGGAACATTTACAGCACCTTCAGCACCAGGTATTTACACCATTTGTGTAGATGCAGGTGTAGGAAGTTGTATTGAGACCTACTGTCAAGATATAGAAGTAATTGCTCCACCAGTTGTACCTGCAGCGACTGATTTACATATTGAATGTACAATCGATCCTACAGGAACAGTTTCATTGAGTCAATTATTCCCTACTGTACCAAATACACAATTATTAGACCCTGCTAATGCTACATTAACTGTAGTAAGTGGTAGTGCTACAATTGTAGGTGGTGCATTAGTATATGATGAAGCAGGTTGTTTCTGCGTACAATATCAATATGATGATCCACTTCCATGTGATATGGATATTGATGTTACATCTTGTTTATATGTAAGCGAGAAACCACAACCTAGCTTTGATTTAGCAGAAGAAATTTGTTGGGATGGAGTTACTAGTCCAACATTAACTGCTAAAGTAAATAGCCCAGTTTACACTACATCTACAGTATCTGTAGTATGGACAACATCAGATGCAGCTGTTGCAACTGTTGATAATCCTGCTTTTGGTACAGATGCGACAGTAACGGTAGTTGGAGCTGGTACAGCTATGATTTGTTATGAAGAGACAATTAATAATGCAGCATGCTCAGGTTTTGCAGCGCAAGATTGTGCAGAGGAAGTATGTCATATTATAACAGTTAATCAAACTGATGCAGAAGTACTTCCAACTTGGGGACCAGCACCATTATTGTGTGAAACGGATAACCCAATTGATTTAGATGCATTAGTTACTGGAGATGCAAATGGCGTATTTACAGGAGTAGGCGTTTCGCTTGATCCAACTCATCCAGATTATAGCTTCGATCCAGCAGTAGCTGGTCCTGGTTGTCATCCAATTACTTACACGGTAAATAATGGATCTGGTTGTTCTGCGGTTCAAACACTAGAAATTTGCGTGAAGCCTCAGGTAGATGCAACATTAACAACTCCTGTTGATGTATGTATTTCTCCTTCTGCTGCTTATGACTTAACTCAGTTATTCATTGCTGGAACAACTACTGTTGGTGGTTCATTTAGTTTAGTAAGCGATGGCGGAGGAATTGGCATTAGCGTAGCTGGTGATATCTTAGCATACGATCCTGATCAAGTAGGAAATGTATCTGTCGTAGTACAATACGAAGTAGGTATGAATCCTCCAGGTAGCGATTGTTTCGATACATTCCAGTCTACTATTAACTTAATTCTTGGACCAAACATTAGTGTGAACCCACCAGAATTCTGTTTACCAGATGCAATGGGTACTACACAAATGGATATGTCTAACTATACTACCGTTACTTTACCTGATGGTACATTAGAAGCGCCAACTACAAATGGTGTTTATACTGCATTAACATCAGGTATTGCTACGATCTCGCCAACAGGTCAGATTACAGCTGTAGGTAATGGTATTGCTCAGTTTGAGTATACTTACACTCAAGTAAATGCAAACGGATTCGATTGTGAATTTGTAGAAACATTTGCTGTTGAAATCTTCCAGCCATTAGTATTCAATCCAGGTGATTGTGATTGTAGTGCGCTTCCAGGTGACCGTGAGGTAGTATTAGGTACTATTTCTGGTGGTCAAGCTCCTTACGAAGTAACTTTCGATGGAGGTTTAGTAGGAGGTTTATCTTCTATGAGTGGAGTAGCTGATGGTACTGATTTAGGTTCATTAGTAATTAATGATAATGATGTAAGCTGGCATGTAACTATTGTAGATGCTCGTGGTTGTGAAATCGCTGCATCTGGTGCATGTGAAGCTCCATTAGATGTTCCATATTGGACAGGTATTAATGGCCCAATGTGTTTCACAGATGGTACTGTATTCATGTCATTAAATAATGATTATGATTTTGCTAATGCAGATATCGCAATTATCAAAGTACCAACAGTAGATGATGGTGCAGGTGGAGCTTGTGAAAACTTCCCAGCTTTCAATGCTGCTGTTGATTTTGCAGATGTATTTGTTGTAATGGATGGTAATGACCAAATCGTTCTCGTTCCTGAAAACTTAATTGGTGACGATTACCGTTATGCTGGTTTATACCGCATTATTTTAACAATACCTGCTTCTGAAGCTACAGATTGTAAAGATGTATTAGTAGAAGAAGATGTATTACTATATCCTTCTTTCGATGCATGTTTCGATATGCCGCTTGAAATTTGTGGTAATGCAGATGATATTACTATTGATGTTGAAGAATTCAATACTGGATTTGACAACTTAGTTCCAGACTTATTATGTCGTGACCAAGATGAGATGTCTGTATGGGAATTAATTGCTCCTAATGGTACAATCATTGGTACAGGAACAGATGGTATTTTATTACAAGAAGGTGCTACTGATGCAGCTGGTAATCCATTAATTACAGGATTAGCTGATGGTGATGTAACACTTCATATTATGAATTTATTCAATGCTCATGGTGTAGGTACGTATACCTTGAATCACGGAATGGGAATTGATATTTGTGAAACATCTTGTGCAGTTGCATTTGAAATCTTAGACTTCCCTAAAGTGGTTGGTTCTACTGATATGCCTATTGTATGTGCAAGTGATACATTATCTCTAATTGTAGATAGTATTTATGGTGGTACTCAAGTATACCATTATTCTTGGCACTTCCAAGATGTTACTACACCTGCTATTCATTCAGTAAGTCCGTATCCAGTAATTCCGATTTATCAGGATACTTTATTACCAGCTGACTCATTCATGTTAGCAGTAACAGACTTAGAAGCAATGGTAGGCGCAGTTCCTCAAGGAGTATACGACTTTATCATTCAAGTAATTGATGCTAAAGGTTGTGTAGGTCGAGATACAGTACAAGTAGGTATCAATCCTGATCCTGCTCTTGATCCAGTTCCTACAAATGCTATCTATTGTGCTACCAATAAAGTATCAGGTCAAGCATCACTTGTAAATGGTTTTGCATACAGTACTTCAACACTTGAAGTAGATTGTAGTGCTTCTTGTGCAGGTTTAGTTGCACCAGCTGGTGTAGCAATACCAGTACCAAGTGTTAATTGGTATGCTACAGCTACGAGTACAGATGTACTTTATGATGCAGATGCCAATGGTGATATGATTATGGATTCTGATCTTGATGGTAATCCTGCTACTTTCGATCCAGTTGCGGCTGGTTTGGTTGATGCAAATACTCCTGGTATTTATACCTTCTGGGCAGAATGTGTATGTGTACCAAGTGCTAAATGTGTATCTCCAAGAGTTGAAGTGAAACTAGTTGTATTAGATTGTAGCGCTGATAATGGAGATTGTACATACTTATTAGTATTAGAAGATGGCGGCGATGATGGTTGGGAAAATGCATCTATTGATGTATCTATCAACGATGTATGGCCTGCAACTAACTACAAAGTACCTGTTAATGATGCTTGTGGAAATGGTGATATTATGATTATCCCAATCACTGCAAACGATGGTGGTTACTTTGATATTGAGTACTGGAATGGTGCTGATGATGGTGAAAACTTCTATACAGTATATGCTCCAGACGGTAGTGTTGCACTTGATGTTGATGGTAACCCAGTTCAATATGGACCGTTCCCAGCACAAGGGCCATTCCGCGTGAAATTAGATTGTCCAGAAACTTGTAGCGATGAAGAAGACTTCATTATTGCATTGACTATGGGCGCTAATCCTGAAGATCAATCTTGGGAATTACGCGATGGAAATGATAATCGTTTAGCTTCTGCAGAGGCTCTAGATTATGCCGATAATACTCCAGGTGAATTTATCATTGATACTACAGTTACTTTAAATGGATGTATGGATTATACGTTCTCTGCTTTTGATGCTGCTGAAGACGGCTGGAATGGCGGTGAATGGTATATCTTAACGACTAGTCCAACTCGTGGAGTTCCTGGTCCTGTAGATACACCACTTGAAGGATATTATATCGTAGCTCAAGGGCCGAGTGCGAATATGGAATTCAAAGAATCTTACATGTTTACTTTACCATGTTCTTCTGAATGTCCTGATGATCAAACGGTCTTTGTAGATGGTTCTGATTGTGATGCAGATTCTTACTTGCCTCCAGCAATTGATCCATTTGTTTGTTATCCAAACTGTGGTCACGGTATGAATCCTGGTCCTCAAGTTATCACTACCTTGATTGGTGCTGATGGAAGTGTACAATCAGGTACATATCCAACTAACTTTACAGATGTGGCTGCTGGTCAATATACATTAGTTTACATGGTGATTTATAATGACGGACAAATTACTCGTTGTTTCACAACTGTAAATGTAATCTCTCAAGCGAATCCAGTATTGGCTTGTAATGATCACGTGAATATCTCTCTTGATGATGTCAATGCTGCCTTCCCTAATGATTGTCAAACAGTAGTTACTGTTGATGATGTATTAGAAGACATGGTTGGCTGTCCTGGAGAATATGTTGTAGTAATTGAAGGGCCAGATGGTTCTGAAATTGGAAATGTGATTACTGGTTCTTTAGCTGGTTTAACATTAAACTACAAAGTTGTTCACCTTGGTGATGCTGGTAATTTCTGTTGGGGTACACTTACTGTAGAAGATAAGATAGCTCCTGAGATTAATTGTGGTTCTTATGAGATCGCTTGTAACCACCCATATGCATTGGATCATACTTATGAGCATACGGATACATTCAAGCCAGAGTCTTCTGAATTACCTGCAAATATTGCTGGTGGTATGTGGAATGTTACTACTATCGAATTCCCTGGAATTGGATGTACACCTCTAGGTGAGATTGTTAAGAATGTAGAGATTGATTGGGATGTTGATCATACTCGTCCAACAGATTTAACCTATCAATTATGTGCACCTAATGGAGTATGTGTTGATCCAACTGCTCCACGTGCACTTCGAGCATTCAATAGAACACCATATGCAGATATGGCTGGAACATGGACACTAATTATTACTGATACTGACGGTACTAGTATTAATGGTGATGTTGGAAAAGGTAAAGTCAATGATGCTACCTTAAACATTACTGCTGGTTTCCCAACTGTTGTCGGTTATACAGATTGTACAGATGTAACATTTGAATTATTGAATCAAATGTTAGTAGAAACGGATTGTGATCAATCTGATTGGTTAGGAGCTACAATTACACGAGTATGGCAAGCAACTGATGCATTTGGTAATTCTTCTACTTGTACGCAAGAGATTGGATTACGTGCACCTATGACTTCTCAGTTAGGTCAAGCTGCTGATATTCATATTGAATGTAATGGTCAGGATCCTGCTACACTTACTCCAGATGTTACTGGCGGTCCTACTTTCGATTGTTTTGATATTACTCAAGAGCAACATGGACTTTGTGATGTATCTTATACTTACGAAGACAATGTAGTAGCTGCTTGTGGTGATGGATATAAAATCTTACGTGATTGGACGGTAGTGAACTGGTGTACAGGTATTACATCTACTTATCAGCAAACAATTAAAGTAGAAGATACAGAAGGACCTTCTATTGATCTTTCTAATATCGTAGTTGATGCTGCTGATGACTGTGCTACAGGTGATGTTTACCTTAGCCCAGGTGTTGTTGATAATTGTTCTGGAATCTACCAAATTAAAGCTACTTATACTGTAGGTGGTGGTTTCTACAATCCTAATGGTCAGTTAGTAATTGTTGATATTACAACTGGAGCTCCTCTTGAGGGTCTACCATTTGGTATCACTCAAGTTGTAGTGGAAGCTACAGATAATTGTGGTAACACATCTACTTCTACTATTGATGTTGAAGTAGAAGATACAGCAGCTCCAATTGCAGTATGTGATGATGAATTACATGTGTCTCTTGGTTCTGATGGATCAGCTCAATTAACTGCTGCTGATGTAGATGAAGGTTCTTATGATAATTGTGGTATCGCTTCACTTCAAGTACGTCGCGTAGATGGTTGTTTAGATACAACAGCTTGGTCAAATGTTGTACCTTTTGAATGTTGTGATGTAAATCAGTTAGTAACAGTTGAATTGTTAGTTACAGATAATGCTGGTAATACCAATGTTTGTTGGAAAGAAGTATTAGTAGAAGATGCAATAGCTCCTGCAATTACTTGTCCAGACGATATCACCATCACATGTGATGATTCTGCTGTTCACAGTCCATTTGGAGAGCCTGATTATGATGATAACTGTTCAGATGTTGAGATTACTTCTTCAGATTCTGGTGAATTGGATCAATGTCAAGCAGGTACCTTAACTCGTACTTGGACGGCATCTGATGGATCAGATAAATCTGCGGATGTTTCTTGTACACAACGCGTAACAGTAGAGCATGTATCTGATTTCGTAGTACAATTCCCATCTGATG
>JAHDES010000006.1 GCA_020628645.1 Saprospiraceae bacterium
TTGGCTCACCAAATGGGCTATGAACAGCAGGATCATCACAAGTAATTGTTTTATCTGCAGGAGCAGTAATTACTGGAGCAATTGCATCTTCCACTAATACTTCTTTCCAACATACATTGGTGTTACCAGCATTATCCGTAACTAATAATTCAACTGTTACTAACTGATTTACATCACAACATTCAAAAGGTACAACATTTGACCAAGCTGTTGTATCTAAACAACCATCTACGCGACGTACTTGAAGTGAAGCGATACCACAATTATCATAAGAACCTTCATCTACATCAGCAGCAGTTAATTGAGCTGATCCATCAGAACCAAGAGACACATGTAATTCATCATCACATACTGCAATTGGAGCTGCTGTATCTTCTACTTCAACATCAATAGTAGAAGTAGATGTGTTACCACAATTATCTGTAGCTTCCACTACAACTTGAGTGATACCAAATGGTAGACCCTCAAGAGGAGCTCCAGTAGTAATATCAACAATTACTAATGTACCATTAGAATTGTAAACACCACCACCTACTGTATAAGTAGCTTTAACTTGGTAGATGTCAGAACAGTCATCAACTACAGCAGGACTTAGGTAAACATCTCCAGTTGCACAATCATTAGCTGCATCCACTACGATATTTGAAAGATCAATTGTTGGTCCTTCTGTATCTTCTACTTTGATGGTTTGTTCATGAGTAATGGTTGTTCCAGAACACCAATTTACAATAGACCAGGTTCGAATAATCTTATAGCCATCACCACATGATGGTAATACAACATCTTGGTAAGTATAAGAAATATCACAAAGACCATGTTGGTTGGCTGTTAATTCAAAGCAATCAAATCCGATCGTACCAGCCTCTATTTCTGTAATACTAGCAGGATCTTGACCAGAACATTCAATATGTACTTCACTAGGAAGCTGAATTTGATCCATCATAGGAGCTTTTAGTCCTACTGTTTGTGTACAGGTAGCAGAATTACCAAATGGATCAATTGCTTGCCAAGTACGAATAATTTTAGCCCCTAGCCATTCAGATTGGTCACAATCTGTTTCCACAAACATTTCATTCAACAATATTAAATCACCATCGTAAGTACAATCTATTACGGAACGTAATTTAGGGAAGCCAGCAGTAATAGTTAATTCAACTCCATTTACCTTACCTTTACCTACATCACCATCATCGTTGAATCCATTCGTATCTTCAAAATAAATATCCCATGTACCAGATAAATCAACGAATGCTATATTATCAAATACATCAAATATATCTTCATCTATATCATCTAGTCTATCCGATACGGATATTCCATTAGGAGCAGTTAAAGTAACAAGCACATCTTTAGGACGAGAGTGTGTATGCTCAACATTAAATTGAACATCTTTAATAATTTCACCTAATGGAGCACACCCAACACTTACAGAGACTTCGGCATCAGAACCTAAGTTACCTGCAATATTGACTGGTACATCTCCAGCATTGGCAGCATAAGTTTCTGTATGCTCATAATCTTCGTTCATGACTTCTGGATGCGTACAAGCCACCTCATAATCTTGACATTCTATGATTGGGTCATACTTATCTTCAACCATAAGTGTACCCCAACAATAATTGTCACTTCCGATGTGATTGACATGATATATTAGGGTTTGTCCTGCTTGATCTGGACCAACTGAGTTACCTATTGCTATACCATTAAGATCAAAAACTGTAACGACATATTGAGCATCACAAGGCATTTGATCTTCAAGTACATCATCAGGACTAACAACTATTGTACAATCATCTGTATCGGTAAATGGTGCAGGTAAGGAAATGATGACATTATCATTACACGTTAAAGATGGATTAGCATCTGTAACTACATTTACGATAGAAGAACAACGTACGATTTGTCCATCTGTATAAGTCGTCATAAATACCACTAAATTAGGTCCTACTGGTAAATCAACGACCGTATTTACAGAAGCTTGGAATACCCCTATTGAAGGGTAAGATACAACTGTAACTGGTCCAGGCTCTGCATGTCCACAATTTGGATAACAAACAAACGGAGTAGGAGGCGTTGGATGTACAAATCCGACTAATTCACAATCCGTAGTATTAGTTGTAGTTAACACTAAATCATCAGGACAATCTTCAGGTTTACATGGAATAGTAAAACCAGTTACTTTTTCAAAAGTAAATGTTCCTGGGCCACCCACAATTTCAAAGAAACCTGTAGGATTACCATTATTATCAAGGACAGGGATGCCTCGATCTGGATCTGTTCCTTGTATGGACCAAGTTCCACCTGACCATCCATTTTCTAGTCCATCATAAGCTATAAAGGTATAATCTTCACAAGAATTCAATGCTACCGTAGTTACTACTGTAGAACCTGGTGCTAAACCATCATAATCTCCTGCCCCAATGATGTCAATAATATCATCAGCACCATCATATAATTCCCAAGACATATCCATTGGACTCGTACCAAGAGTAATGACAAGATTGTAGTCTATGGTTTCTACACAATTTTTAGGACAATCTAGTTTTACACTAATTGTTTGATTAGCTGGTGGGTAGGATGAATAATTAACTGGATTACCATTATCATCAATTGCCATATTTCCTAGGGCATCAATTAACATCCAGCCATTTTCATCTTCATCTGCACCATTCCAATAGGTTAAATCAATTGTTCCTCCATCATTGGTAGAAATAGGTATGATTAATAAATCACAATCTTGAGGTGTTAATTTATAATTAGTGGGAGTGTCTTCATTGATTGAAACATCAATAGACGCTCCTTCCCAGCCATCAGCACCTGTATCTTTCAACACTAATAAATAAGTACATTCATGTTCTTCAGGCGCACAATCTAAAATAGTAATCGTAACAGGTACTCGACTAGAAACACATTTCATATCAGGCACACAAACACATTCTACATAGAAGGTGTATACACCAGGTACATTTGGATCAACTAATCCAGCCGCTACAGGATTGAATGTATGAGGATCACCATCAAGGTCATCTGTAAAAACGCCATCCATATCATTATCCGCATCAAAAAGAGGTGTTCCTCCTGTTGGAACATCATACCAATTAGCAGATGGTGTTGGAATAGGAACACCAGTAGGAGCGATAATATTACCGCAAGCTGCACTACAATCTACAGTAAGAACAGGCGAACCATATTGCGTATTTTTAACTGGAGCTGTACCCATTCCTTTATTGGATTGACAATAGATAGCATTCGTTACTTCAGGGTCAGCTACTGGATCATCATTAATAGCCACATCCACATCTACAGTTTCCAGACATCCCTTACAATCAATAACGGTTACAGTAAAGGTATACACGCCTGCTGCTAATGGAGCTCCAGGTAAGTCCGCTGCTGCTATGGTGAAAATATCACAACTAACAGGATCATTAGAACTCAAAATTGGGGATACCGCCACACCATTCAATGTCCATTGCCATTGATAACGAGGAGTTAGATCATTATGAGCACACCAAGCACCCGCAAAGATGGTATCTACTTTTAGCATTAAATCATTTGATTGACAAACAATTGGCATTGGAGTAGAAGCAGCAATTCTTGGATATTCGATAATCTCAAATGTTACTGTACAAGATGTTTTACAAATGTCAATCCCCATTTCATGATTTATGGTATAAATACCAATTCCATGATTTGCATATAAAACAGCAGGATCAAGTACGACATCTCCATCCATCATACCTGTAATACCAGCATCTCCTTCTTGTAATAAAATGCCATTTGTTCCCGTACCGATGATAGTACCATCTGGAGCAACTAATGACCATACGGACATTTCATCTAAATCACGACACAATAAATCTGGTGTCAGATTATCGTATCCCGGATTAAACTCATTTACATCAATTCGAATCTCATCAGAATTACCACAGATTTCAAGTGGCATTTCAAAACAAGCATCAAATGAAGGATAAAGAGTAATCTCCTGTTCTACTATAACGGGTTGACACTCCGTTGATTCCATTGGTGGGATTGTCAGGGTAATTAAATAAGTACCAGCATAACGGTAATCATCTCCAATGAGATTTTCAGGTTGAACAGTAATATGATCTACTGTAGCATCTATCACAAATACATCTGTAAAGTCAACAGCAGCATTGAAGGCTTCATGATTTTCACAATTACCTGCATCAATTGCACTATTTGCTAATTTTGTGATACTGATATCACCAATTTGTACATCATATTCATCATTACTTAATTCCAAATCAAATGTACCATCTGTAAAACAAGCAGGGCTATTTCCACCAATCCAATAAGGAGTATCTAATAAAGGATCACATTGACCAGAAACGAAGATTTCACACCCTCTTGCATCTACAATACTTACAGACCAATTCGTTTCTCCATCATTGATGAATAAAGTTCCTGCATCACCACCATCAGTAGCAACAATATATTCTCCATTTCCATCAGCATCTAGTGCATTTGTACCTCCATTTATTTGTACTGTGTAAGGTGCTAATCCATCTGTAATAGTACCGAATACAACAATTCGATCACCAGGTAGCGCATCACACATACATTCGCCAGGATTGAATACTAATGGTTGACGAAGTTCAAATACATCTTCTACAGTAATATCACAATCTGCAGTTGGTTGACTCAGTGTAAAACGAATGATCACAAATCCTGAACCATCACCAGGTGTGTATACGCCTGTTGCTGGATCAATTGTACCTGCTGTACCTGTTCCATCAAATCCTTCAATACTCCATACGCCATTATAAGTACCGGGTAAATTATTTGGATCAATTTCATTTCCATCTTGATCTGTAATTGTCAAGTAGTTAGAGAAATCTAATAAACTTGCTGCTGCTGGCAGACAAATTTCGGGTACATCTAATGCTAGTTCATAATCACCAACATTATTGATTACCGTAACTTCTGCTTCACAAGTAACTGAATTACCACAAGCATCTGTTACAACGAGTGTCACCATATTAACTCCCACATCATTACAATCAAATGTACATGAGGTGGTTGGTATTCCACCAGTTTCACAGATTAATTCTATCGTAATATCATCACCAGAACATAAATCATAACTACCTGCGTCAATGTCAGCGGGTACGATAGTATACATTCCAGTGGCATCTAAGGTTACTTCAATATCTTGACATAAAACGATTGGGGCTAAATTATCAACAATCGTTACTGTTGCGGAGGCAGTTGAAGTATTACTACAATCGTCTGTTGCTGTGAAGGTAACAAGAGCAGAACCAGTAGCGCCGCAATCATCACTTAAAGCTGTGAAATCATTAGAATAAGTAACTTCACTACAGCCATCTATCGCCACCCCATTTCCATTAGCAGTTAACCATGCAGCTATCGCTCCATAAGGATCATTACTTCCATTACATTCTAAGGTTAAATCTGTAGGAGGAATAGACCAAACAGGATCGGTGGTATCTTCTATTGTAAATGTTGCGGCGGTAGCTGCACTATTACCACAATCATCGGTAGCTGTAAAAGTTACAGTTACAGCTCCAGTTGCACCACAAAGATCGCTTAATACATTTGTACCTCCATAATTATTTGACCAACTTAGATTAGAGCAAATATCAGAAGCCACAGCACCACCATTATTTGCCAACCAAGCTTGAAGGTCATTTGCATTACCAGCTCCATCGCACTCAACTGTTTCATTTGAAGCAGGTGTATCAATAGATGGATTTGTAGTATCTTCTATTGTAAAGTTTGCTAAACAAGTAGATGTATTACCAGCAGCATCGGTAGCTGTGAAAATGTAAGTTATAGTACTTCCTCCTCCACAAGCAGAGATGGTATTCCATACATCTGAAGTAATTGAAATATCTGTAGGTAAAGAGCAATTATCACTTGCTGAAACTGTTGCTAACCAAGTACTTAAATCTAGCGTATTACCCATTCCGTCACATTCTACAACTAAATCCATAGGACAAGTAATAGAAGGGGCTTCACAATCTTCAACAAGTACATCAAAACAACAAGTACTTATAGGATTACCATTGGCATCCATAATAGTGTAACACAATGTTGAAGTACCCAAGTCAAAAATATAACCTGCAGCATTTCCATCTGTATCTCCTAAACTTGTAGAGGTTACGATACTTCCATCTGGATTTGTAATCTCATAAATCACGGTAAAGTTTGGACAATTTTCAATAGCTAATGTTGGAGCTATATCCTGATCACTAGTCCAAGTACATACTCCTGTATCATTACACTTAACCACATCATTAGATGGACAGAGAATCACTGGATCATCTGTATCTTCAACTGTAATTGTAAAAGAACATTCCGAAGAATTTCCACAATTATCCGTAGCAATAAAGGTAATATCTGTATCTCCAAGAGGGAATATCATTCCAGAAGCAATTCCTGCATCTAGTACAACAGAAGCTATCCCATTACAATCTTCAGCAATTGGAGTACTATAAACAACATAAGCATCACATTGATCCACGTCTGTACCAATAGTCATATCAGCAGGACAATTGACAAAAATTGGTGGTGTTGTATCTGGTGTTACATTAATAGTGGCATCATCTGTATTAGAATTACCACATGCATCTGTAGCTGTCCAAGTAACAGTTACAGATCCTCCACATAAATCAGGAATAACCGTAAAATCGTTACTTATATTAATATCTATTAGGCTACTACAATTATCACTTACTATGTAATCATCTAACCAAGCTGTAACAGCAGAGGCTATATCATCACCACAAGCAATAGTTAAATCAGTAGGTGCTGTTAATGTTGGCATAGTAGTATCTTCAATAATAAAAGAAGCCAAAGCAGACACACTATTGCCACAATCATCTGTTGCCGTAAACATATATACAGCTTCAGATGTACTTCCACAACCTGATATTGTATTAACCAATGAATTAGTAATGGTTGTATTACAATTATCCATAGCTACAGCACCAGCATTGCTTGCTAACCAAGCAGTTAAAGCTGCGGTATTACCCATGCCATCACATTCTACTATCATGTTCATAGGAGCAGTGGAGAAAGTAGGATTTATACGATCTGCAAATACAGTTGCCGATTCTGCAGCTGTACATCCATTTGCAGTATTTAAAGTATAAGTTATCACTACGTCTTCACAATTAGTAGGTACTGCGAATGTTACTGTCCCACCAGCAGTTGGAATTCCTGTAGCTGGCGTAAATGTTACAGGGCCTGTAAATTGTCCTCCATCAGTAGCAGGATCAAGTGTTACGGTTGCACCTGGACATAAATCTTGTGAACTAATTGTAAAGCTCGCGTCTTGAGCAGTACCATCCATTACCACAACAACAATATCAATAGATTCAGAACACATTTGTGATCCCACACCATTACATACTGGCGTTGTTATAGTTTCTGTATATGTAATAGTATAAGTTCCGCTTACTACTCCACCTGTTGGTGTTAAGGTAACAGTACCCGTAGTAGCATCAATCGTTGCTGTAGCATTAGTAACATTATCTTCTATTGTCCAAGCTCCAACCGCTGCAATAGAATACATCGGACTACTAACATTTGGAGTAAATGTTTGCGCTGCGTCCGCATCACTAAGACAAACTTCGTTTTGAATATCAAAACTTGGCTGTGGTTTTTCGCTGATATATACAAAAGCAGTTGCTGTTGCAAAACAAGCACCTGAGGTCGCCCCATCAATAGAGGTAACGGTATAAGTAACAGGATAACAACCTGCTGCTGTATAAGTTAATGTATTACCATCAATCATAGCACCTGAGGCTGGGAATCCAGTTCCTGCCGTAAATGTACCTCCTGGTGTTGTATTAACTGTAAACAATGCATCTAAGCTAATATTTCCACTTGGAGCTACAACACATTCTAAATGAACATCTGCTAATTCAGCAGAAACCGCTGGTTCTACTACTATAATTGCAGTACTAGTCGTTTCACAACTAGGGTAACCGATAGTATGAGTAATCGTATATGTACCTGCACCTAATGTAGATGGGTTGAATATTGCATCACCTGTTCCATCTCCAACTAAAGGCAAGGTAATAACAGCACCTGTAGAAGGGTCATTATAGGTCCATACCGATAGTGAGGTTTCGTCTCTATCAGAACAAGGAAGATTTTCAAAATCGTCATCCGCTGCTAATACAATAGCATTTTCATCTTCACATAATGGTGATGTTACCGCGAAACTTGCATCAAAGGTTGGGTCAATTTGAATTGTAGTGGTAACTACTTCTTCACATCCATCTCCCAAATCAATTGTTGCTATAATTTGATAGGTGCCTGTTAAAATTGCATTATCAATAAACGCACCTGGATCAACGATAATCATACCATCACTTGTAATTGTAAAACCTATGGTTGCAGCAACTGGAGTAATTGGATCTCCACAAGCATCTTTGATTTGTTCAATGTCATAAGAAGTTGAGGTCATACAAGAGATTGAATTACCATAATAAACTTCATCAATACCATAAAAATCCTCATCAGAAGACATGTTCAAGGTCACCATCGTAAATGACATTGGTGCATTGATAACTCCCCAAAACTGAGGATCTGCGGCACCTGACACAGTGATCACAAAAGACTGTCCTACATCATTGGTAAAGGTTAAAAATCCATTGCCAAAAGCTGGTTCATTTGTATCTGTAGCATTTAATCCGAACGTATTGATAGGAGTATTAAAAGTCCATTTAAGATCTACATCTGGATCAACATCTAAGTATTGAACACCATCCGTTGCAAATCTGCCTGCACCTGGAGAATCTTCTACAGTAAAATCGCCTGTAATTGAAAAATCAGCAGTAACAATATTGTTTTGGGTATTAGCAGGAATAGTTTCAAAACTTTCCATGGTCAAACCACCTCCTGCAGCTGCTAAGAAGTCAGCCTCATTATTAAATGTTGCTTGAGGTCCTACCGCACCATCTGCACATTGTACGCCATCAATATAAATCATATATGGTGCATCACCTGCACATACAGGTCCTTGATCTCCAACGAAGACGGGGTCTGCATATGGACAATTTCCAGTAAGGATTATTTCACATCCTCGTGCATCGGTAATCGTAATATCATAAGTATATTCTGAATCGTAAAGTGTTACTGTTGCAGAAGTTGCTGTCCCATCGTAAGGACTATCCAATGTACCTCCATCTACGCTTATTGTATAAGGTGCAAGACCACCGCCAATGCCCGTAATTTCAACCGTACGTATTCTAGGATCTGTACTACAAGCACAACTAGCCATTCCTGTAACTGGTTGACGAAGTTCAAATACATCTTCTACAGTAATATCACAATCTGCAGTTGGTTGACTCAGTGTAAAACGAATGATCACAAATCCTGAACCATCACCAGGTGTGTATACGCCTGTTGCTGGATCAATTGTACCTGCTGTACCTGTTCCATCAAATCCTTCAATACTCCATACGCCATTATAAGTACCGGGTAAATTATTTGGATCAATTTCATTTCCATCTTGATCTGTAATTGTCAAGTAGTTAGAGAAATCTAATAAACTTGCTGCTGCTGGCAGACAAATTTCGGGTACATCTAATGCTAGTTCATAATCACCAACATTATTGATTACCGTAACTTCTGCTTCACAAGTAACTGAATTACCACAAGCATCTGTTACAACGAGTGTCACCATATTAACTCCCACATCATTACAATCAAATGTACAGGAAGTAGTCGGTGTACCTCCAGCTTCACAAATTAACTCAAGCGTAATATCATCACCAGAACATTGGTCATAACTTCCTCCATCAATATCCGCAGGAACTATAGTATACATTCCTGTTGCATCTAAGGTCACTTCTATATCTTGACAGATTACAATAGGTAAAAGATTATCTTTTATTGTAATTGTACGGTCACATGTTACAACTTCTCCATCACAGTTTCCTGCTACTGTAAAAGTAACGGTTACTTCATTAGAGCCTGTTAAACATGACGTTGGTAAGGCTGTATAATTATTTGTAACGGTAACCGTACCACAAGCATCTGTCGCAGAAGCAGAAGCTAACCAAGTAGAAACAATAGCATCATTATTAGTATTAGCACATTCCAGCGTAATATTCGCAGGACAAGTCAATACTGGTGCTACATTATCAGAAATAGTGATATCTGCTGAAGTTGTAATACTATTGCCACATGCGTCTGTAGCTGTAAAAACAACTGTTGTTGTACCTGTTGCACCACATGCATCACTTAATGCACTAAAGTCATTAGACCATGTAACAGTACTACAATCATCTGATGCACTTGCATTTCCATTTGCGTTTAACCATGCTAAAATATCATCTGCTTGTGTTGTGCCATCACATTCTAAGGTAAGATTAGTAGCCGCTACGTCTATAGAAGGCATAGTGGTATCTTCTATGGTAAAGCTACTCATACAACTTACTGTATTATCACCGCAATCTGTTACACTAAACATGTATACAAATGTTAGTCCGCCTCCACATGCAGAAATGGTATTGACTAAGATAGGAGTATTCGCCACTAAATTATCTGTGCAATTATCCATTTCATTTAATGATGTTGCTAACCAAGTAGCTAAATCAGTTGTATTACCTAAACCATCACATTCTACTGTTTGTGGGCTAGGACAAGTAAATGTTGGATCTTCACAATCCTCCACTATTACATTAAACGAACAAGTCTGCATATTACCTGCAGCATCTTCTAAGAAATAGGAAACTACACTTGTGCCTTTAGGGAATACATCTACTATTGAGGCATCCCAAGCTGTTTGAGGAACAATTAATGCTCCACTTACACTATATTCTATGGTTAATCCTGTACAATTATCTCCCGTAATTGGATGGATTGTCTCATCAGAAGACCATGCACATAACCCAGCTGTATTACAAACTACTACATCATTGGATGGACATTGTAAGCTTGGGTTTTGACTATCTATTACAGTAATGTCAAATTCACATAAACTGGTATTATTACAAGCATCTGTAGCTGTAAATTGTATAGTAGTGTTTCCTAATGGGAAGGGCATTCCAGAAGCAATTCCTCCTGTAAGGACGACAGACGTTATTCCATTACAATCCTCAGCGACAGGGGTGCTGTAAATCACATTTGATGTACAATTGTCTACATCAATGGCTACTGTCATATCTGATGGGCAATTCACAAATACCGGAGGAGTGGTATCATCAGAGATAATAATATCTGCTGAATCCATACTTGAATTTCCACATACATCAGTTGCTGTCCATGTTACTGTGACGGTTCCACCACATGCTGCTGGCAGATTAGTAAAATCATTACTTATTGCAATTTCTCCAGCACTGCTGCAATTATCTGAAACACTTGCTTCCAATAACCAATCTGCAACTAAGATGTCAATATTATCGTCACAAGATACCATCAAATTAGCTGGTGCTGTAACGGTTGGAGGCGTATCATCACTTACGGTATACGTTCCTGTTTGCGTAGTTTCATTACCACATTCATCGCTAACTGTAAACAAGAAGGTATATACCCCTTCATCTTCACAACTAAAATTAGCACTTTGAAGTACAAAAGAAGATGTTGTCGTTCCGCAACTCTCTACTATATTAGAAATAGCGCTTGCTGCCCATGTATATGGATCAGCTACATCACACTCAATAGGTCCTGGATCTGTTGCTACATCAAATGTAGGGGTTGTAGAATCTATAATGTGTAGATAAGCAACTTCGTCAATACTATTGCCACATTCATCTGTAGCTGTAAAAGTATATTCTCTTATTTCTGTATTCCCACATAATGAAATAACATCTGGTGCAGATGGAACAATATCAACATTACCACAATTATCTACTGCTACCATACCACCAGCATCATTCAACCAAGTTTGTATGTCTAAAACAAGAGTAGAACTACCACACTCTAAATATAAATCAAGAGGTGGAATCATGATTACTGGTTTTTGGGTATCTGTAATAGTAACTGTTCGTGATACGTCAGTTGCACTATTACCACATGCATCCATTCCATCAAAGGTATAATTCCACACGCCTGTATTTCCACAACTTCCAACAAATTCACTACTAAATGTTGGTGTAAGGGTGCCATCACAGCCATCTATAATCAATGCTCCATTTTCCCAAGCTTCAATAATACCAGAAGCATTAGGTCCACATTCAATAGTGATGTTATCAGGAGTAACTAATACAGGTGCTGTTCCATCTGTAACAGTAAATGAAGAACCTCTTGTAGCACTATTACCACATTCATCTGTCACTTGAAATTCAAAAAAGTATTGAGCTGTAACACCACAAGTTGAAACGATATTTACAATTTCAAAATTTACATTTAAATTTCCTCCACATGCATCTGTAGCTGATAAAGTTGCCGCAATACCTGCCGCCCAATCATTAGCTAAATCATCTGGGTTGCCAGAAACACATTGTGCCATTCCTGGATTTATTGGATCTATAACTGGCGGAGTTAAATCCGTTATATGTACATAAGCGACTTCATCAATGCTATTACCACATTCATCTGAAGCTGTAAAGGTATATTCTCTAACTTCAGTTTGTCCACATAAATCATTATTCACCGGTGCTGATGCCAGAATAGTAACATCAGTACAAGCATCCACTGCTACCATCCCCCCAAAAGAGGCTAACCAGCCGCTGATACTAGCATCTGCTCCTGCACCACATTCTACATATAAATCATCTGGCACGTTCATGATAACTGGTTTCTGTGTATCTATGATCCGAATAGTTGCATTATCTGTAGCCATATTTCCGCAATCATCGGAAACTGTCCATGTAATAACAAATGGTTCATCATTACAATCTACTGGAGTTGTCAAGAAATTATTGGTAACGGTAAGGTTATCATCACAAGAATCTGATGCTTGGTAGCTTGCCAACCAATTGTTGATAATTTCTTCGTTATTTTCGTCGCCACACTCTAAGATAAGATTCTCAGGTGCAGTTATTTCTGGATTTGTTGTATCTTCAATTCGGAATCTTTTCTCTATTCGATTACTTTCATTACCACAATCATCTACTACAAAGAAATTAACATCCAATACAAAAATTCGATCTGCATTATTACATCCACCATTGGGGATATTTCCATCTGCAACACTAAAATCATTTTGCCAAGTGAACCCTCCGCAAGCTTCTGTAACATCTGAATCTAAAAGACCTCCATTTGTTTCAATCCAAGCTATTAAGTCGTCAAAGTTTGACAAGCTATTACATTCTACTGTTGTTGCAAATGGCGTACTCGTTGAAATAACTGGAGCCGTATTGTCAATAGTTGTATAAGTTGAAATACAAGAACTACTATTACCCGCAGCATCAGTCACTACAAATTCATAGAAAAGGGTTTCTGTACCTCCACAACTTGATTGTGCACCTATCAGCGTAGCTGTAATATCTAAATCATTTTCATCATCACAATTATCGGTTGCTGATACAGCATTTATTAATTGAGTATTTGTTGGCATTGTCCCACAAGTTGCATTTGTCACTGGAGTAGGACAAGTTAATTCAGGTGCTTCGCAATCAACTACTGTTACGGTAAATGAACAAGTTGCTGAATTAGCAGGTGTCAAGTCTTCCGTAATTGTATACGTAATTGTTGTTGTTCCAATAGGGAAGATCGTTCCATCAGGGACATCTCCAGAAGCATTATTCACATCACCACCTGTTGGAAAATCTATTGAGTGGGTTGTTGTAAATCCACAATCTTCTACAGCATTGATCAATTCTAATCCTGAACCTGACCATGAGCACGTTCCTGCATCCGCACAAACATCAAGCAGATTCTGTGGACAAATTACTACTGGATCATCATTATCTATTATTGTAATCGTGAATTCACAGATAGATTGGTTACCACAGTCATCATTGAATCTCCAACGAACGGTAGCGGTAGAACCCGCTTCTATTGTAATTTCATCTTGAGTGGCAGCACCAAATGCAAAAACAGTAACACCATCAATTCTAATACGTTGATCTATAACTAAATTTCCACCACAGTCATCAACTGCAATTGGTACAGGAAGTTTAACCGTAGCGTCACAATTACTTCCATCTACATTCATGGTCATGTCTTCAGGACAATTTAAAATTTCTGGTCCTGTTGTATCTTGATTAAAAATTATTAATTGATCACATGTACTTGTATTTCCACAAGCATCTGTAAAGGTATACGTTCGAGTTATTGTTCTATCTGCTGCGTCTGCACTACAAAAATCTAAATCACTTACTAAAAGATCATCACTACTTGAAACTGTGATCTCGCTATTTGATGTACAATTATCACTCACACTTCCTCCTAACGTTTCGATACCCGCTATTGTAACCTCTGGGAAAGGCAACTGGCTATTACAATCTAAACCAGCAGCTTCGGTAATATCCATAGCACAGCTCGTAATCGCTGGCCCCGTTACATCTCTGTCAAATACAAAATCTTGATCACAAGTACTTGTATTTCCACATTCGTCTTCAAAAGTATAAGTGCGAGTAATTGTACGATCTGCTGCATCTGCACTACAAAAATCTAAAGCACTTACTCCTCCTGATGGGGCTATACTTGAACTTATCATTATATCGCCATCCATTGAACAAACATCGCTTACATCACCACCTGCAGTCTCAAAAGCGGATACACTCGTCACCGCGGCTGGTAAACTGCTAGTACAATCTAAACCTGTCGTTACATCCGATAAACAGCTCGTAATCGCTGGCCCCGTTACATCTCTGTCAAATACAAAATCTTGATCACAAGTACTTGTATTTCCACATTCGTCTTCAAAAGTATAAGTGCGAGTAATTGTACGATCTGCTGCATCTGCACTACAAAAATCTAAAGCACTTACTCCTCCTGATGGGGCTATACTTGAACTTATCATTATATCGCCATCCATTGAACAAACATCGCTTACATCACCACCTGCAGTCTCAAAAGCGGATACACTCGTCACCGCGGCTGGTAAACTGCTAGTACAATCTAAACCTGTCGTTACATCCGATAAACAGCTCGTAATCGCTGGCCCCGTTACATCTCTGTCAAATACAAAATCTTGATCACAAGTACTTGTATTTCCACATTCGTCTTCAAAAGTATAAGTGCGAGTAATTGTACGATCTGCTGCATCTGCACTACAAAAATCTAAAGCACTTACTCCTCCTGATGGGGCTATACTTGAACTTATCATTATATCGCCATCCATTGAACAAACATCGCTTACATCACCACCTGCAGTCTCAAAAGCGGATACACTCGTCACCGCGGCTGGTAAACTGCTAGTACAATCTAAACCTGTCGTTACATCCGATAAACAGCTCGTAATCGCTGGCCCCGTTACATCTCTGTCAAATACAAAATCTTGATCACAAGTACTTGTATTTCCACATTCGTCTTCAAAAGTATAAGTGCGAGTAATTGTACGATCTGCTGCATCTGCACTACAAAAATCTAAAGCACTTACTCCTCCTGATGGGGCTATACTTGAACTTATCATTATATCGCCATCCATTGAACAAACATCGCTTACATCACCACCTGCAGTCTCAAAAGCGGATACACTCGTCACCGCGGCTGGTAAACTGCTAGTACAATCTAAACCTGTCGTTACATCCGATAAACAGCTCGTAATCGCTGGCCCCGTTACATCTGCAATTAAATCAAATGTAAATTCGCATTCTTCACTTTCTTCTCCAGTATCTAATGTTTGGTCATTATCTAAGTCATCAAATATAGTTACCGTACGTGTGATGGTTGTATTTACCGTTATATCACATATATCCGTTGGTAAAGTAGGGGCATCACTAACCAACACAACGATGTCACCACATGGCTCATCGCCTACTTCTATCCCATAATCACCATCTGTATTATCTACGGTAATATCTCCTGTTCCACTTGTCATTACGGTAGGGTTATCAGGTATATCAGAGAATGTTGTACAGTCAAAATCACCTAAATCTAGGTCTGCTGGGCAGGTAGCTTCGAACATACAGCCTGGAGCAACACTAAAATTACAAATATTTGGATTGCCTCCAGAAAACCTACAAGCAAAAAGAATTATTTCTACAGCATTTGGTGGAATTGTAACCGAATACAGAGATCCTGCTCCAAGACCTGTTGTTATGGTTTCACAAGTTGTCACATTGCCTGTTCCGTCATTTGTAGTTATTTGTATGTATAATACATCCAAATCACCATTACAACTATTTCCATTACCCACGTTTCCAGAGATTACATTGCCTTCTACAAATGAACTTGGAAATGTAGTCGCATTTACTATAAACGGTTCACAATTATTAGTTCCAGTATTACAAGAACCTGAAGTTATCTGCCCCCAACTTTCCACCGAGAAGGTAGATAATACTATGATAAGTACTACCGATAGGAGGCTGGGACAAAGCGACCGTATGGTATTTTGTGAAGGAAGTGTCATCCAAGGACAACATCGTTCTAAAAAATGTTTATGTATACGTTTTTTCATGAGATTAAGATGTTTACTCTTAGTAAATGTTGTAAGATTATAATGTTGTAAAGCTGATTTCATTTTATGTTCTTTTAGGGTTATAATTAATTGAATTACAAGTTTTTATATTTGCTCTATTAATTGTGTTAAATAGAAAAAGCCATAAATCATCCTTTCGGATCATATATGACGGTTGGGGTGAATCGAGCTTATGGTGGGGTATATTCAATTTTGACTTAAAGTAGTCTCGAGTATGTTTTATTTGAGCTAAAACATTATTATCAAAACCTATTAAGAGGCTATATAATTTCTTTTTAATACAGGAGGAATTATTAGACCATTGAAGGAAAAAAAGAGGGGGATTAAACTTATTTGTAAAACAAAATTTTGTAGTTAAAGAGGATATAAAATAGAAAAAAGACGAAGCTATAGCTGCAACTTTTTCTACGACTGAAAAGTATACAGCTATATACTTAGTCTTGGGTATAGACCAAGTTGTTGCTTCATTCTGCTTTTGTTCTGCATGACACAAAAACAGCAAATATGAACCCCAATAAACACAAATCTCTTTCATTGATTACAATTGTTTCTTCTTTCCCTGATTGACTCTTTGATATAAGAGAATAAAAAAGGAATTATTTCTATTTCTAGATAAAATGGGATAGAAGCGTATACAATTGTATAATTACTGACTATCTCATTTACAATTTTAATATTCTAAAAAACTGTATCCAATTTGTAAAGCAATTTGCGCTTATAAGACTTATGACAAAATGGACACAGATGTCATGAACATTAAAAAGAATATCGTACGGTAAATGAGATGTTTTATATTGTAGAGAATAAGGAAAGGCTATGAAAGTCTAATCCTTTTTCTATTGTTTTTTACTTCAAAATTAGTCCGAGCCATCTATCCGAGTCAGGTAGAAATATAGTAAAACGACCCTCATAGAAATGAGACAAACAGCTCAGGACTATTGGAAACTAGAGTTATCTTCATTTGTGCTAGGGGTATAAAATTTTAGTTAACCCTCATACAAAACGAATGTAAAATGCTTGGATTTATTGATTATAATTGTCATCATGAAACCGCCAAGTCAGCAGTAGAAATGGATACCCCAAGTATCATTTTTGAGGATTACCAAATCTAAAAAGATAAAGAGTGGTGATTTTATTGATTACAATTGCATTATTTAATACTTTTTTTAAATGCGTAAAGTACTGTGTTTTTTTGTTTGAATGTTATACAAATATATAACATGTTTGATAACCAACCAATACCCTAAATAGGGTATAAAAATGAACGGTATATTTTTTAAATAAACGGTATTTAAGCCTTTAAGTATTAAAATAAATATAATATATAGTGAAAGTAGCCCTCCCTTCTCTTTTATTGATTATAATCATTTAAGCTTGGAAAAAAATCTAAAAATTTAATCATTTTTATTTTAAATGCTTCAGGGCTACCTTACAAAACCGTTTTTTAGGGTCATCAGGGTTTGTTGAATTATACGAATTCAACTCCAAACCTATTTATTTTACTTACACTTTAGAAGTAAAGCAAATAAGCAAGTCTTTAAGTAGTAGTACTACAAAAGAAAATAATTGTTTTATTATAAATCAGGTATAAACCAATTAGTTAGTAACCTAACTAATTAGAAAACTTTCTGGGTAAACGCTAGTAAAAAGTGGCTATTTATTTTGACTAAGTACAATTATAGATTGTAAGTTCAGTTTATGGTCGGTGTACAGGATTTGATATTAATACGCAATTGATTAAGTGATTTCGTAAATCACACCTTCAACGTATAATGCCGATTTGAAAAAATCGTAAATTATATACGAAAGGATTTTTTCAATTCGGTATAATTTAGTTTTACGTAAGGTTAGCTTTAAATGTTTGGATAATGCAAAGGTAAGTTCTTTTAGATTAACAATTCGGACAATAACCTTTAAAAAGTGGTCAATTAAATAAGTGATTTTAGAGTAGTAGAGGTACAGCACTATTTTTTAGGATAAATTGATTTTGTATTAAAAAAGTCACAAATAAAAGGAGAAAACAAAAAAATGTCCGTTTTTTGTACAATTACGTCCGCTTTTTTTTAAAATGAACATCTACCTTTACGATCTCACTATGAAATACTCTTATTATATCTTAATCAATATATTACCTTTTTATTAAAAGGCTACACTTCTTTATTTCACGATAATATAAGTGAGCTATTTCTCAAGTTTCCAAGCTACTTGTATTATGAAATGTGTACTCCAAAAAACCTCATTAACCTTCTTTTTATTCTATTTCCCGATTTTGATTTTTGCCCAATCAGCAGATACAATTTCACTTGAAGGATTGACGGAAGGTTCTAAAGAATATTTTTACAACTATCAATTGCTTATAGAAGCTGTTGATCCTCTCGAAGTCAATAAAGATTCTATTATTGATGATTATCTTGAAAAGGCAGAGCAACACATGCCATCAAAATTAGCTTTTGGTTATTTAAATAAAGCTTTTCTACTAGAAGAACAATCCAAATATACAGATGCTTTACTCAACTATCAAAAAGCAAAAGATCGCTATCAACTCAATGAAGATTATCGTCAAGTAGCCAAGACCCTTTATTATATGGCAATCTCAAGCTCCTATGCTACAAAAGATTATAAAAAAAGTATTCCTTATCTTGAAGAGTCTATTGAAATTTGTAAAGAACATGGTTTTGATGGAGTAATGTCTACGGATTACTATATTATGGGGTATTGTTATCGAGGATTGTATGAAGAAGAGAATACTGCAGACCATAAACAGAAAGATTCGACCTCCCAAAATTACCTTACTCAAGCCATTTATAATTTTGATGAAGCTTTAAAATTAGCAGAAACCAAAAATGACCAAAGTCAAATCGATCATATTCTTTCTCAAAAAGTCAATATTTATCTATATCAAGAAAATTATGCGGCCGCTAGAGATCTGGCTACTCAACTACTTCAAGCAGATAGCTTTAAAGGGAAGAATGGGACATTACATCTTTTACATATTGTATTAGGGAAAGCCTATTTTGGTTTACAACAATATGAATTAGCCTATAATCAAATTGATTCGGCAGAACAGGTATTGCCTGCAGAGCAATCATCAATGAATGACTTGCTTCATGTGTATGATACCAAATATACATTTGCCCTCGAGCTAAAAAATTATAAAACGGCTCTGGATTATTATACTAAATCAGAAGCTATCAAAGACAGTTTATGGTCGAATGAAAAGAAAATTGCTTATGAAAAACTCACCGTTGAATATGAAACGCTACAAAAAGAACAAGAAAATCTTGCCCTTACTAAGGAAAAACAGCTTTTATCCACCATTAATAAGTGGATCAGTGCCATTGCCGTGCTCTTTTTATTAAGTCTACTTTTACTCTCTTATTTTTATTATAAAAATCGCCAACAACAAAGGCTTATTCTGGCTCAAAAAAATGAATTAGAACAATTAGATGAACTTAAAATGCGGTTTTTTACAAATGTAGCGCACGAACTTCGAACACCGCTTACCTTAATTACTGCACCCCTAAAAATGCTACTAAAATCTCAAACTTTAGATGACTATACATTAATTACCTTACAATCTATCACCAATAATAGTAAAGACTTATTGGTGTTGGTTGATGAAATTCTTGATTTATCGAGATTTAACAATCATCAACTTTCAATAGATAAACAATCGTATCATTTTTTAACGATAATTAATTCCCTTGGGTATAAGTTTGATTTAGAAGCTCAACAACGAGAGATAGACTATAGTATTAATTATGCCTTGCCTTACGACCTTTATTTAATAGTAGATAAAAATAAAATATCAAAAATAGTTTCTAATCTTTTGACCAATGCTTTCAAGTTTTCAAAGTCAGGAGATAGTATTGAGTTGCTGGTGCAAGAGCATCAAAAATTTATCCTTGTTATAGTTACAGATACTGGACTAGGAATACATCCTGATGATTTACCGCACATTTTTAAACGATTTTATCAATCCACACAATCAAATATGCCTCTATCTGGAGGACTAGGCATTGGTCTTGCATTATCAAATGAATTAGCTCATTTAATGAATGGAGAACTTTCTGTACAGTCTGAATATGGTAAAGGAAGTACCTTCACCTTTAAATTTCCACAAGAAATAGGCAATTCAACAAATGCTTTAAAAGATGATATTAAAGAGCAATCGATTTCTGGTATCCTTCCATCAACCACTACCTTTTTGGAAACTTCCCATACCATCCTTATTGTAGAAGATAACATTCAATTGCAATCATTAGTACAAGAATTATTACCATCATCCTTTACCTTTTTGTTTGCAAACAATGGAAAAGAAGCGCTTCAAATATTGAATAAATCAACTCATATTGATTTAATTATTTCTGATATTATGATGCCTGATATGGATGGCTTTCAACTTTTAGATCATATAAAAAATAGTGATGCATGGAAATGGATTCCCATTATAATGCTGACTGCTCGAACATCAATAGAAGATAAAATAAAAGCTTTGACTGTAGGAGTAGATGATTATATAAGCAAACCTTTTGAACCCGAAGAATTAAAAGCAAGGGTAATTAATTTACTCCAAAATTCCCAACAGAAGAAAAATCAATTGGGAGTGTCAGAAGATAAATTAATTGATGTAACAATACCCAATTTAGAAGCGGCGGATTATACTTGGCTCAAAGAAGTAGAGAAAGTATGTTTTAAAAACATCCATGATTCAACTTTTAATATGAACCATTTAGCCCAAAAGCTGGCTATAAGTGAGCGTCATTTACGGCGTAAAATCAAACAAATCACTGGGATTACAGCAGGTAATTATATCAAAGAAATTCGACTAGAAAAAGCTAGACAACTAATTGAGAACAGAGTTCTTACTACGCTTGCTGAAGTTTCTTATGAAGTGGGCTTCAATACACCATCTTATTTTGCAAAATTATATGAAAAACGATTTGGTAAAAATCCTGTTGATTTATTGAAATAACCTAGGGTTGAGGACATTATCAAGAGGTAAGATGGGGGTCGACAGAGCCCTAGGTTTCTAAAACAAAAAACTAGAGTTTGAGAGTGAACTGGAAACGCTTAAATCTTTGAAAGAACGTAGCCCAAGACGATCTATTTTTATTGATTATAATTATTCAAGCCAATACTATTATTTTAACTTTTAATGTAACCTCAATAACTGATTATAATACCATAGGGTGTCTATACTAGGGGGCTACGTTACTATTAATGTGCAAAGAGAATCCCTTCTCAAGTTTATGATTATTCTCACACAATTTGCTCAGTTATCTTTCATTAATTATATTTTTATTTAGGGTGTTTTTATATACTTTTATTGCTTCTTCAATTTGTTTTCTTCTCCTTCTTGATACAGGCAATTTTATATTAGCTTCTAAATGAACAAACTTTTTATTTTCCTTAGTTGATGTATTTTCTATCTTATCTAAATTCACAAGATATGCTCTATGAATACGACTAAGATACCCGTTGTTTATTCTAGTATAAAAATTGCCTATTCCCTCAAATGTTTTACTATTTTTTATAGTTGCATCTACATTACTCTTATAAAAAATATTGGTGATAGAACCATCCGCTTGAGCATATAAAAAGTGCTCAAAATTAATTTTATGTCCTTTTTTCCCATTTATATTGATGCATTCAAAAAAGCTTTTTTCATTTGAAATTTGCTCATTTATGAATAGGTTTTTGTTAAGTTCCTTGAAAAAAGAGGCACTAGTAATCTGTAGTATTGCCAAAGTTGAGGATTCAAATCTCTTTATCAGTGTCTCTCCAATTTCTTTTTCTTTTCTAATGAATATTAAACGCTTTGAGTTATTCTTATCAATTTTATGTAACAAAAAATTTAGTGCAATATTATCTTCTCGTTCACTAGTTATAAAATACAAAATCAGAGTAGTAGGCTCATTGATAAGTCCTTGTTCAACTTTATAGAGCTGTTCTCGTTCAATAAATTGAAATTTATTAGGAATCCCACTTATCGAAATAGCCTCTTTATGAAATAGATCTACATCGCTATCATATCCAGATATTAAAATTATTGATTTAAACATAAAAAGTAGTTCTATACATTCTAAATATGAATGTTTAAAATGTTTTGTAATTGCTCTATTTGGTTTATTATTTAATATATCACTATATACTAGTAAGAATGATCTTATTAGAAGATGATTAGGATAATATTTTTAAGACATTTTTTTAGATGATCAAATGAGGAAGAAGGAATAGAACATTCTTATTCTAGTACTCTATAAACTAGAGCATAGTTAATTTTAACTATATGAAAATCAATTCTTTATGTGCTTAAGGTCAAAAAAATATATTTATTTAGCTTAAGTGTGCAGGCAAGCAAATAAAAATCCTTAAAGTCTTGATTTTCAAAATAAATTTTTACCAAGCTCTTCACTCATTTCAATCAAACGCTCTCTTTTGTGTTAAATAACATTTGTTTAGATACATAAAATAATTCTATTTTCTTAAAATAGAATATTGACTTTATTTGAATATTAATAACACGCTTTTATTAAGAGACATTGAAGTGTAATGAAAAGATATATGCAGCTAAATTCTGGAATTGAAATTAGTTATTGAATATACTTTTTTGAATGCTCTCAACTTAATTTACTTTTGTTACGATAATAAACTTCAATACAATAAATACATTTCTAAAAATGTATTTAGGCTATTAAAGTAATACAAATGTATAAAAATAACAATAGAAAATCAATCATTTAAAAATAAACGGGAGAAAAAAACATAAACGGAAAAGGCCGAACCCAAACGGAGAGTAAGGGTCGGCTTAAACAATTATAATCAATAATTTTACTCTTGGGATTTGAGGTCTAAATTAGGGTGTACTCTATTTTTAGATAAAAGTAATAAATTGTATCAATCTATTTTTTAGTCAAAAAATAACTGAAAGTTGAGAGTGTTATCTAAAAAGTATGATTCTGATAAATGTTTTGGGGAAAGATTACTACAAATTTAGCCATTTTTTTCCTCACAATCAAATTAAATCTTTAAAAATTGCAAGCAAATTTAGTTTTCAAGTCATTAGTTAAAACTATATTTTTTAAGACAAGGGCTTTCAGTTACTACTCATATTCTGAAATGTTAAAATAGCAATTAGGCGATAGTGGATTTTTATTTCTATCATAAAGTTATAAGAAACATTCCAGGTAGCAATGGAATTAAGGTATTCTTCGATCTGCTTTATGGTTTCATAATCGAGTAATTTCCGTTTCTAAACCATTGGAAAAGGTAAATCGGTTTTTTTAAAAGAGATCATAGCAATCAATTCTAGTTTACTAAAGAAATACAAGATTAATGTCTAATACGATACGCTTATACAAACAAGATTCAATTACTATTTTGTTCCTTGAAAAAAGTATATTTGAACATAAATCTCACCCATTTTTCCAATACCTGTAATTCCAAAAGTGACAAAATGACGCTAAAATAGAAACTTTTATTTTTTCAAACTTCCAGTAACCTGCTGGCTATCAGCTATTTAATTTTTTGAGTCAAATTTATAACGTCCTAAAAGTGATAAGTTGAGCGAAAAACGTCACTTTGATTTCCCCAACCCACAATCCCTTTTGCCCCTTCATTCCATGCTTCCATTTAGGAGCGCGCGCTTGGCAGCTATCATACCCCAAGGAAAATCAAACTGAGAACTGAAAATTAAATTTGAAAGGAAAACAAAAGCAGCTTTTGCTATGATCGGAAGCGGTGCAGTATTTTCCAAAAGCTCGCTTCTGCTAAAAGTGGTTTAGGGCGTAATTTGCGCCCTAGCCTTTCTAAAGAAATTTGAGGTCTTTTTAAGTGCTACAGCAAGTGGAGGAGGTATTGCGGTGTATATGCGAACCATTCGTGCAGCTTATAATGAAGCCATTCGACGAAATCTAGTAGATCGAACGTACCCTGATTTGAGCCTGGCTTATTGGCTGTTTTTGTTCAGTTATTATGCTAGAGGAATGAATTATACCGATATGGCAATGCTGAAATGGGAAGATATTTATAATGGGTGATTAAATTACCATAGGGAAAAAACAGGTAAATTTTACACCTTGAGGATTTCAGAATCTCTAGATCAAATTCTTAATCTATTTAAAGCTAGCAAAACCAATGAATATGTCTTTCCTATTCTTTCTGATTTTCATCAAATTGTCACTCAAAAAAAGAATCGTATCAAGAAGTGTCTAAAGCAATACAATAAGTGCTTAAAGCAAATCGGTCATCTTTGTGAAATTGAAGCACATATCACGTCTTATGTAGCAAGACATACTTACGCAACAACCCTAAAACGAAAAAATGCAAATATTGCATTAATTAGCGAAGCAATGGGACATAGTGATATAAATACAACTAAAGCCTATTTAATGAAGGTTGAAAATGAAGCACTTGATAGTCTAGATGAGTTATTATAAAATGCTTTTTATGCGCCATTATTTTACATAATAGGCTTTTAATGCAGTATTTTTTTATAATTTTGTCATAAAGAATATTCTTACGCGCTATTTTTTTATGAGTTCATTACCTGAAATAATATTTAGTTCTTCTGATTCAGCCACCTCTCAGCAACTTTCAAAACTATTGAAAGCAGGCACAATTCGTAAATTGATACCTAGGGTATACACCTCAAATTTAGTTGATGAAGATACGACTATCATTAAACGGAATCTATGGATGTTAGTGTCCCATTTATTTCCTGAAGCGCAACTTTCTCATCGTTCGGCTTTGGAATTTAGTTTATCACCTAAAAATAGATTATACCTGAGTGGCAATAATAAGAAAACTTATAAATGGGGCGCAATAGAAATTAGGATGGTTTTAAGACCCAAAAAACTAACTGACGATCATCCTATTTTTGATCAACTCTATGTTTCTTCTTTTGAACGTGCACTTTTAGAAAACTTACTCCCTAGTAGAACGATAAAAGGGGAAAAAAGAACATTAGATCAACATCAATTAGAAGATCGTCTTTTACAAGAACTAAATACTAGAGGCGAAGATAGCTTAAATTATACGCGAGATCGAGCAAGAGAAATTGCACAAGAATTAGGATGGGAACTTGCCTTTCAGAAACTTCATAAAATTATTGGTTCACTTTTATCATCAAAACCGAAAGATATATTAAAATCACCCATTGCCATAGCAAAAGTACTTGGTGAACCTTATGATGCTCATAGAATCGATTTGTTTCAAAATCTAGTAGCTAGTTTAAAACAAACTAGTTTTCCAGATCGCCCTCAAAAAACGAAAAAGCAAGAGTCTTTTGAATTAATAGCCTTTTTTGAAAGTTATTTTTCAAACTATATTGAAGGCACAACTTTTGAAATTCAAGAAGCAAAAGATATTGTTTACAATGGTATGCTGATTCCTAATCGAACTGGAGATACCCACGATATAAAAGGAACATTTAGCTTAGTGGCTAATCGCTTTGAAATGTCCAAAATTCCAGAATCTTATGAAGAACTTATTCAAGTTCTTCAAGATAGACACCGACAAATTTTATATGGAAGACAGGAAAAAAATCCAGGTATTTTTAAATCTATTGCTAATCGAGCAGGAAGTAGTCATTTTGTTGAACCAAATTTAGTCAGAGGTACATTAAAGCATGGATTCGAATTATTCAAAGGGTTGACTAATACTACTGAAAGAGCTTTATATATGATGTTTTTGATTAGTGAAATACATCCATTTGATGATGGCAATGGTCGTTTAGCCAGAGTCATGATGAATGCAGAATTAGTGCATGGTTGTCAATCTAAATTAATAATCCCTACTGTTTATCGAGACGACTATATCCTCAATCTAAAGCAGCTTACTAGGCATAAAAATACAACAAATTACATTCGTATGATGGATCGAGCACATACCTTTTCTCACTGGCTAATACCTGATTCATATGATAATTTGGTGGAGCAACTGGAATTGAGCAATGCTTTTAAAGAAAGTGATGAAGCTGCGCTTCTATTTAACTAAGAAACTAAAGCAAAAGGTACTTTGGTGTCAAAACCCCTTACTAAATAATAGACATTATCGTACGCTAACGTACGATAATGTCTAATAAGAAAATCACCCCTTCCCTATCACAACAGGAGGTAGATAATTCAAAGCAAGCATCTCTTCCGCTTCTGGATTCACCGTTTCATTTCGATACAATTGAAAATCCTTCGGAAGTTCCGGGTTTTAGATTTACAACTCGTAGAAATATAAGATTAATCCCTTTCTAGCCCCACTACTGCCAGTTAAAACGATCAATTTGTTTTCTAAATAATGTGCTTGAACTATTTGAACGTCTTTAGACAAATTGGGAAATTTAATAGCCTTTACATACCTAGGAGAGTTCTTTTCATAGAAAACGGTATAAATAGACTCCTATAATTGCTTGGTGTATTTTTTTTTGAATCATCTCTTCCAATTATTCTCGTCGCGGAGAAGTTGCCAAAAAGGAAATCTCACATTTGGCTTGCATCAAGTCATTTAATTGAAATTTAATTTCATCTGAAAATTTCTTCTTTGAAGTCATAAAAATGTTAAATTCGAGTTTTCTATTTAGATGGAACTTTAAAAAAGATCTGTCAAAATCAAGTAATATGCCCTCTATTTACATTTCTGATCATGTAAGAGCAGTTCAATATTTACATCGCGCAGTAATCAGTCAAAATTATTTGATGGTGAAAGAACAATTACGCGCTTTTGTAGAGAATCTCTGGGATGCTTATCAATATCAAGACCAATTTGTGTGGGTTGAATTTTCCAATTACCATCCTAAATGGAAGGGGCAATTGGATGCAAGTATTTCATTTGCAGATTTAAAAAAAGAAGATTGCCAAATGGTGATTGCAAAGGAATATGGATTTAAAGATTGGTATGCTGTAGAACAATGTGAACTTGCGATAGATCATGTTTTTTCGAGTGCATTAAATTTATTATTAACTGGAAAAAAAGATGCTTTAGCACAATTATTAGATGAGTTCCCTGATTTAGTGCATCAACGCTCCCATTATGCACATCAAGCGACCCTTTTACATTATGTTGGTTCTAATGGTGTCGAAATTTGGCGACAAGTCGTACCAGATAATCTTGTTGAAATAACGCAACTATTATTAGCAAGAGGCGCTGATCCTCTTGCTGAAGCAAATATTTATGGCGAAACTACTACTGCAAGCCTGATTGCATCTAGTGATCACCCATTTCAGGCTGGTATTCAAAAAGATTTATTAGAATTATTTATCGAATCAACATAATTTGTTCTTGGTAACTCATCGGAGTACCTCTAGGTCCCACAAAAGATACATTGCAAATGTACACTCCTGAGGGGTTAAGTTGCCCTGTATTATTCTTTGTGCCATTCCACCCAATCTTGGGATCAGTAGAAGTGAAAATTTGTTCTCCCCAACGATTCCAAATTTCCATTCGATAATTCCGAATACCATCTAAATAGCCCACTCCTGTAAAAATATCATTGGTACCATCACCGTTTGGCGTAAAGGCATTGGGCATATAATAAGTTGTAGTGGGAACAATATCAATAAACTGGATCAAAGTATCCGCACAATTATTGGGATGTGTAACAATGAGTGTAACTTCTTGTAAACCTGTATCTCTAAACGTATATGAAGGATTTTGGGTATAGTTATCACGTTCGCCATCAAAATCCCAGTACCATGAATTAATAAATTGAGAAGAATCTACGAAATTAACCGTTGCATTAAAATTAGTTAATTCTTTTGGCGTATAATCAAAATTAGCAATTGGTGCAGGAGAAATTGTAATCCAACTAGGATAAGAACGAGAAGTAGCACAACCCAGAGGCGATTCTATATCAATGGCAATATTATAGATGCCTGTTTCATCATAACGATGAGTAGGACTAATTAAATCACTAGTTTTACCATCCCCAAAATCCCAACGGATTGTATAATTTTCATCTATAGGTGTAGATAGGTTCTCAAAAATAATATTAGCAGGCGGACAACCCGTAAAAGAACTAGGTTCAATGATGATGAGCGGAGGAATAGGGAAATATTTTACCGTATCAATAATCTCTCCCTCGCAACCATTTAAATCTACAATATTCAATGTAACTGGATAATTACCCGGTTCATCAAATAAAATGGTTGGATTGGGTGTATCTGATGTTTGGTTTGTCCCAAATTCCCATTCATAGGTCTCAATATTGGCTCCACCTAGGATAGATTCATCTCTAAATGCCACAGAATCGACGAGACAAGTATCGTATACTGCATTAAACTTTGCTTCAACGGGAGGGAAGATATTAATTTGAACATAACCTGTGTCGCCACATTCTGTTCCTGGATTTAAATACAAACGCCCTTCGTATTGCCCATAACCTGGAAAAGGAACACTTAAATTCCAGTCATTATAGATTTGAGTCGTACCATTCACATCAAATTCCCAATAAAAATCATCAATAAATTCTTCTTGAAAACTCTGGTTAAAAATATTGATAATACTATCCTCACATTGGTTTATGACAAATTGTTCATTATTAATGGATTCATCTGCTTGAACACTTGTTTGAATCAAAGGATCACAATTTTCTACATTAAATTGAAAATCTCGTTGCGTAGTACTTAAAAGAATACCGTTTCGATACTCACTCACACATACGCCTACAACAAATTGTCCTTGTATATTCGGTACACCAGAAATAATTCCCGTCACAGGATTAATGCTTACGGCGGGGTCGCCTGCAAGCGGTGCAAGTGCTGTATAGGTAGGGGTGAGATAATCTACAGGATCAAAATAGGGTTCACAAGCAGGAGTAGGTATAAAGCCTTCACAACTTGTTGCAACACCGGGTACATTGGTCGTGCCTGCAAGTCCTCCACCTTTCAATGGCGCACAAAGTTCATATACCAGTTGATCTCCTTCTGTATCTGAAGCAGAATGATCAAATGATAAAGATTCATTAGCACAAATTATGATCGGAGGAAATTCTTTAAAAATAGGTACATTATTACAAGTAGCTTGAGCAGTAGGCGTGATGACAGTAGTATAAGTAGAACCTGTATCCCCTGGATCTAAAATATTATTGATAGAACCATTTCGACAACAGCGCTGATAAACGACATGATAATTTTGGTCAATAATAGGAAGATCAACTACTTGTAGATAGGTGCCAATTTCTACACATACATCATTAGGCGGAATCAAACAAGGTAATTCTGGAAAAGAAATTTCTTCTACATCATTAGACAAGGCTACTCTTATATAATTTAATGAATCATTGACCTGAGGAGTTTCAGGATTAGGAAATCGTAGAATTTCGAAATCTCCTTCTTCTGTTTCTCTATAAATAGTAAGTGGAGCATTTAAACTAAACTGCCCTTGGCTTTGATTATTACAATTACGATAAATGAGCATTTTTATTTCATAACGCCCAGGTGCAATACAACGATAGGTGACTTCTCCACCTACAAGATGTGTAGCTAAGAGTTCAGAAGTAGCGCCTAGAAAAATAATACCTAATAAAAAGAGTAGTGTCCATTTTTTCATATACCATATAATTAAATACTGTGTAAACAACGTAATTTGGTGTTTCAATGAGGCTATAACTCATTGTATTGTTTTTAAAAGTCAAAGACTTTGAAGCCACCTTCGACCTTTAAAATGAATAGAAGTTTTGATTACAGAGTATTAAAGTTGAGTACCGTTTAGAAGCAGTATTGGCTATGTGGCTTCAATCTATTACAAATTATTTGTATAATCAACGGATTAAGGTAGCAAATCCTTTTAATGTCGTTGGTTGGCCACGAGGACCCACAAAACTAACTGTAACGACATACACGCCACTAGGGGAATCTCGTCCTACATTATTTTTGCGTCCATTCCAACCTTCATTAGGATCATTTGTTTGAAAAACGTTTTCTCCCCAGCGATTCCAAATATTCATGGTATAATTGGTCATCCCGACAAAAAAGCCAACAGGATGAAAAATATCATTTTGTGAATCATTGTTTGGCGTAAAAGCATTGGGTAAGAAATATTTGATAATAGGTTCTACATCAACTCGCTGAATCATCGTGTCTTGACAGCCATTTTCATGTGTAACGATTTGAATAATCTCTTGATAGCCTGTGTCTGGAAAAGTATAAGTTGGGTTTTGATTGGTGGAAATGGCTTCTCCGCTAAAATCCCAATCCCATTTTACTGCAAGTTGAGACTCATCTGTAAAATCCACAGTTGGTTGAAGATTAGAAGGGCGATCTGGTATAAACGAAAAACCAGCAATAGGTGATTCTCGAACGGTGATCCAATTGGGATATTCATCGCCAATATAACAGCCGATAGGAGAAGTAATATCTACGGTTACAGTATAAATTCCAGGCTCTTCATAAATATGTGTTGGGCTAATTGCTGAACTAGTATTACCATCTCCCAAATCCCACAAAATGGTATAAGTGCTATCAATGGGGGAGGAGAGATTATTGAAAAAGATATTAGCGGGTTCGCAGCCCAAAAACGTACTAGGTTCTACGATAACTTCGGCGGGGGCAGGCACCCAATAAATTTCATTAATTAACGTATCCCGACAATTATTGGTATCTCTAACGATGAGAGCTATATCTTTTGTACCGGGGGTGGCGAATAAATGTTGAGGATTACGCTCAGGAGAACTATTTCCATCCCCAAATTCCCATTGCCAATCTGTTAAAAATCCACTTCCAGAATACGATTGATCCGTAAAGCTAACTGGACCAGCAACACAAGTATCGTAGGAATATTCATAATCGGAAACAATTTCAGGGAAAACATTCACATAAATAGTTGCTGTATCCCCACAATCTAAACCGGGATTTAAAAATAATTGCCCCACATAAGTTCCTGTATCAGGAAAAACAAGTGGCGCATCCCAAGAATAAATGGTCTCTGTAGTACCATCTATATCAAATTCCCAGCGATGTTCTTTAATGAAATCTTGTATTCGACTTTCGTTCTCAATCACAGCTTCATCTGCCCCACAAACGATAACAACAAATTCCTTATCATCAATAATTTCATCTTCTTTTATATCTGCAAATACAGTAGGATCACAATCTTCTACATTAAACTGAAAATCCCGTTGTACGGTACTTAATAAAACACCATCTCGATATTCTCGTACACAAATACCCACTACAAATTGTCCCTGTATTTGAGGCATTCCTGTAATTTGTCCAGTAACAGGGTGAATGGAAACCACAGGGTCACCTGCTAAAGGAGAAAATGCGGTATACGTTGGGGTAAGATAAGCGACCTGTTCGTATGGAGGAGGTGCATCAGGATTAGGCGCTACTCCACCTAGGCTAGATCCAAGTCCTAAAGTAGCGGATGAAGAACCGAGAACCCCTCCACCCAGAAGTGGAGAACAAAATTCATACACCAATTGATCGCCATCTTTATCAGTAGCGGAATGATCAAAGACAAAGGGTTTATTCGCACAAATTATGATGGGAGGAAATTCATTAAATACAGGACTACTATTACAGAATTGTTGCGCTTCTGGTGTAAGTTCAACAAAATAAGTTGCTCCAGATCTACCGGGGTCAATTATATTAGTTATGAAATTATTTCTACAGCATCTTTGATAAGCAACTGTATAGGATTGACTTGATTTGGGAAGCGTCACCGTAAATCGGTAGATACCTTCTTCTACGCAGACATCATCTGGTGGAATTAAACATGGATTGCTTAAATCTGGTGGAATATCTCTTACTTCATAGTTATTTAAGGAAATGATTTGATACTGTGTATTTCCTTCAAAAATAGTGATAGTTGCAGCCTCAACACTTGCTCCGATTCCATCAAAAAGTGCCCCTCCTCCCAAGCAGTCTCGATAAATACGCATCGTAAATTCGTACTCATCATTACCCAAGCATTCATAGGTGATTTCTCCTCCAACAATATGGGCTGCTTTTAATAGGCTACTAGGTAATCCTATAAAAATTAATAAAGATGAAAGATACAGGCTAATTCTTCTCATGTATTCAGATAAAATTGTAAGAAATAGTTTTCGTTTTTTATGCTAATTTGTTTTTTTTTAAAACGCCCAATTTTTTTACTATTAAAACATTTAAAAATAATGTATTATTGCCACTTTTTAATTGGCTTCAATATTTTTTTAGACGTTTCTTTTACATCAATATAACAAACTGACAAAAAAAAACGATATATATTCTAGAAATTGTTCCAATTCAATTTCAATATGCAGTAATTAAAGAACACCCACTACAAAAATATGTTGCAAATCGACAGTTTAACAGCAGTAATTGAGGTATTAGAAAAAGGAGGTATTATCCTTTTTCCAACGGATACTATTTGGGGTATAGGATGTGATGCTACCAATGAAGATGCCATTCGTAAAATCTACGCACTCAAACAACGTGATCTTTCCAAACCTTTCATTCTCTTGGCAGAATCTATGCCAATGGTAAAACAATATGTTCAACATGTACATCCCAAAGTAGAAACACTTCTTCATTATCATACTCGCCCACTGACCATCATTTATGAGCAAGCTATTAATTTACCTGATATAGCTGTGGCTCAAGATAAATCTGTGGGGATTCGTATTCCTCAAGATGCCTTTTGTCAAGAGTTGATTAAAGCATTGGGCAAACCCATCGTAGCTACTTCTGCCAATATCAGTAATGAACCTTTTCCTAAGCGATTTGGTGAAATTAGTTCTGCCGTCATTCAAGGGGTAGATCATGTCGTACAACACCTCAAACGAGATCGAATTGAGGCTGAACCTTCTGTAATTGTACGTTTGAGTGCAAAAGGAGACTTGATCTTCTTGAGGGAATAAATTTAAGTCTAAATCTATAAATAGTCTGCTTTATGTTTTGGCATTTTTAGCGTTTCAATTATCTTGAGCAAATGTTTAAATGCCTCATTCGTTATAATAATCAAAGCCATACTGTAGTAGCTGGTAAAATGAAGTTCTTTGACGAACTCTATGTTGATTTTCAAGCTACCCCTGTAAAAAATGTAGCTGGTTTAAAAACAGGAACTCACTTTCAGATTACGATTCATCCCAAACAAGATGTTACACTTGAAAAACTCTCCCTGTTTACCAAGCAAGTCTATAAAGGAAATGAATCTGTTTTTTGTAATGGATTTCAGTCTTGGTCAGAGAGTAGAGAGTATCAAGTTGATGAATATATTCCTCCGCTTTTATCCATTGCTCGCCCTTTGATGCAGCCTTATGGCGACTATCATATTGATGCTGTTCCACGTACAAATGGGCAACTCCACTCTTGGACGTACGGCTACATTCGCCAAGAAAAAGGCATTGCTTTTTTAGGTAGTTTGACTGAGAAATCTGCTTTCTCTATGATTGTTTATGATACCCAAAAACAAGAACTGCAGTTACAGAAAGATATTGAAGGATTAGAATTAAAACATTCTTTCCCAGTGTTGGATGCTATTTATTTAGAAGGAGAGGAAAATGCGGTTTGGGATACGTATTTTGATTTAATGCCTGAAAAAAGACCCATAGCAGAGGCGGCAGTAGGTTGGACAAGTTGGTATCATTATTATACGGATATTTCAGAAGAAATTATTCTCAAAAATTTAGATGCCTACAAAAAACACAATTTCCGTTATACTCGAAAAGTACCCGTTATTTTTCAAATAGATGATGGCTATCAAACGAGAGTAGGGGATTGGTTGAGTATTAAAGATTCCTTTCCCAATGGTTTACGATCTATCGCTAAAAAAATTCATGATAAAGGTTGTAAAGCTGGATTATGGTTGGCTCCTTTTATTGTCGAAAAAAAATCAGAATTGTATCGTCAACATCCAGATTGGGTACTCAAAGATGCGAATGGAAAACCCGTAAAAGCAGGTTACGCGCCCCATTGGAGTGGTCATTTTTACGCTTTAGATTTTTATAAAAAGAAAGTCCAAGATCATCTCACCACCGTATTTTTTACCGTATTAAATAAATGGAATTTTGATATGGTGAAATTGGATTTTTTGTATGCCGTCTGTTTATATCCACCACCTGAAAAAACACGGGGGCAAGTAATGTGGGATGCCCTTCAGTTTTTACGACATATTATTGGTGATAAACTCATTTTGGGTTGTGGTGTTCCTTTAGGATCGTCATTTGGAGTGTTAGATTATGTTCGAATTGGGGCAGATATTCATTTGAAATGGGAGCATCGTTTGTTAAAGTTTCTTCGTAATCGAGAACGCGTTTCTACAATGATCGCACTGCGCTCTGTATTAGGGCGATGGCAATTGAATAAACGAGCATTTATTAATGATCCTGATGTGTTTATCTTACGAGATGCTAAAAATAAACTCACACCTACTCAACAGTATACGATCTTTTTAATTAATGTACTGCTAGGAGATTTGTTGTTTACCTCCGATTATTTAGAAGATTATTCAATAGAACAATTGAGTGAGTATCATAGTTTGTACAAATGGCGAAAAAGTGAGATTCAATCCGTTCAACAACATGATGAAGTTTATTCGATTCATTTTACCCATGATAAATGGAATTTTATAGCCCTTTGTAATTTAAGTGCAAAAACTATTTCTCATCAACTAAATAAAAAAGCGATTGAATTAGAGCCTTATGAGAGTTTGGTTTTAAAAAAAATTAAATGAACCCCAATCAAGAAACCATTTCCACTTGGAATAAAATAGCTCATTTGTACGAAGAAAAGTTCATGAATTTGGATTTGTATAATGATAGTTATGATCGGTTTTGTGCCTTGATTTCGAAAAAAGCGAGCATTCTTGAAGTAGGATGTGGACCAGGAAATATTTCCAACTATCTTTTAAATAAACAACCAACATTCAAGATAGAAGGGATTGATATTGCACCTAATATGATTGATTTGGCACAAAAAAATAATCCTACGGCCCAATTTCAGATAATGGATATTCGATCTATTCGTGATCTCAATAAAACCTACCAAGCGATTATAGCAGGTTTTTGTATTCCTTATTTAGCCATGAAGGAGGTACAGCAATTTATGGATCACTGTGCTAAATTATTAGTGAATAAGGGGATATTATACCTCAGTTTTGTAGAAGGAAATTATGGGAAATCTAAATTTCAAACAGGGAGCACAGGAGATCGTATTTTTTTCCATTATTATGAGACGGATTATTTATTGAAGCTATTGAACGACCAAAAATTCCATCTTATGGAACGATTGGAGTTGCCATATCAAAAGTCAGCTTCTGAAATAGAAACCCACATTATTTTAATTGCAAAAAAACTAGATTTCTAAAAATCGTCTTCTTTAAGCATTTCTTGTTTTTCGACAAGTGGATTGGGGAGTGCTAAGGTTTTTAGAGCTTCCAAAACATCAGGGTCTTTTTGATTTAAAACGGCATAAAACCCATTGTTATCAAACAAATGTTTGGCAAGACGAGCCTTTAGGTAATGCTTGAGGAGTGGCTCTATTTTAGATAGGTTCTTCTCATTAGGAGTGACTTCTTTATCTTTTGCATATTGGATAAAGGCAGCAAAAGTTGGTTCATCGACTTGAAAAGAAGTTAGAAAATCATCTAATTCCCATTCGGACCACTGATTTTCTTGATTTTGATAATGACGATAAATAAATTTTGGAACTAAAGGACTTAATTGTTTGAAAGTAGGATTCACTTCTAAAGAATCATAAGCGACAAAAACATCGGGTGTAATTCCTCCTCCTCCATACACTTTACGACCACTAGCTGTTTTGTAAACAAGTGAATCATCTCGTGGTATTTGGCTTTCATCTGTTAATTCACCAGATTCATATCGAGCATAAAAGTCATCATCATACGCTTTTTTATCATCATAAGGGCGTTGAATAGATCGTCCAGAAGGCGTATAATATCGTGCAATCGTTAAACGCAGAGCAGAGCCATCTTTTAAGTCATATTGTTCTTGTACCAAGCCTTTTCCAAACGAACGTCTTCCAATAATGGGACCACGATCCCAATCTTGAATAGCACCCGCTACAATTTCACTTGCAGAAGCTGAGCCTTCGTCAATAAGGATAGCTACTTTATCTATATCAAAGAAGTTTTGCCCAGTTGTTTCGTATTCATTTCTGTGAACGGCTCGACCTTCTGTGTAAACAAGTAGTTTATCTTTTTCTGGAAAAAGTTGACTCAGTATTTTAGTAGCTTCCTGTAAGTAACCCCCTTGATTTTGGCGAACATCGATGATTAGATCTGTCATACCTTTTTCTACCAATTCTTCTACTCCTTTCATAAATTCAGCATAGGTATTGGCACTAAAGCGATTAATTTTAATATAGCCTGTTTCATCATTAAGCATTTGTGCAATATCAATACTGTTGACTGGGATTTCAGCACGTTTGATAGCAAATATTTGTGGTAGTTTTTCATTATTTCGGATGATGCCTACATTCACATCAGAATTTTCTTCACCTCTAAGCATTTTCATGATGGATCGGATTTCTGTTTCATTACCAGCAACGATTGAGTCATTAATCGAAACAATACGATCATGTGGTAAAATGCCAGCTTGATCTGCAGGACCATCTTTTATGGGTTTTAAAACAATGATAGTATCTTCCAAAATCATAAACTCTACCCCAATTCCCGTAAATCGTCCTTGTAATTGTTCATTAATTTCAGCGACTTGTTCAGCAGAAATATAATTGGAGTGAGGATCAAGTTCTTCTATAATAGAATTAATGGCTTCTTCAATGAGTTTGTCATTTTTTACTTCATCAACATAGCGAGCATCAATGTAACGGAGTAATTCTTCAATTCGTCCATTTCCTAATGTACCAGTATAATTTTCATTTTCAATAACTATTTTGGTTTGTGGAGGGTTAGGTTTTAGCTTTACACCAATCAGCATACCTGCTACCATCATGCAAGATAGTAAAAGAGGTAGCCACAATTGTATTTTTGAAGTTTCTTTAGTCATGCTTAATTATCATCATTGAGCGATTAGATCGTTTTGAATAAACAGTCGTTTTAATGCTGTTTATTTTTGTTGTATACAATTTCTTATTTTCCCAGCCACTCTATTTCTTCTTCGAATAGCAGTTCATTTAGGTTATTTCCCTCGTTTTTTGCTCTGAACAACTCAACCTCTTTCCTAATTTGTGAACCTCCACCTATTCTTATAAGAATATCTATATAATCCACAAATGCTTGTGATTCGTCTCCAAAATTCTTCCAATAAATAATTTCTTTCTTTACAGGATATAATCCACAACTAACGGTTAATGCTTTCTTAGCTGAGAATCCAACTGTTTTCAATCCGATACTATCCGCAATATTATAAGCAATTTTAGGAATCCCAGAATTAGTATACCCACTAACAATTTCAATCTCCTTTTTATTAATATCAACAATAACTTCCTGAAGTTTTGTTTTAAGGATGTCCTTCGCTTTTTCTTGGTCAAAATGTGGAGAGCTAAAGCCTACTATTCCTATTTTCATAAATTAATTTCCGAGTTTTTCATCCATTGTACACACCGAGAAGGTATTCGTATTTTTTGAATTTATTGATGAGGGATACAAAAGTAAAAGATTTCTGTTTACCCACTGTCATAAATTTGATTTTTTAATTATATACCATTAAAACAACAATAGTAAACAAAAACAAAAACCCATCCAATTCTCAATTAATTTTAACAGCTAAAGCTAGAAAAGGTTATTTTATTAAAAATAAATAGAGAAGATGCTATTATTTTGAATTTATATGCTAATTCTGTGGTATAATCAGTATGAAATCAAGTATTTTATGCATTTTTTTAGATAAAAACATGAGATTAGCTAAGTTAAATCTTAAAAACAGGTAGGGTTTTTGTAGCATTTTTGTACTTTTGCTCCTCAACTGTATCTTGTTTCTAAAATAATGCACCTCAAAATTTAATAACCCACAAACGTTTACAGTGACCTACTATGAAAAAAATGAATAACCTCGTGATCAGTCAACGAATGGAAAATGTTGATAAATTAGACCTACAAATTTTATCTGTTCTAATGAAGGATGCTAATATGCCTTATACGGATATTGCTAAACAGCTTTATGTATCGGGAGGAACCATCCATGTTCGCATGAAGAAGTTAAAAAAAATGGGGATCGTAAAAAGTGCTCATCTGGTAGTAGATTATAGCATGTTGGGCTATGATGTTAGTGCTTTTTTAGGGATATATTTAGATAAAAGTTCTCTTTATGAACAGGTTACTGCTGAATTGAAAAAAATTCCTGAAATTGTAGGAGCTCATTACACCACGGGAAATTATAGTATCTTTGCAAAGATTGTCTGTCAAGATACCAAACATTTACGTCAAGTGTTGCATGAGAAAATACAACAAATCTCTGGTATTCAACGAACAGAAACTTTTATTTCTTTAGAAGAAAGCATCAATCGCCCCATTAATATTGTGGACGAAGACGCTTAAAATAGCACCTTATTAAAAAAAGTATTGTTCATCTTTCTACACGTATTCCTGAGCGAATAGCAATTAAAGTAAAATCTTCTGTAGAACGAAAAATTCGTCAACTACATCCTTGGGTATTTGATAAAGGTATCGTCAAACAAAATAAAGAAGGAAATGTAGGCGATATAGCCATTGTATTCGATCAAAAAAAGAATAAATTATTGGCCATAGGATTGTATGATCCCCATTCTACAATTCGAATTAAACTACTTGCCTTTCAAGAACGAATTGAACTCAATCCTTCTTTTTTTCTTCAAAAGATTCAAACTGCTTATCAAAAACGACTCCCTTTACTAAGTACTACTACTAATAGTTATCGCTTGATTTATGGGGAAAACGATGGTTTACCTAGCTTAATCGCTGATGTTTATGATAATGTATTGGTTCTTAAACTCTATTCAGCAATTTGGTATCCTTATTTAGAAGATATAATTGAAAGTTTAAAGGAGGTGAGTTGCTGTACGACTATGGTCCTTCGATTAAGTAGAAATCTTCAACAACTTGCTATCTGTGATTTTGAATTAAAGGATGGACAAGTTATTTTGGGAGAATTAGCAGATGAAGCTATTGTTTTTCAAGAATATGGCATTCGCTTTTCCACCAATGTTATCAAAGGGCATAAAACGGGCTTTTTTCTAGATCATCGTCACAACCGTAAACGAATAGGGGAGTTAGCAAAAGGAAAGACGGTACTTGATTTATTTTCGTATGCAGGTGGATTTAGTGTGCATGCATTAGTAGGAGGGGCAAAAGCAGTGACTAGTTTGGACATCAGTGGGGGAGCACTTCAAATGGCACAAGCGAATGTTGCTTTGAATCTAAAAAATGCCAATCATTCCATTTTAAAAATGGATGTTTTTGAGGGCTTGACCCAATTACAGCAAGAAGGACAATTATTTGATATTATTATTGTAGACCCGCCATCTTTCGCCAAATCTCAACAAGAACGAGAACGGGCTATTTCAACTTATCAGCGATTGTTTCAAATGACCATTCCTTTAGTTCGTCGAAATGGGATTCTATTATTAGCATCCTGTTCCAGCCGAATAAAAGCAGATGAATTTTATGATTTGACCCAACAAAGTTTAGCTGCTTCGGGGCGTAAGTATAAAGAATTAGAACGAAATCAACATGATATAGATCATCCAATTAGTTTTCCTGAAGGGGCTTATTTAAAGAGTATTTATTATCGATTGGATTGAGAAAATAAAAAAGGACTACCTCCAACGTCTTGGAAAAAGATAGTCCCCTTTTTGAGAAAGATTAAACTTCCACTAAGCAGAAGTTATATCCAACATCAATTATTTTTCATTTTTTTTATTCTTAGCAAGTTCTGCATTTCTAAGTTTCATTTGTTCTCCCATTTGCTGAGAAGCAGTAAATGAAGTTACCATCTGAGAAAGCATATCAGAACCAGCAGTAGGATTATTAGGCAATAATATCAAGTTACTATTTGAGTTTTCACCCATACTTTGCATGGTGTCATAATGTTGTGTGACAACGATCAAAGCAGATGCTTCTTGTGAATTAATGCCCACTTTATTCAATACTTCTACGGACTCTTCTAGTCCTTTAGCAATTTCACGACGCTGATCAGCGATACCTTGTCCTTGTAAGCGTTTACTTTCCGCCTCTGCTTTTGCTTTAGCTACGATACGGATACGATCTGCTTCAGCTTCAAACTCTGCTGCTAATTTTTCACGCTCTGCTGCATTAATACGGTTCATGGCATGTTTTACTTCACCATCTGGATCAATATCTGTCACTAAGGCTTTTACAATTTTATAACCATAATCATTCATCGCCTCTTGTAATTCTTTCATAATGGCAAAAGCAATATCATCTTTACGGATAAAAACATCATCTAATTTCAGTTTAGGAACTTCTGCACGTACTACATCAAAAATGTAAGAGGTAATTTGTTCGTGTGGATTATCTAATTTATAAAATGCTTCATAAATAGAATCACTCAACACACGGAATTGAACAGAAACTTTCAATTTCACGAATACATCATCCAAGGTTTTTGTCTCTACAGGAACATCTAATTGGGTGATTTTTAAATTTACACGTCCAGCAATAGAATCTATGAATGGTATTTTAAATTGTAAACCAGCATGTCGAACAGAATGAAATTTTCCTAATCGTTGAACGACTGCTGCAGACTGCTGACGGACAGTGAACAATCCTGAAAAAATAAGCATTAAAGCAAAAACGGCTATAATTGGCAAAAATGTCATACGAATTGATTTTAATGGTGAATGATTTTCAAAGCAATTTTTTTCGACCTATTTTATGATCTTCTATAAATGTAACCATTAGATAGATCACCAAAAAAAGGATATATAAGATGATAAACATAATGGTTAAAACTAAAGTTATAAAATAATTCGTTTGATAGTACTAAATTCCTTTTTTTCGTGCTAGAATTCCACTTTTTTCGGTAAAAGCAAGGGGAATATCGACAATCCAAGCAGAAAATCGTTTATTATTCAATTACAAATAAACATTAGCGATTCTGCTTCGTAAACTGTTAAAACTATTCAGAAAGTTAAATCTAGTTTTTAATATGAAAATACTTGTTATTGGTGGAGGAAATATGGGATTGACTTATGCACAAAGTTTCCTGCGTTCGCAAATTACAACGCAAGAAGACATGATGATTTTAGAGAAGTCGCCTAAAAAAGCAGAAGACCTTGCTAAAAAAGATATAGGAACAGTCTATGGTTCACCAGATGAATGTATGCCCAAAGCAGATTTGATTATCTTCGCAGTAAAGCCTCAAGATACCACAGCTTTATTTGAAAGTATACGCCCTTATGTAGATGAACAACAAGTGTTTTTATCCATTATGGCTGGAGTGAAGATAGCGAGTATTCGGCAGGCTTTAGCTGTAAAAAAAATTATTCGTGCAATGCCTAATCTCCCAGCTCAAATTGGAATGGGAATGACGGCCTTCACTTCTTCTGATGAAGTGACGCGGATCGAATTGGTCATGGTTCAAAATTTGATTAATACCACAGGAAAAACAGTTTATGTAGAAACAGAGGATGCGATTGATGCAGCTACGGCTATTTCTGGAAGTGGACCTGCCTATGTCTTTTATTTTATGGATGCGATGATCAAAGCAGCTCGTGATTTAGGCTTTACCAATTCAGAAGCAGAATTGTTGGTTAGTCAAACCTTTAAAGGTGCAGTAGATTTATACAACAAAACGAATTTTTCTTGCGAGGAGTGGATTCAAAAAGTAGCTTCAAAAGGAGGTACAACAGAAGCAGCTTTAGTATCCTATAGAAATAATGAAGTACATGCAGATATAATGGCTGGTGCACAAGCTGCATATGATCGTGCAGTGGAATTAGGGAAAAAAGAAGTAGAAAAAACAGTTGCTAAGTAGGGGATTTATGGCTTTGAAAACGTCTTATTACTAAACTATATTTTCAAATCATAAAAACCAAAATTGATGAAGATTACATTAAAGATTAGCTTACTTTTCGCGTTTATCATTGGAGCAGTTGCGCCTTCTTTTGCTGTAAAGCCTACCATTGAGAAAGAATCAGCATCTATCTTCGAAGGTATGGAAGTAGAATCTGTAGAAGATTTTTTAGCACTAACACCCAAGAAAATCAAAGCACAAACGGGAGAAAAAATGAGATTGAAAGATCGCCTGATCCTAAAAATGGCACAACGTCAAGTTAAAAAGCAGCAAGCGAAAGGCGAAGTCGTGAATTTTTCTGAAGAATACCAACGAGCAAGAGGAGATTTTAGTTTGCTATGGTTTATACTTGGATTGATTTTACCAATTATTGGATTGGTTTTAGCATGGATATTTCATGGATTTGGAAGCCGCCAAATGAAATGGGCGTTTTATGGCTTTTTAATAGCAGCAGCATTATTTTTCTTATTTGGAGTCACCATTTAAAATAGAATATAGATTAAGGTAGTTCTATTTATAAAATAAGCTACCTTAATTTATTCTTTCCTTCCAGGGCATCGCTTACAACGTTTTCCTTTCTTAAATTTCCGACAGCATTTTTTTTTCAATTTTTTTCCTTCGACAATAGGCAGGGCAAAAGGTAGTACGATGTCGTGTGTACCAGGTTGATAGTTCTTTTTGTCGGTGATGGAAAATTGCATCTTTTCTTTATTTAGACTAAATCTAAACGAAGATAAGTAAAATATTAGTATTTGTAGGAATACGATAAGGTATATTTTTAGAAATTTAGCTAAGATGAATCAATGAAATGGAGAATAGAAAAATTCCTAATCTTCTTCTGGTACAACTATATCTTGAATGCCCAAATGCCGCTCGATTTCTTGTTCTAGGAATTTTGCTTTAGATACAGAATTAACGGAACACAATCGAATGTGTTTATGCCCTTGTCCTTGATCTACAATCATTTTAATATCCCAATACCCCACATCTTTTCTTTTTTTGACATAGAGTTGATGAATATCTTGGATAGGATAGCTTTTATCTTTTTTGAGTTTGTTCGGACGCCATTGTATGTTTAAATGTTGGCGATCTATGTTTAAAAATATTTTATGTTTACTACGCCATATAAAGTACAAGGCAGTCAGTAGCATTGGGATGCCAAAAAATAAAAATGCATAAATATTAAATCCTTCCTCTATCGTAATTGCAAGAACGGGAAAAAAAATAAGCGCGAAAAATGATCCGATAATCCACTCAAACCAAACCAATGGTTGATCAAAACTGATATCTAATTCATTTTTGTAGTAAAATAATTCGATACCTTCGGGTCGTAGAATTTCTTGTTTGATTTTTTGACTGACTTGGGTAAAACTACTAATGTCTTGTTGGAAAGGAAAAACGATATGACAAGTACCACATTTAGCAATTTTGTCATTAATGTTTAAATTGTCAGAATGAACATGAGTATCACAAGAAGGGCAGCAAATCTTCGTAAAAGGAATTTCTTTTTTAGGGGACAAATAGTCTAATTCCAAAAAAGATTCTATAGGCTTTTTATATTCTTCTAGTGGTTCCATTTGTTTGAAATATTTGGTAGACAAGTGAATTTACAAAATTCTAAAGAATTTTGTGTGCATAGATGGATTTGATGCACTTATATCCTAAAATACAAAGCAACTTTTGCCTAAAGGAGTTAAAATCGTACTTGAAACGTAAATTCCCACATTTGAACTTACACTTTACAAGCCCTCATCTTTTTTAATACCTTTAATTCGCTTCCATAAAATTCCAAAACGATCACCTGCATCATTGGGAATATCGCGGGTTTCATACCCCATCAATTCGCCATTTTCTTCTATCAATTGAAAACGAAAAACGAAGGAGGTATCTTCTTCAATATCCAAATTATCCGTTCCAAAGCGTAAATCATTGAGATAAAGGGTGTCATTTTCTTTAGAGACGCTATAATATCCTTTAGAAAACCATTTTAAGGTTTTGACTGAACGGTCTTCTTGATGTCCATCTAGCCAATGATGATTTTTAGGAAATACATTTATTTTTTGCAATTTGGGTTCTTCATCCAATAAAGAATAAAAGCCTTGATAATAAGCAGAATCGCCTTCTGCCACACCATTCCAAAGAATATTATTAAAAATAGTAGGCGTAGTCATATAGCGATGATAAGCAATGTTTTCAGCAGCAAAAGAAGCTTCAAAAACTTTATTAACCTTCATTTTATTTGTTACGGACCACACTAAATAAGCAGAACTAATCAATATCCCCGCCCAATTCACATATTTTCTAGCTTTCGTTCCTCTTGATAAAATTCTAGCTATTACTAAACAGACGAGAAAAGGCACAGTATACAATGGATCAGCGACTGAAATATTATTAAATGCGACGCGATAATCAGAGAAAGGTTGGAAAAGTTGTGTTCCATAGGTGGTACAAGAATCCAAGAGTGGATGTGTGAAAATAGCCCAGAAGAACACCCATGCCCATTCTTTCCAAGTAATAGATTTCACTTGATCACCAGGATCTTTTTTATAAAAATTAAACCAATAATGCACCCCCATTCCAAGCAAAATAATCAAACTAATCAGAGTGGTAGGAAAATGTATTTTTCCACTACTGGCATAGGGAATGGCATTCACACCAAGAGCAATTAGGCTCAAAAAGGCGATCCATAATGCCATCATTAAGAAGCGATAGGTTTTATTTTTGTACAAATCGCTTTGATAAAACCGATAGACCAAAAAACCAAACAATAGGGGAGCAGTAAAGGCAAAAAAGAAAGAGTGGCTGATACCTCGATGAAAAGCAAGTGCTCCCATATCATCCATGAAAAAATTGCCAATGATATCAAGATCAGGAATAGTACCGCCTATTGCGCCATACAACATGGCGCGATTTCCTGCTTTTTTCCCAAGTGCTACTTCACCTACAGCCGCACCCAACACAATCTGCGTAATGGAATCCATTTATTTGGTAGAATTTATCAAAAATTATATAACCCATCTAAAGATGTAAAGTTGTGCAAAAGTAAAAAATCTAAAGATTGGAGATAATTTCTCTACAATTTATTTAGCTTCGTTTTATATTAAAATAACTAAACCTGAATGATAAAAAATTACAAAGTCATCGGCTTAATGTCGGGCAGTTCATTGGATGGACTAGATATTGCTTATGTGGAATTTGAGTTAGACCAAACCAATAAAAAAAATCCAATTTATCAATGGCAATTAATACAAGCAGAAACAGCTCCTTTAACTGAACAATGGGTAGCGAGACTAGCTCACCTACCCAAGCAATCTGCACTTAATTTTGCTAAAACACATACGTATTTTGCCCATTATATGGCGGAATTAGTGAATAGTTTTATAAAAAAGCACCAAATAAAACCAGATTTTATTGCTTCTCATGGACATACCATTTTTCATGATCCTGATAGAAGATTTACTACGCAAATTGGCGATGGAGCAGCTTTAGCTACGTTGACTCAAACGGATGTGTTTTGTGATTTTCGCAGCTCAGATATTGCGATTGATGGAGAAGGAACACCGCTAGCTCCTATTGCAGATAAATTATTATTTGAGGGCTATGATTTTTATCTCAATTTAGGCGGAATTGCGAATATTTCCTGCAATGTGAATGAAAAATTTATTGCTTTTGATATTGCTGCTGCCAATCAAGTTTTTAATGCGTTGGCAAATACGATTGGATTGCCGTATGATTATAAAGGACAACTGGCACAAAAGGGGCAAATAAATGAAGCCTTACTAAAAACGTTAAATGAGCATCCGTACTTTCAAAAAGACTATCCCAAATCGTTGGATAATCAACAAGTGGTCAATTCTTTTATCATTCCCGTTTTAAAATGGGAAGCAAATCTAGAAGATAAGCTACATACTTTTGCAGAGCATCTTGCGCAACAATTGTCTTTTGCGATTGATAAAATTGTGCAAAAAGAAGCATTTCATAAAAAACAATATAAATTGTTCATCACAGGAGGAGGTGCGTTTAATGATTTTTTGGTGAATAAGTTTAAAGAAAAACTACCCAAAATAGACCTAATCATTCCAGATGTATCCATTATTGAGTATAAAGAAGCCATTTTGATGGCCTTAATGGGCGTGTTACGAAAAGAAGAAATCGCTAATTGTTTATCTTCTGTTACAGGAGCAAGAAGAGATACTGTTGGAGGAGCGCATTATCTAGGGAAGTAAATTATTTTTGATATGGAGTGGTTACCTCTAAGCGATTATTTTCTGGATCGAGGGTTTCAAATTCATAATATCCATCTCCTGTTTTGCGTGGCCCTCTTAGAATGGGGAAGCCTGCCGCTTTGAGTTGATTCGCTTTTTCATCAACCGCTTGCATAGAATCGACGCCAAAAGCGAGATGAATAATACCTAAATGTTGTAACTCAACAGTATCATTTTGATTTTCGGGGATACTAGGTTTTTGCATTAATTCTAAACGTGCACCAGATTGAAAGCTTAAAAAATAAGACTGAAATTGAGTTTTTTTATTGGTATACTTTTCATTAGGAACAGCATCAAAATACTGGCAATAATAGTTTTTCAAACCTTCTAAATCATTTGTCCAAATGGCAACATGTTCTAAAATCATAATAGAAAAATGTAATTTTAAATCAAAAGTAAGTAGGCGGACAAAATTACTTGTATGAAAATAACTGCCCTCATAAAAATCATAAATAATTGATGGTAAGAAGATTATGTTGATTTTTTGAGGGATTACAAGGTATTTTTCATACTAATTTTTCTGCCGATAAACTTATCCGTATAAACGGGCTATAAAAACTGCTCAAATGAATTTGCCAGCTCTTGAAATTCTTGAAAATACTTCCCCATATGCCCTCCATCGACTACAGCATGATGTGCCTGTACGGCTAACGGCATTTTAATTGTACCATTTTCTTCAAAATATTTTCCCCAAGTAATTCGAGGAACAGAATCAATTGCAGGGCAATGCATAGCATGTTGTAAACTAGTAAATGAAACCCAAGGAATGGTAGATAAAAATAGAAAATCATCACGCCCTTCTTCATCTTCCATGGAGGGATTCGTTTTCATATTATTAATTTGTGCTATTGCAGCTTTGGCAAAAGAAGTATAATTTGCAACATAATCTACATAACAAAAACTGAAAACATCTGTTCCTTCAGTCAAAACAGAAAACGAAGGATGAACACTGTTATGTTCTACTACTTTCCCCTCGCGAATACGATATCGAAAAGCTGAAATTGAATTGGCTACCGCACTTATGAGATAAACAATGGTAGGCGTAAAGGACAAATTATCCTTTTTTATCGTTCTAAGAAGAGCACTTATATCTACATTTGAACATAAATTAAAATGTGGTTGACTCATTCGATTAAAAAAATCAAAATGACGTTGACGATGTGGGTTGGTAAACTTAATCTCTCTCATAGAACCAAGAATTACTTGCAAGTAAAAGACTTTAACAAAAGCGAAGATACTATTTTCAAGAATAAGCGTATCAGCGACTTTTATTTATAAGTTTTTATTTTAATATTTGTATTCGATTTAGAGTTTGTTTAAAAAAATGATTTTCAGTTGATGTAAATTTAAACATACTCCTAGAAGTATCCATAAACCACTACCTCAGTCACGAGAACAAACTTTATTCGTGCCTAATTACTCAAATAACCTACTGTAACTAAAATCTACATTAAAACACTAGAGTTAAATTTACGCCGCCAATTCCAGTTCTGATAAGATGAATTACCAAAAAACAAGCAATCTATAATTGAGAAAATTTGATTATTAGATTTTTATGGTATAAACTAAAACATAAAACCCAATTAAAGGGTATAATGAAAGAGTTTCTATTAATTTGAGAGAAGCTAACGTTATATGCAGTTTGAAATTTATCAATGGCTAGTACCACTAATCGGGATATTTTACATTTCCCGAACCATCTACCAGTACACGCAACACAGGCGTAGTGCTTTTGGAACTGCTATTTGGATATTTTTTTGGCTGGCTATTATGTTATTGGCCATTATTCCAAATGCTGTATCTAATAAATTGGCACTTCTTCTGGGCTTTAAAAGTAATGTAACAGCTATTATTTTTGTGGCTTTAGGACTCTTATTTTTGTTTGTATTTTATCTTTCTTCCACAGTAGAACGTCTAGAAGGTCAAATTACCGAATTAGTACGTAAAATTGCTTTAGAGGAGATTGAAAAAGAAATGAATAAAACACCTAGTCTTCAAAACAAACGAAAAGGCAAAACTCCCAAAAAGCAGCGCAGTGCATGAATATTCTTTTCGTACTCGAAAATTATTATCCCAATATTGGGGGGGTAGAGACTTTATTCAAAACCTTAGTGGAACGATTAGCTGCTCAAGGACATCAGGTCACAGTACTCACTACACAATTAGAAAAAGATCATCCAAGAAGAGAAGATCATAAAAATCTCCTTATTTTAAGATACCCATTTTGGAATCGGTACTTTTTTACTTTTTTTGCTTTTTTTCCAATCGTAAAAATTATAAGACGCGCGGATATAGTACATACCACCTCTTACAATGCTGCTTTACCAGCTTTCTTTGCAGCCTTTTTTTTCCAAAAGAAAATTATCGTAACTTTTCACGAAGTCTGGAGTGATTTATGGTTTCGTCTACCTTTTATGAGTGGGGCAGGACGATATTTACATTGGTTGTTTGAACAGTTTCTGCTTCGTCTGCCTTTTCATCGGTTTGTAGCCGTCTCCGAAAATACTGCCAACGCATTAGTAAAGAATGGAGTGCGAAAAAGTCGAATTGTAGTCAATTACAACGGAATTAATTATACTGAATTTAAACCTAGAAAAGAACTCCCTCAAAATGACAAATTTACGTATACTTTTTTTGGTAGATTGGGGGCTTCTAAAGGTTTAAACATCATAATAGATGCAGCCGCCATAATGAAACGTCAATATCCCAATACGATTTTTCAATTTATTATACCAACTAGTCCAACCCATTTTTTTAAGGAAATCATGGATTTATTAGAAGAAAAAGACTTATTAGCTTACACTCAACTAGCACATGATTTACCTTTTGAAGAATTGAAAGCAAGAATAAAAGCGTCTGATTGTGTTGTCATTCCTTCGTATAGTGAAGGCTTTTGCTATGCAGCAGTTGAAACGATGGCAATGAATGTTCCTATTATTTCATCGGATCAAGCAGCACTAAAAGAAGTCATCTCAGGGAAATTTATTAAAATGAAAACACATGATGCAAATGGATTAGTGGTAGCACTAGAAAAAGCCATGCAAGGACAATGGGAACAAACGCCTCTACGAAAATATGAACTTTCAGAAACGGTACAACGCTACCAAGCGATTTATGAACAACTCCTTTAATGCATGGGATGAACAGCATATTTATGAATCTTAAATTAACACATAAGGGAATGATTAAATAAAGTGCATAAGAAGATAGAAAATAATTTGCATTTTCGGGTATAAGTGTATTCCATGCCCTTATCCACACAAAATTCCTTAGAATTTTGTAAATCCACTTATTCACAAATTTCAAACAAATGAAACGGATTGCCATACTTGCAGACCCTTTGGATACGCAATCTGCGGGAATACATGTTTATACCAGAGCGTTGATTCGTGCTTTGACTACCATAGATCGACAAAATGAATACCTTATTATAAGAGCATGTGCAAAAAATGAATTTCCAAATACAGAAGAAATTGTAGTACCTATTCGTTCCTTTCCTCCTCTTCATCTTCGTTGGCGACAATTCACGAGCATCCCTTCATTATTGCGAAAAGCGAAGGTAGACTTGGTGATTGAACCAGCTCACTTTGGACCATTTAATTTACCCTCAACGATCAAGCGTATAACAGTAATACATGATTTGACGCCCATACTATTTCCTGCTTATCATGGACGATTAAGTCATTGGATGCATCGTTTTTTGTTACCTTCTATATTAAGGAATGCAGATCATATCATTACAAATTCTAATTGTACTACAAAAGATATAGCACGACTTTATCCGTTTACGAATGAAAAAATGACGGCTATTCCTTTGGGAAAGCAATTGTTATTTCAGCCTCAAAATGATGCTCTTATTTTAGAAAAATATGGACTTCAATCTCCTTATTTTCTATTTGTTGGAACATTAGAACCCAGAAAAAATTTACAAACCCTTCTAAAAGCATTTGAGCAATTCAAAGTACAAAATCCTAGTTTGCCTCATCAACTTGTTTTAGTAGGACAGCAAGGTTGGAAAAATAATGCTCTTTCTGAACAACTACTACAATCACCATTTAAAAAAGAGATCGTAAAATTGGGTTTTGTTCCTCTAGAAGATTTACCAGCGCTTTATTCTCAGGCTACAGCATTTGTTTATCCTTCCCATTATGAAGGTTTTGGATTGCCCGTATTGGAGGCGATGGCTTGCGGGGCGGTGGTGATAAGTTCTAATACTTCGAGCTTGCCAGAAGTAGGAGGGAAGGCGGCTTTATATTTTTCACCAGAAGATACGGAAGCATTAGTAATATTACTTGAAAGAGTTAGTCAAGAATCGGAGATGGTAAATCAGTTAAGAAAGCGGTCGCTTCAACAAGCGGGTTTATTTAGTTGGGAAAAAATGGCGAGAACATTTTTAGAAGTAATCAATACATTTTAATACTGCTCCAGCTCTGTTTCTTTTCGTAGAATAATATACTTCCAAAATCGCTTGATATCAAACCATAAGAAAAATTGCATTTTTTGAAGAATTTTCCAAGAAGAGATAGGGCGATGCTTTTTATAAAAAGTGCGTCTTGCAGCAAGAATAGTTTTACGATTTTTAAAAATAGTACGATACCACGCATCGAGCATGATCTTTAAAAATTTAGGACGTATAAATACGATGTCTATTATAATAATGCTTCCATATTTAAAAAGAAAAGAAGGAAGATTAAGGAGTAAAACCCAAAACGGCATTAGTTTGAAATAGGCATAAAAGATATTGAGTTGTATTTTTAAGATATATTCATAGTTTAAAATTTTTTTAATGGACTGTTTGACTTTATGTTTTACAACAGCCGTAGGTTCAAAGATGGTATCATACCCTAAAATATTTGCTCGAACGCCTAATTCTGCATCTTCATAACCTGTTTCAAAGTATTCATCAAAAATTCCAATTGCTCGAAGCATATCAGTGCGATAGATAGCTGCTCCTGCGCAGGCACCAATATTAGATGTTCGTTTTTGAAATAAATCAACAGATTCAGCATGACCGATAGGAATAATTTCTGCGGTATTCAGCATCAAATGCCCAGCATTATCCATTTGGTCAGGTTTGAAATAGTTAATCATTTTGCTTGTTACCATACCAGCTTGTGTATCTATGGCCGCCTGATATAAATTTTCCAACCAATCAGGAGCTACTTCTGTATCATTGTTTAATAAGATGATATGCGAATAGTCTTCTTTTAAAAGCTGACGTAAAATTTCATTATTTCCTTTAGTGAAACCGAGGTTTTCCTTGTTTAGATGAAGGATTATTTGAGGATGATTAGAATAAAGTTGCTTTAGACGGGTAACGTTTTCTAAATTTGAGCCATTATCTACTAGATGGATGATAAAATCTTGATGAGTTTGTTGGAAAAGTGCATTCATACACATTTCAGTATCTTGGATACCATTCCAATTTAAAGTGATGATGGGAATGCACATGAGGATTAATTGTTAAATAATTTTATTTTCGAATCCATTCAGATAACTATTATTTTTTGCTATATTTGTTACGTACAAAGGTAAGCCACAAAAAACCAAAATGAAAAACTTACCTAATGCAGCTACCCTTCAAAACTACGAATTTATCTGTGTTTGAGTTTCGAAAGACAAATATCCTAAGTTTGTTTGGATAGCAAAAATTACTACTACTTACGCTTTTTAAAAAATTCTCCACTTGTTGGGGGACACTATTCTAGTTATTTACACTTTACTTGTGAAGTGTCTGATGATACTAGATTTTTTATCATTGTTAATGAAGTCAGCAGACTTTGTTAGCCTATTATTTTTATGGATAAAATGGACATGCACCGTCCAATCAAATATAATTTATTAATTGTAAACCAATTCTTAACCTTAAAAAAAATCACAATGAACAAATTAATTTTAACCTTATCTTTCATTGTATCTATTTCATTACTTTTTGCACAAACAGAACAAATTGATCCAGCAGCGCCACAAACAGAAGAAGTTACCCCAATTGAAGACCCTTCAGGTATGAAGAAAGCCCAAGCGCAACAAAAAGCACATCATACACAAATAGAAGCACGTAAAGCAAACCCTGAACTTCAGAAGGCTTCTGCTCCTGGGGATGAAGGCTTAAATGTGGAGCGCGGAAATCACGTAAAATTCACTGGAGATGGTTATGCGATCTTTGGAGATAATACCAGCTTTAATATAGCCACAGATGGAGCCAATATTGAAGCACGTAATGGGTTGTCAAATTTAGATGAAATCTTGTACTTAAACTATTGGGACGGAGATGTCTACGTAGGTACAGGTTCAGACAATCCATCAGATACTTATATTGGTACTTCTTCTACGAATACAGGATTTTTAAACGCCTACAATACCTTATATGTAGATGGAAATGCAGATGAAGTAGGGGTAGGAACATCTACTCCGAGTACTAAATTCCATGTTCAAGCCGATGGTTATTCTGAGATGGCACGTTTTCAAAGTGATGTGGGGAGCAAATGGATAAGTTTTTATGATGGAGCAGATCGTCAAGGAATTATTTGGAATACAGGGGCAGATATGGTATTCCGAGCAGATAATGCAGGAGGATCAGTACGTTTACAAACGGATGGTTTCAATGATCGTTTAATTGCCAATGCGACAGGAGTAGGGATCAGTACAACACCAGCTACTAAACTGCATACTACAGTAGAAAATGCGACGAATATTACTTGTGAGGTTACTGATGATGGTGTGCAAACTACAGTAGGAGGTGGTTCTGCTATACAAGTAGAATCCTTATATAAAGGACTAGATGTAGATTTGAATTCTGCTGATTTAACAGGAACGCGTTATGGTGTAAATGTAGATAATTTTATCAGTGGAACTTCAGGTGTAACTACAGGAAGCCATTACGGAGGTTATTTCTATACTAGTGGTGCTCGTACAGGATCGAATTATAGTGTATATGGAGATGAAGGGGCTACGGATGCAGATATAGCCAATTGGGGCGTATATTGTCGTGGAGCAGGATTTATTACCTCTAGCTGGACAACTTCCGATCAAAAGCTGAAAAACAATATACAAGACATAGCAGGAGCATTGGATCAAATCAATCTATTGAGACCAAAGACGTATACTTATGATCGAATAGCGTATAAGAATATGAATTTACCAGAAGGCGATCAAATGGGATTCATTGCACAAGATTTAGAGCAAGTATTTCCATCTTTAATTCGAGATGCTGAATCGCCAGAGATTACAGCCGAGCAAGCAGCGAACTCAGATCGAGAAGCTTCTCCAGCAGTTGCTTTTAAAGCAGTAAATCATCAGCCTTTAATAGCATTATTAACGAAGGGAATCCAGGAGTTGTCACAGGAAAATGTTTTATTGAAGCAACAATTAGATCAACAACAACAGATGATGACTGAATTAAGAGCAGAGATGAATGCTATAAAGGCTTCAGTAAATAAGTAAAAAAAGCATGAGTAGCAAGTAGGTGAAAAACACCTACTTGTTTGTTTGAAACAAATAAGGATTGCCTTTCTAGTGAAAAATAAAGATAGAGGTGAAAAAAAAATATTGTTTTTTTGGATTTTAAAAAATAAGCCTTATCTTTATGATGTCTTGATAACAAAAGACAATTCTTCAAAGGATATTCTTTACTATATTATATCCGGCTTATTCCAATTCTTTATTATTTTACTGTTTTATTAAGTTAGAACAAGACAAGCATTTTATTATGTCTTGTTGAAAAAAAAAATACTACAATCGCTGTATTCATGATTATAGGATTGTCTGTATAAAGAACGGTGCATGTTCTAACCTTATCAAATATTTTATTTTCTAACACAAATCAAAAAAGATTTAATCATGAGAAATGTATTATTAACTTTTTCTTTATTATTATGCTTTGGTATGTCTTTCGGGCAACTAAAGGTAGTCGCTAGTGGAAATGTAGGTGTAAACAATGCAACACCTGATGCAAACGCAGTTCTTCACATTAACAATAGAGCTACAGGTGAATTTGTTTTAAGAACTACATCTACGGGAGGAAACACTTTGTTTGATGTACAGGAAGGTGGTATTGGAGCAGGTAATTTTTTCATATATGACAATACTGGTACAAAAACAATTCAGTTTGCTGGTCAAGGTAAGTTCTTTATTGATTCTCCAGGTAATGTGGGTATCGATCAACAGAATCCTTCTTTTGATTTCGAAGTAAATGGTGTTGCTGCTAAGCCTGGTGGAGGTATGTGGACAGCTACATCTGACAAACGTTCAAAAAGTAGTGTTAATAAATTCAAAGGTGGATTAGAGGAAATTATGCAAATTCGTCCTGTAATTTATACTTATAACGGTAAATTTGGTACGCCTAATAATGGTAAGGAGTATGTAGGTGTAGTTGCTCAAGAGTTACAAAAAGTTGCTCCTTTCATGGTAGAATCAGCAGTTTACAATGATGCTACGTTGGAAGAAATGGAAACTCCAGGATATGACGCAAGTAAGGATAATGAAGAATTCCTTGCTGTAGACCCTACCGCTTTCACTTATATGTTAATAAACTCTGTACAAGAGCAACAATCATTAATTGAAGCACAAGCTGAGAAAATTGCTCAATTAGAGGAAATGATTAATAATATTTCTGTTCATGGTATTGGTTCTATTAATCAATCAGAAGTTACTTTAAATTACACAGATTTAGCAGACCTTCAGCAAAATACTCCAAATCCATTCAATGGTTCTACTACAATTCAGTATGCTATTCCTTCAAAGGCTAATACTGCTTCTTTGAATATTTATGACATGAATGGTAAGTTATTGAAGTCAATCGCTATCAATCACGTTGGAGAAGGTCAATTGACTGTAAATGCAAATGATATTCCTTCTGGTACTTATACATATCAATTGGTTGTAGATGGTACTATGGTCTCTACTAAAAAGATGGTTTTATCTAAATAGAAAATGAGATAAATTATTCTTTATTAGTTTAAATAATAATCTCTATCTTCTTAAAGTAGATAATCAGGGTTAACTGTACACACTAGTTAACCCTGATTTTTTTGTTTTTAAATTTTAAATAACGGAAAATTATCAAACTTACGCAAAAGGTACTTAAAGGAAGTTATTGGAATATATTTTCAAGTATTTTACAACAATTTTTTAATTATTTTATAGGAATAGTACTAGTTAGGTTATTAGAACCATCTGATTTCGGGTTGATAGCTATGGTTACAATATTCACAAGTTTTGCAAATATATTCTTAGACTTAGGATTTAGTTTGGCATTAATACAAAAGAATAAAATTAATGAAAACCACGTTTCTTCTGTTTTTTGGCTCAATGTTTTCATGGGAATAAGTTTCTTTATCTTTTTAAATATTTTCTCATCTTGTATAGCTGCATTTTTTCAAAATAATAAAGTAGAAAATATCATACCTTATCTATCTATCAATTTTATACTTACCTCAGGATATTTAATACAAAGAACATTACTTAAAAAGAAGGTTGATTTCAAAGAAATAGGTGTAATCAATTTATTTTCTACTATTTTATCAGGAATTATAGGAATATTTTTTGCATATAATGATTATGGTGTATGGTCTTTAGTAATTAATAGTATACTAATAAATGTCTTTTCTCTTGTGTTATATTGGTATTTTAATCCCTGGCGACCAAAATTTATTTTTAGAATAGATGCTATAAAAGAATTATGGACATTTGGCTTAAATGTTACATTGCTAAATATATTTAGATATTTTACTATTAAAATCGATAATATTCTGATAGGAAAATTTATGGGATCCACAGAGTTGGGCTTTTATAGCAAAGCTTATTCATTTATGACACTACCTATGCAAGTACTTAAAGGTAAATTTCTAGAAGTGCTACTACCTGCATTCTCACTAATACAATATGATAAAGAAAGACAACGTAAACTATATTTAAAATCTAGTGAATTAATAGCCGCAATACTTTTTCCTATTATTTGTGGTTTTTTTTGTATTTCAGAGGAATTCGTTCTTATTTTTTTAGGTGAAAAATGGAGTTCTATCATTATATTAATACAAATTTTTTGTGTAGCAAGCTTATTTAATTCAATAGGTTTACCTGGACCTTTAATGAATGCAAATGGGCGACCAGATTTGTTACTAAGGCTTACAATAGTTACAAGAAGTTTCATGATAATCTTAATTGTGGTAGGATTAATATATAAAGGCCTCATTGGTATAGCAATTGGATCTACATTAGGTATAGTTATTCATTCCCTCACTATCAATTATTATGCTCTAAAAATTATTGAGATAGAATTAAATAGATTCATTATTTCTATATTAAAATATATTGGATTCTCATTTTCAATGAGTTTAATCATTTTTTTTATTTTTAGTGTATATTATGTGAATCTTTCTTTATTAAATTTAATAGTATTAAAAATTATTACAGGGGTTGTATTATATACCAGTTTCATGTTTATCTTCAATAAAAATTTGATTTCAGATATAAAAAAAGAATTTAAAGGATTTGACAAAGAGAAACTAAATTTATAGAAGTATAAAATGAGATTGAAGAAAAAATATACTACAGTTTATATACTTTTGATTTTTTAAAATTTAAATAATAGCTAGTGAATCGATTTAATAAAAAAACAAATTTTTCATTAAATAAAAAATGTATTTTTATTACAGGATGTCCAAGATCTGGAACATCAATGTTGACCAAAATAATTGATTCACATCCTGAAATATCTATACTGATGGAAAATATTTTTGCAAATAGGAGAAGACATTGGGAAAAAGCTGATTATTGGTATGATAATAGACAATTTAAAAGAGAATTAAATTCAATATATTCGAAAGTAAAAGAACCTATAGTTGGTAATAAAGTAATTACTCCTGACGTATGGAGTTTAGATGATTTACTTCAATTTTGCATGGCTTTTAATGAATTTAAAATTATTTGGATTATAAGAAACCCTAGAGATGTTCTTTTTTCAAGATTGAATAGAGAAAAACCCAATCATTTTAATGATATGGCAAGAAAATGGTTGCCATTAGATTATTCATCTAAATTTAATACATGGACTTCTTCATGGCGTCAATCAATTGAAAATTACAGGCGGATGAAAGAGTTTTTACCATTAAATACAGAATTAGTCTACTATGATGATTTAGTAGAGAATTTTGAGAAGTATATAATACATATTTTTCAGAAACTTGAAATTCCTTTCAATGATAGGGTATTATTGTGGCATGAAGTGGCACATACGAATCATAATGGAATAAAAAAGAAAGATTTAAAATATCAAGATTCAGATGTTAAAAAGAAGGAATCTAACATTGATGAAGATACATTATTAGAAATTAATATGAGCCTAAAAAAAGTCAGCTATTGGATCAATTTATGGGAAAACAGAGCTATATAATTATGATAATAAGATTAATGAGAAAAAAAAAAAAGGTAATATATTCCTTTAAAATAGGAAAAGTTAAAAAATCACATGGTATTCTATACAATATAGTTTATCCACTCAAATTAATTTATAGTAAACCCTTTCAAAAAAAAATTTCGTGTGACTATAATTCATGTGGATGTAAAACGAATCCTTTAATCTGGATTTCGCATGAATATAAAGTGATTTATTTTGAAGTGCCTAAAGCTGCGAGTAGTTCTATTAAGAGAATGCTAAATCTTAAACAAGCTGATATTTTTTTTATTACTTTGCAGTTATTATTGGAACATTATAAAAATGAAGAATTTAATATATGCCTAAATATTGTATGTGGTTCTATCTTTAATCACCTGAAATGTATACGTAAAATAAGTGAAGCAATAAAAGTATTCAACTCAAATATTCAAAAAACAAATGAATTTATATATTTAAAATCTAATTACGCTCAAAATTACAATATTAATACTACATTTGAACCATTTTATGGTGATTTCGATCTTGTCTACAAACTATATTCTAACTATTTTACTTTTTCGTTTGTCAGAAATCCATTTGATAGAATAATATCAAATTGGTCAATGTTTACTCAAAAACCAGAAAGAAGAAAAGTACTAGAATCCCATATATCTAGCGAGACTAGTTTTGAAGAATTTTTGCACATAATACAAAAAGTGAAAAACCATCATTGGCAAGAACAAGTAGATTATTTACCATTTGATGAAAAAGGATTATTAAAACTAGATTTTATTGGGAGATTAGAAAATTTTGAAATTGATTGGAAAACATTATGTAAAAATACAGGTATAAGAGAGAATGAAATTTTAAAAGAGAATAAAACAGAGAGAAAGCCTTATGAAAGTTATTATTCAAATGAGGCTAGAAAAATTGTTGAAAAACTATATTTTAATGATATAAAAAAACTTTATCCTGAACTTCTTTAATTTATGGATTATACTAAAACCATCATAATAACTACGATTAATAAAAAAACTAATGCAATAAGTGATTTCGAGAAACTGCTCAAAGGTTGGCATATCATATTAGTTGGCGATAAAAAAAGTCATCATATTGAAGATACTAGTTCTTTGACTTATCTATCGCTTAAAAAACAAAACGAATTAGGGTTTGTATTGAATGAACTGCTTCCCTATAACCATTATGTTCGTAAAAATCTCGGTTATTTATTTGCTTTAAAAAATGGGGCTTTATCTATATATGATACAGATGATGATAATGCTCCTTATAAAGAATGGAGTTTTCCTTCTTTTGAGATTAAAAATACACTTTCAATTAATGGAAGTAAATATTATAATGTATATAATAATTTTACAGATGAATTAGTATGGCCAAGAGGATTTCCTCTTTCATTAATTAGTCGTAAACAAGAGTTTTCTCAAACTATAGGAGATCATTCTGTTGGTATATGGCAAGGATTAGCTGATAAAGACCCCGATGTAGATGCTATTCATCGATTAGTATTTGACAAAGAAATTGTTTTTGATAAAAATCCCCCCTTAGTTCTTGCGCAAGGTTGTTATTGTCCTTTTAATTCTCAAAATACCTTATGGCATAGAGAAATGATACCTTATGCTTATCTACCTGCAACAGTAACGTTTCGTTTTACAGATATTTTAAGAGGCTATATCGCTCAGCGTTGTATTTGGGAACATGGTAAAATTTTAGGTTTTACTCAAGCTACGGTGTATCAAAATCGTAACGAGCATGATTTGATGAAGGATTTCAATTCTGAAATACCTTGTTATACAGAAATAGAAAAGGTTGTTGGAATATTGGACTCATTATCACTAAAAAATGATTTTGAAAATAATTTGATAACTATATATAATGCTTTATTCAAACATAATATAGTAAAGGAATTAGAATTAGATTTAGTGAATAGATGGATTATGGATTTAAAAAAAGTATTATGATATCAAAAACAGAATTTTTAACAATTTATGCTACTTATGGTAGTTTAGAAGTTGTTAAACAAACACTACCAACGGTTATTAGGGATACAAAGAATTACGGTAACGCACAATTAATTGTTCATGATTCTACGCAAAGAGAGCATGGTCAAAAAGAGAAATGGCAGTATTTAAGAGCTTTAGAAGAAGAGCATGGGTTCTTTTTAATTTTAAGCACTAATTTATCTATGGCTCATGCTAGAAATATGTGTTTACAATTGGGGCAAGAATTATACGCACCTGAATATATTGCAATGATGGAAGATGATCATGGATATAAACCATCTTTTATTCAGGAATTAGTACAATCTATGAAGGATTATTATGGTAAAAAAAGTAGATACTCATTACGATATGGTTTGTTTACAGGATGTACAGAACATGCGGTTGGAGATTTAGAATCCATAGAAAAGTGTGAGCATAAAACAGGAAAAATTACTAAAAAATCGTCCTTACATATTAATAAGGTTAACAGCTGCTTTAGATGTGCTCCAACTTCACATTGGAATAATGTATTAAAAGGATATGATACGGATGAGTATTTGATTTCGTACTTTCAAACTTTTCCTTTAAATATGCGAAATTATAATAAGGGATTTACAAATTTTTTTGTTAAAAATGGAGAATTGATGTTTTCTGTACAAGCAGAAGGACGCGGAGATACAGCTAAAGATTCTTTACGATTGTGGGATAAGGATTTTGCAGCTTCGGATCCTCGGAGTAATTATATAGGAAAAGATAAAACTAATGTTCTTGAGGATAAAAGTTTCTTGAATAGATTTTTAAAGTGATGAATCCAGTAAAAATTTTTTTTTCATTCTTCCAGAAAAAGAAAGTTAAGAACTTAATTAATATAAATAACGAGAAGAAGTATATATATATTCATATACCTAAAAATGCAGGTACATCCTTAGGAAAAATATTTTTTGATGATTCAAAATCTCATATTACTGCATTACAGGTAAGAAATGAATTAACTGTTAAAAAGTATCAAGAGTATTATGTTTTTACTTTTTCTAGAAATCCGTGGGATCGATTTCTCTCTTTGTATAATTATGCAAGACTAGATGAAAGTTTTTATCATTCAGCTATTAATCCAGATAATGCTTTATATGGTAAACATTTAGATTATGATATATTGAAAAAGGCTTCTTTAAGAGATTGTGCGGAATATTTATTAGATGGTAGATTGAAACATGATGGTAGATGGAATCATTGGAATCCTCAAGTTTTTTGGATTAAAGATGAAAAAAATGAAAGCTTGTTAAATTTTTGTGGGAAAGTAGAAAATTATTCAAATGATATTCAATTCCTTTCAAATAAATTTAAAATTGGAAAAACAAATCCAAAAGCGTTTAATAAATCTAGGAATAAAACTTCTTATCAACTTCATTTCGATAATATTACAAAAAATATAGTTGGAGATTACTATAAAGACGATGTTAACTATTTTAACTATTCATTTTAATAAATGTCAAAAATAAATAATTCAAATTTAATCTTCGACTTAGGTCTTCATATAGGAGAAGATACTGCTTATTACCTGAATAAAGGGTACAAGGTTATAGCTGTAGATGCGAATGTTGAGATGATAGAACAAGCTAAAAATAATTTTTTGCATGCTGTAGAAAAGGAGCAACTAATTTTAGAAAATTGTGCTATATCATTAGAAGAAGATAAACACATATCTTTTTATATAAGTAAACATTCTGAATGGAGTTCTCTAAATAAAGGAATAGCAAATAGAGAAGGACAATTCAAATATAAAATCAATGTACCAACAATCAAATTATCTTCTCTTTTTAAGAAACATGGAATTCCCTATTATTGTAAGATTGATATTGAAGGTTATGATTTAATCGCTTTAGAATCACTGAAAGAACTAAATGCCCAGCCAAAGTATATTTCCGTAGAATCAGAATGTGCAATTGATGATAAGGAACTAACAGAGGATGAAGCTATGTTGTCATTAAATTTGCTTCATCAATTAGGATATAAAAAGTTTAAATTGGTAGATCAGCATACCCTATCGACCTTACCTTTGAATAAAAAGTTTTATTATCCACTATCCAAATCTCAAAGAAAATGGTATCGTTTACTTTATTATCTTGGTATTACTACTCATTCATCTGTATATATTTTAAAGTTGCGAAAAAAAGTAAATTATCAATTTAAAGTGGGATCTTCTGGTGCTTTCGGAGAAGATTTAGATGGTGAATGGATAGATTATTATACTGCGAGGCAGCATTTAATCTTTCATAGAAGACAATATTTTAATTTACAGAATAGCAATAACTACGGTTTTTGGTGTGATTGGCATGCTACGTATTAAACCATATTAAACGTTCAATATGGAAAATCTTACAATTAGTGTTATAATACGTACAAAAAATAGTGAAAAAACTATTGATGAATGTCTACGTAACATACAAAATCAAACTTTTAAAGTACATGAAATAATTATAGTAGATTCAGGGTCAACGGATAATACCTTAAAAATTGTTTCTGAATTTGGATGTAGAGTGATTTTTTATCCTAAAGAAATTCCTTTTAATTATTCAAAAGCACTTAATATTGGTATAGAAGTAGCTACCTCTCAATACATTTTAAATGTCAGTTCTCATGTGATTTTGCAGAATACTAAAACCATTGAATTTATGCTACATTTCCTGCAACTTAATCAATTAGTAATTGCTGTGAGTACTATGTTTCCTGTAGGGAAGAATGGAAGGAGAGATTATAGTACTGAAATGCAAACACAAAAGATAGGAAAAGTACAATGGGATTTTTTTAACAAGAAAAACTTTAAGGGTTTTGCAATGTGTAATACATGTGGATTATTTGAACGAAAATATTGGTTAGAATATCCATTTAATGAGAATATGTTAACAGCAGAAGAACAGGAATGGATTTATCATTTCATGAAGAAATATAATAGAGGTTCTATAATAATAACTAACCCTTATGTATTGTATAAAAATCCGTATATAAATGTCTATAAAGCAAATCGAGATGTAATCGCTTTAGGACGATATGTTTATCCTCCTCTTTTGTCTACTAAACACATTATTAAATTATTGACTGTTGATAGTTTCGCTGCATTATTTAAAACAAATTTATATAGAGTTTATAGAAATTGGTCTCTGGCTTTAGCTTTGATAAAGGAAAGGTTAGGATTTAAAATGAAAATTTCCTCTAATTATTCAAATAAACTTGAAACGTAAAAAAAGTATATACTTGTTTGTACAAAAATTAGAAACTGACTTAAATAGAGTGTTAACTAGATTAACTTTTTTCGTAAATATTTATATCGTAGAGTTTTGTTACTATAATGATAAAAGAAAATACAAATTATAAACTTGTACCTAAAGAATTTAAACCTAATATATTTCACATATTATATATAATACGTACATGCTTGTTAGAAAAAATAAATCTACATAAACACCACCTCAAAGGTAGGATGATGGATTTTGGTTGTGGAAAAAAGCCATATCAATCTCTTTTTAATGTTGATGAATATATTGGTGTTGACTTTGATGGTGAAGGACACTCTCATAAAGATGAACAAATCGATGTGTTTTATGATGGTAAACACTTACCATTTCCAGATAATCATTTTGATTCTGTATTCAGTAGTGAGGTCTTTGAACACGTTTTTAATTTAGAAGAGATTGTGCTAGAAATCAAACGAACTATGAAAAAGGGAGGTATTATTATGATAACTTGTCCTTTTGTTTGGTATGAACATGAAATTCCAAATGATTATGCTCGATATACGCAATTTGCTTTAAAACATCTTTTCGAAAAAAGTGGGTTCGAAGTTATTAAAATAGACAAAACAGGAAATGCGACTCTAAGCATTTTTCAATTGATTCATTTTTATTTTAGTCCTAAAATTTTATCCTTTATTTTCACCCCTTTAATCAATATAGTGGCATTGGGTGTAAATAAACTTATTAAATCTAAAAAAACACTATATTTGAATAATATAGTCATTGCAAAAAAAATATAAGTATTGAATAATTACATTATAAATATTGTATGTACCATAGACCAAAATTATATCCAGCATTGTGGAGTAATGTTATGTTCTTTATTTTTTAATAATCAATCGACCCAATTTAGAGTATACATATTAACGGACAATGAATCAACTATAGAAATTAAGAGATTAACTAATTTAGTAGAAAAGTATGGACATCAAGTTAGTATAATATGTATTGATAAGTCATATTTCAAAAATGTACCTATCTCAAATCATGTTACAGAAGCCACTTATTATCGTTTGTTGATTCCCAAAGTACTTTCTTCTGTTTCGAAAGTATTATTTTTAGATCCAGATATTATTATTCGATCTGAAATTAAGGATTTCTGGGATACAAATATAACATATTATGCCTTAGCTGCGGCAAAGGATTATAGCTGCCAAGATAGAAAAGTTGAATTAAATATTCCTAATGAATATGACTATTTCAATGCAGGAGTATTATTGATGAATTTAGATGTTTGGCGTAAGAAGGAATACGCAGAAAGAATTTTTCACTTTATAAAAGATAATCCTGATAAACTAAAATTTTGGGATCAAGATGCAATTAATGCATGTATTTTTAAAGAAACTAAAATTGTCAGTAATCAATGGAATGCAACGGCTTATTTTTTTAAGAGAGAAACTAGATTATCTGATTCTAAACTGAAAATGATTCAAACTAATCCAAGTATAGTTCATTATACTGGAAGTAGTAAACCTTGGCATTTAACGAATGAACATCCTTTTAAAACAGAATATTATCATTATTTGAAAAAAACACCTTGGAGAAACTTTAATCCTTATTGGTACTTTATAAAATTTAAATTGAAACAATTACTTAAAAAATAGTATGGAGATATGCTAGAATATAATCCCAAACATCCTCTCTTATCTATTCATATACCAAAATCTGGAGGAACTTCTTTTTATAATATTTTACAAAATTGGTATGGAAAGAGCTTTAAAAGACATTATTATCAAGAAAGATTTAAAATTAAACCATGGAAGTATAGATTGAAGAAATTATGGAGTGATGCATACCGAGAAAATTTATGTATACATGGTCATTTTAACCATCAACGAGGTTTTGGCATAGAAGATTATTACCCTGAAGTTTCCCAGTATATTACGATAATGAGAGACCCTCTAGAATTACAATTATCCAATTATCGTTATGTAGTAGGGCGTCAAAATATTGGAAAAGGTTATCGTAATGGTAAGAAATTAAGGATTGAAAAGGATATTGATACCTACTTACTTGAATCTAAGTCATTTATATTACTTTTTTTTCCGAAAAACTTAACTGCTGTAAATTATAAAGAAGTTATTAGTAATAAATACATTCATATTGGAATTACAGAAAATTATCAGTATAGTGTTGATCTTATAGCAGGTAAATTAGGAAAACCTAAAATGAAAATTCCCCATGAAAATAAGTCTAAAAAAACTACTACTCCAAGTGAAGAAACAATAAGAATTTTTAAAGAAAAACATCAATTAGAATATTTAATTTATAATTATGCTGTGGAATTAAACTCTAAAATAAATGCTTAATCGTCCAACTGTTTCAGTTTCAATAACTTCCTATAATCAAAGGGATGCATTAATAAGAGCAATAGATAGTGTCTTACAACAAACTTATAATAATATCCAAATAGTAATAGCTGATGATTTCTCTACTAAAGATGATAGTAGAGATGTTATTATTGCTTATGCTAAAAAATATGGAGATCAAATAAAGCCCATTTTACAAAAGGAAAATGTTGGTATACCTAGAAATAAAAATACTGGTTTCAGAGCTTGTGATGGTGATTACATTACTTATTTAGATGGAGATGATTTTTATTATCCTAATAAAATTGAGTTAGAGTTAAAACAATTTGATGAAAAAGATAATATTGGTATAGTATATTCTAATTTTGTATACACAAATATCGATGGGCAAATAATAAAACAATGGGCAACTAATGATTGGTTAGCAAAAGAAGGTAACATTTTTAATACAATATTTACTCGCTCTTTTCCTAATAATACGATTTATAGATGTGAGTTAATGAGAAGAGAAGTACTTAAATCTATTAATTATTATGATCCATCTATAGCTGCTTTTCATGATTGGGACTCAAGAATTCGTATGAGTTATTCTTATAAAGTAGCTTATAATAATTATATTGGCTCAGCTTATGTTGATGATCCTGCGGGTATATCAAAAACAGAAAAGTATAAGCGTTTAGTTGATGAAATAGAATTTGTTTATCAAAAAAATAAACCACTTTTATTAAAGCTATCAAAAAAAGAACAAGAAGAAATTATACGACATATAGAATTGTATATATCAAAACATCGACTTTTTAGCTCAGGAAAATATTTTAATATTAAAGGATTTGTCAAACATCTAAACAATTATCCTAAAGATCTATTCAATATTCCTTTTTATTTGAGGTTTTTGATAGGAGAGAAATTATATTCTAAATTTAAAAAAAGTCTAAGAATTCCTTAGATAAATATGTGTTTTTATGAATTTTTTTTTATTTCAATTTTTAATTGACGGATGATAGTAAATATTTATGGAGTTGGGCGTTCAGGAACAAAAGCTGTACAATCTTACCTAGCTTACCACCTAGCTTTAAAATATGATAGAATATGGATTAATTATGAGCCTTTTAGATATCTAAATCGGTTTGGGGGAATTAATTTTAAAGCTTTTTGGTATGATCAAAAAATACCAATATTCACAAATAATAAAGCTTCTTTTACAAAAAGACAAATCAGATTTATAAAGAGTCTTGTTTCAAATAGAGATGTAGTTATAACTAAATTTATACGAGCTAATGGTCGATTAGTGGTAATTAATGATCTTATGCAACCAGATTTTACATTCGTTGTAGTCCGGGACTTATATCAAGTTCTTAGTTCTGTTGGATCTGATATTTGGGATTTTTTTCGTGTGCAATCTGTAGGTTTTCCTCTCTCTAGATATGATTTTTTCTTGAAGATAATGAATGATGCAGATAAGGCAGGTTTAATTAAGCCTTCACATAAAAAATATATAGACAATGCTATTGCTTCTAATGATCGATTTTTGATGAATGCTTTTTATTGGTATTGGCAAAACAAATATTTGCTGATTAATGATATAAAAGGAGCGATAATTTTAAAATATAAAGAACTTGATAAGATAGAAGATATATTACAAAGTAATCCATTATTTGCCAATATAGAAGTAAAAAGTATTAAAGATGATCTTTTTAAAGGTAGGTTAATTGAAAATTCCTTAGTTTTAAAAACAACGTCAAAAAGAATAAAATTGAAATTGTATTTTAACCTAATTAATGAATTTTTTTTCTATTTTATGGGGCGAAAATTCAAATGGTCTCTAAATATTCCTATGGGGAAAATAGGGGAAGAGTCTATAATTAGAGAGCATCCTAAAATGCCTATAAAATCACTTTTGGATAAAATTCGAATAAATATTTCTCCTACAGATTTATTAGACGAACTTAACAATGAAATAAATGAGTTAGTTAGTAGATATTATGATAAACAGCATTTTACATGAATTAGATTAATTGCTAATTATTCGAATTTAAAGTTTAAAATGAAATATAGTACCACTAAATCCTTAGTTACTACTACAAAAAATAAACCATTACATAGTCTTGTTTATTTAGAATCTTCTAATCAAATCAATGATGGAGGACTGAGAAGATTAAATAAATATAAACATTCAACTAGTGAAGAACCACTAGTTTCTATAATAATGCCTGTCTATAATAGTGCTGAGTTCATAGAAGAAGCTATACTAAGTGTACTTAATTTAAATTATAATAATGTTGAATTTATTATAATTGATGGAGGAAGTACAGACCAATCATTAAATATTATTAAGTATTATGAAAATGCAATAGATTACTGGTTTAGTGGCTCAGATAATGGTATTTATGATGCGATTAATAAAGGAATTAGCTGTGCTTTTGGAGATTGGCTTTATTTTTTGGGAACTGATGATAGATTAAAAAAAGATGCATTACGTTTGTTTAAGCCTTATTTTTTTAAACAAGAAAATAAATTCTTATATGGAAAAGTATTTCATACGGCAAAAAAAATCATAAAAGGAGTAGAAACTGATATTATACGTTTGACTACTCCTGGTAAAAGGATACCTCATCAAGCTAGTTTTTATCACTATCAGATTTTTCAAGAGCTTGGAACATACTCTTTAAAATATCCTATTCAGTCCGACCATGTGAAAAATATTGAAATATATGGTAAAAATTGTTATGCTCCTAAATTTGTAAATGTAATTGTTGCAAATTATGGAGGAAAAGGAATAAGCAGTAATACAATAGATGAAACTTATTTAGGGGATATTCAGAGAATTATAGAAAGTACAACAAAATTTGATTCAACAGTATCAAAAGAAATTCAAAATAATCTAAATACTTTTAGTGCATTAAAACAAATGCTTTTAGGAGAAAGCCCCTGGAAAGGATTTATACGACTCCACAAACTGGCATTTTATTCTCTAAAAATATATCCAATTAAAGTGGCTTGGTACTTTTTTCTAAAATTTAAGAAAGGTATACAGTTATGATAAAGTAAAAATATGGGATTTATGAAGAGGATATTCAACAGGTAAGAAGATATACAAATTGAAATGAGATTTTAGAAAAGTTAAGTTGATCGCTAAGGCTGCCCAATGTAGGTTTTTATACATTAACTTAACTTAGTTTTTTTCCTAAAAAAGAGGAATTTCTTAAAATAAAGAAACTACTTCTTTTATTCTCATTTTTTTGCATAAAAGCAAAATGCAAAATAAAATAAGTCGATTTTAAAAATATCTCATGTTATGTTTCTTCTCAAATGGAAAAGAGTGCTGAAATACTTAAAAGTTTTCTTGGTTTGAAAAAAAAAGTTATTTTGGAGACAACTTTTGATCTCGAGCTTATTGTTCTTCAATAGTTATAGAAGATATAGGGGATATGTTTAATATCAAGAACAAAAAACTTTAGTGAAGATCAATATGACTGAATTTTGATTTTTAGAGCTTCTTTGGGGCTACATTAAAACCACTTTTAGTAGGTGGATTTTTTACTGATTTTTCAACTCCTTATTGGAATAAAAGATAATAATGTTAATAATATCTGCAGGAATGCAAAAATCTGGAAGTGCTTATATTTATAATTTGATCAATGATATTCTTATTATTTCAGGTGGTAAGGACACTAGAGAAATTAAAGAGAAATATAAATTAAACAAATTAATGAAATGGCACAATAATAATATTGGTAGATTATATTTTTGGCGACTTATTAAATTAGTAAGAATAAGTTCAAAGGAAGGACAATACGTTGTTAAAACTCATAAAGGTCCTACATTATTCCATAACTTGTTACTTAAAGGTGGTTTTCTTAAAACCATTTATATTTATAGAGATCCAAGAGATATATTATTATCTGTGCAGGATTATGGAAAAAAGATAATAGAGTCAGGAAGTCATCATACCTTTGCAGAATTAGTCGACTTTGATGATGCCTTTAGAGCTATTAAAAAATGGTTAAAAGTTTATAAATTGTATAAACAAAGTAAAGGTGTTTTATTGATTCGTTATGAAGACTTGTTAAACGAACCAAAATTAACAATGGAAAAAATTTCCCATTTTCTTAATGTTGGTATATCAGAAGAAAACATCGAAAGAATATTAATCAAATATGATAGGAAAAACCCTAATGCAAATAAGAAAGGCCTACATTTTAATAAAGCAATAACTAATAGATATATAAGTGAATTAACTCCGCGACAAATTGAAAGATTTAAGTTAGAGATGGGGGATATTATTGAAGATATGGGATATAAAGTTTAATTTTATTTTAGTCAACAATTATATCATATAAATAGCTATTTATGTCGATAGTATCGGATAATAATTGATCTCTTTTTGAACGATATAGAGCTTTAATATTTGGTGTTTTAAGTAAATTAATAACATGTTTTATGGCAGGTTCATCCTCTGTAAAATGATTTAATAAACCATAATCGTGTTCTAAACTTTCAATATATCCCATAGTTAGGGTATTAACGTAAATACTTGCAGTACCTAATACTGCAGCTTCACTTGCCATACTTCCACCTTCTCCAATATACATAGTTGCATAATATAATAAGTCATGAATTTTTTCAGGAGATACTGTTATACGATAAGGTTCAAATTCTTTTGGTAATTCATATTCGGCAGTAATAAATACTTTTCCTTTCGTAGTTAAATGATCAATTAATATACGTTTTCCTTTTTCAGAAAATCCATGTTCATTTAGGTCATGGGTAGCATCCCAAGCTACAAATCTAAGAACAAAAAAAGTTTCATTATCTTTTATGCCTATATCATTTAAAACGGTTTTATTTGGCTTAAAGTAGGAAGGGTGTAGATAAGCAAGTTCAAAAATACTATCAACTCGAGTCTGTTTTTTTCCTAAGTCATCTAAAAAACAAGATGGAGTAATAAGAAAATCACAAAACCCTTTGAATAATATTATTTGTTCTTTAGCATGTTCTGTATCGGTCAATAAAATTGTTTTTTTTCTGAGCAACCATCCAATATGAGCTGCGCGAAAAGAAACATGTCCAATTAGTACATCAGGTTTAAAGCGAAGTGCGATGAAAAACATTTTTATATCTAACCAAATTAGTTTGAGTAATTTCGAAAAAGATGTAGTGCCATAAGTGCCAATTTTGGTAAAAGGAATATCTAGATGAGTTAATAATTCATAAGAAAGTGGCTTTTTACTAGCCACCACCTTTACGAAATGACCTTCTTTTACCAATTTGTGATAAAGATTTTTTAGAAAATGTACATCAAAAGCATGATTGACATCAATGATTACTCGTTTTTTCTTCATCTTTGAGTTGATCTTTCTTGATATTTTTTAAAGTATGTTCAATTAGAATTCTATTTCTTGCTAGTAAATCACCAATAATTCCCAAAGCAAATAAGTTTGTACTAATAATAATGAAAATTGATCCAAAAATTAAAGATTGGATCATTCCTTCACCATTATTTACAAAGAAATAATGGTATAAGAAACGACCAATAGGGATTAAACCAATAATAAATGTGAATACTCCTAACCAAAAGAAAACTCTTAAAGGTTGGTACATAGAATAGATACGGATTAGATCCATTCCTGACTTTCGAATATGTTGAAAGATGTTAGTAAATAGACGTGAAGGTCGAGTTGGTTCATTAGTAATAATGTCAATACTTACAAGTTTAAGCCGTTTACGTGCTGCTTGCAGAGTTGTATCAAGAACATAAGAGAAGTTAGATGTCACATTTATTTCTAGTAATGCCTGCCGTGAATATGCCCTAAAACCACTTACTGCATCGGTCACATTCATTTCGCCTGCTAGGGATTTTGTAATATTAGTTCCTAGCCATTGGAAGAATTTTTTCACAGGTGAAAAATGCTGAATTTTATCTGTTTGTCGATTACCGATTACGATATCTGCTTCTTGATTAATTATTGGTCTTACAAGATCGGCAATATAATGAGATGGATATTGATTATCACCATCCGTATTGACTAGAATATCTGCATTTTGTTGCAGGGCATGTTCCATACCTATCCGAAAGGCATTACCTAGCCCTTTATTAGAAATGTTTTTGATAATATGAGTAACACCTAGATTTTCAGCCACTTTTATTGTATTATCAGTACTACCATCGTCTACAATTAGAGTTTCAATTATGTCGATACCCACAATGGATTTGGGTATATCCTTGAGTACCAATGGTAGGGTTTTTTCTTCATTTAAACATGGAATCTGTATAATGAGTTTCTTCATAAGTATAAGTTACTGATAGGGATTAAAACTAAATTTAATTATTCCAAGTCTTATTTTTTATCTCATTATAAACCATTTTAATACCTTCATCTAAGGGTATTTTTGCTTTCCAACCAAGTGATTGTAATTTTGAAATATCCATTAGTTTTCTAGGTGTGCCATCAGGCTTAGAAGTATCTAGTTTTATACTTCCTGTATAGCCAACGGTATTTTTTATTTTTTGAGCTAATTCTAAAATGGAAACATCTTGACCTACTCCGATATTAACAATTTCTGGCGAATTGTAATTTTCCATCAAAAAATAACAAGCGTCAGCAAGATCATCTACATGTAAAAATTCACGAAGTGGCTTACCTGTTCCCCATAATTCAACATAAGGAGCGTTAGTACGTTTGGCTTCAATAAATTTCCTTAATAAAGCAGGCAATACATGAGAATTTTTTAAATCATAGTTATCATTTGGACCATAAAGGTTGGTAGGCATTACAGAAATGAAATTACAGCCATATTGAGACCGATATGTTTCACAAAGTTTAATTCCTGCTATTTTTGCTATTGCATAAGGTTCATTGGTTGGTTCTAATTTTCCAGCAAGTAAAGACGACTCTTTTAAAGGTTGTTCTGCAAGTTTCGGATAAATACAGGAAGATCCTAAGAAAAGTAATTTTTTTATATTTGATTGATAGGCTGCATGAATAACATTACTAACAATCATTAAATTATCATACAGGAATTCTGCTCGATAAGTATTATTAGCTAAAATACCACCAACTTTTGCAGCTGCTAAATAGATAAATTCGGGTTGCTCCTCGTGAAAAAAAGATTGAACTGCTTGTTGATTTCTTAAATCAAGTTCCTTAGAAGTTCTAGTAAGAATAGTAGTGTATCCTTCTTGATCTAGTTTTCTATGAATAGCAGAACCAACCATACCTCTATGCCCTGCAATATATATCTTATTTGCTTTATTCATATTCATTTTTAATAGTGAATCCTGCCATTTTTAACATTTGGTCTTTACGATAGGATTCTAAATCACATTCAACCATTTCAGTGATCATTTCTTTTAGTGTATATTGGGGTTTCCATCCTAGTTCTTCCTGCGCCTTTGTAGAATCACCTAAGAGAAGTTCTACTTCAGTAGGACGAAAATATTGAGGATCGACTTTTACAATCACGTCTCCTTCACGAAGCATTGGATAATCTATATTTTCAGAGGCTACAATAGCTATTTCGTTTACCCCTTCTCCTTGGAATTGTAATTCAACGCCAATTACTTGAAATGCAAATTTAACAAAATCTCTAACAGATGTAGTAATTCCTGTAGCTATAACATAATCTTTAGGTTCATCTTGTTGAAGCATCAACCACATAGCCTTTACATAATCCTTGGCATGTCCCCAGTCTCTTTTTGCATCTAAATTACCTAAATAAAGCGTTGATTGTAGACCTAATGCAATTTTAGCGACGGCTCTTGTAATTTTACGCGTAACAAAAGTTTCTCCACGCAATGGACTTTCGTGATTGAATAATATGCCATTACAAGCATAGATATCATAAGCTTCTCTATAATTGACTGTAATCCAATAACCATATAGTTTTGCTACGCCATAAGGAGAACGGGGATAAAAGGGGGTCGTTTCTTTTTGTGGAGTTTCTTGTACTAAACCATATAATTCGGAGGTAGATGCTTGATATATTTTTGTTTTTTCCGTTAACCCAAGAAGCCGTACGGCTTCTAAAATTCGTAGTGGACCAAGCGCATCAACGTCTGCTGCATATTCTGGAGCATCAAAGCTAACTTTTACATGAGACATAGCACCTAAATTATATATCTCATCTGGTTTTACCTGCTGAATGATTCTAATTAGATTGCTAGAATCAGTTAAGTCACCATAATGTAATATTAGGTTACGATCAGTTAAATGGGGGTCTTGATAAATATGGTCAATGCGACCTGTATTGAATAAAGAACTACGACGTTTAACCCCATGAACGACATAGCCTTTTTCGATAAGTAATTCGGTTAAATACGCGCCATCTTGACCAGTGATTCCCGTAAGTAGTGCTACTTTTTGATTAGACATGGGTTTTATTTTATAGAAATTAAATAAAATATAAATATATGTGTTTTTTGTTTGAAATAACCTTAATATTGTATTTTATTTTACTTAAACTTTTGTATGATGTTTCAACTATTTCAAAAGAGGTAAATAAAGTTCATTGTATAATATCATTTTTAAATTAAGATAAATTCAATGAAATGTTGTTAGGAAAAAAGTACTTAAAGGTGAGATGATTATAAATGGTGTTTTTGCGAATATAAAGATATTGTTTATTGTGAATATCTTGTAATTTTGATGCTTTTGCCCTGTACATAGAGTGTTTTTTTATTCTAAATTATTCTAATTAGAAAATAATAAAATTTAGACCTGTACAGTCTAATGCTATTTGTTTTTATCATGTTATAATTGAGATGTAGTTGTATAGTACAATAAAGGGTTTTCCAAGCTGCTCAATAGTTAAACAAATATTATAGTAAAAAACTATAATTTCAGATATGTCAAGTCGAAGATAGAACAAAGAAGAGGAACTCAAAATTTCGAAAGAACGAAAAAGACTAAATTGGGTACTTTTTTTCGTTGAAAAATCAAAAAAGATGTTTGGATTTAAGGTTTTACCAATGGAGTAAATTGTAGAATGAACAGATGACTAGTATGATAATAGTCGTCGTTTCTCATAAAGATTATGAACGAAAAACTGTTTTTAAGGAAGCGTTTATATATCTCGCACAAATACGTGTTTAGCTAAACTATTTAACAAATCATAAATTCTAACAGCTTCTAAAACCTTGAAAAAATCTATAGATATCCCTTGGAGTTGCTTCTTATAAGGTTTTGAGATCAGCGGAATTAGGATTAGGCAAATCGAGTTGTTTTGGACTAAAAAACGGAAAGGGAACTTTGCTTTAAAAAGCATAAGAAAAGATGAATACATCAAGTTAGTTAAACTTAATAGTAGTGGAAGCCAGAAAGAAGTTTCGTTATTTATTTTTGAGGCTCGATGCCTGATATAATTAGCATAGAGCAAAAATGTTTTGCTCAATTAATGGTTTTCTCAGGTCAACTTAACACCCTTACTTATCAATATTTATGATAATAGTGATACAATATTAAAGATGTTTAATGATGAGTAGTAAAAATATAACCAATTTAATATTTATAAGCCTTAGTTTCATTATTTTATTTTCATCTTTTCAACACAATTTTTTTAGAAAAAAAAATGGTAAGGGTTTTTCTGATTCTAAAATTCATGCATGGATGGCTGGTTCTATTTTAAATGATAGAGCCAAAGGATTTGGGAATAATATAACCTTTACTTCAATTTGGATGGAAAAAGGTATGTCTGTTGTTGAAGCAAAAGAATTTAGTAGTAAAGCTTATCGATTTAAAGGCGGTGAGTTTAGCAAAGAAAATGGAAATTGGTATGTTTATAAATCAGCAATGCGAACGCAATATCTTTTTTATAGGCTAATTGATGCTATTAACTATAGATTAACAGGAAATCATAAAAATTTATTTTCTCTATTTCGCATGATAGCCATGCTTTTTTATATTATTACTATTATACTTTTTTTAATTTGGATAGCTAAAGAATTTCATATATCTGTTGCTTTTAGTATCAGTATTTTATTATGTTTTTCAAATTGGATGAGGGGAGGAGGAATGGGAAGTAACCTTTGGATGTATTCAATTCCTTGTTTTATAGGTTTGCATTTATTTAGGAAAAAATACCGTTTTTTTGATAGAGAAAAATCTTTGCATCTAGCTTTATACGGCGGACTATCTACCTTGTTTTTTACTTTAAATGCTTATGAGTTTGTTCCTGTAGCGATGCTTGCATTGCTCATTCCAATAGTTTTTTACAATGATCTTTTAACAAAAGAAGGATCAATTCGATTATTTAGAGAATGTTTAATAGTTGGTATAGGTGCACTGATTGGTTTTTTTATTACTATTTTGTTACATATTGGTTCTTTGTATCTGATTGAAAATAATTGGCAACAGGCGTTCGATTTTTTGGAAAAGAAGTATACAATACGAACAAGCGGAGAAAACATGGGAGAAATGAAAAGTAACATTGATTCTAAGAAAATAAAATCAGCTTTTTCGGTCATAGGCTCTTATCTTAGAGGCAAAGCCATATTATTCAAACTAAATGTATGGAAATTACTTCTTTGCTTTTTGGTTGCTTCATTGTTTGGCGGTATTAGCTATGCTGTAAAAGGTACTTTAAGTGATACAGAAAAAAACAATTGGCTTAAACTAGGTATCTCTACTATTTTTAGTTTTATTGGAACGGTAGCATTTTTTATCATTTTTAAAGCACATGCGATACGTCATCCTCATTTAGATTATGTTGTATTTACCTTGTTTTTTTTATTTTTCATGTTAGCCTTCATAACTTATACCTTCTACTTAGTTTTTTCCAAAATAATATTAAAACGCTTTCCTGATACTTGGGTATCTTTAATTTTATATTTCATTGCTATCATTCCACTTTTACATTCTTTAGAAACAAAATATGAGATAAGTGAAAAAATAACCTTCAATTTAAGGGATGAAAAATTATTTGACTTTAATGACAGAAAACAAAAGTATAGGTTTAAAATGATGAGTACAGTTATAAAAGATAATATACTATACACTAAAAGCAAAAAGAACCGATTTACTTTTCAACTCAAAAATATTGAAGATGAGATCATTATATTGAAAACGAGATTTCATTCTAATAAGAATGGCTTATTCAATCTTTATAAAGATTCTTGTAAGCATAACAATAAGTTTAAAAGTAATAATAATAGTGAGGAAATTTTAATCCAAAAAGGATGGAATGATTTCTATCTTGAGTTAGATGTGGATGAATGTTTTGATATAGTAAGAGTAGACTTTATTAATCGGAAAGATGCTATTATCAAAATAGAAGAATTCGTGATAAAATAATTTTGTAGTCAAGTTCTTTTTTCAAAGCTCAAATTATGTTGTTTAATAGTGCCATTTTTCTCTTTATCTTTTTACCTGTATTACTCAGTCTATACTATTGGGGAGGAATTCGCTATAAGAATATTCTTCTGCTTTTATTTAGTATTCTCTTTTATACTTGGGGTGAACAAGAGATTGTGCTCATCATGTTGACCTCTACAATACTGGATTATGCAAATGGTATTTTGATAGATAAAGGGTATCGACGAACGGGATTGATTAGCTCTATCATCGTCAATTTAGGTTTTTTAGGCATTTTTAAATATACCGATTTTGCATTTGAAAATTATAATGCCTTTCTATCTGCAATAGGAGCTTCAAGTGATTATCTTTTAGAACTGCCCAATATTGCATTGCCTATAGGAATAAGTTTTTATACCTTTCAAACAATGTCATACACCATAGATGTCTATCGAAAAAAGGTGAAGGCAACCTATGATTTTATAGATTTTGCGACTTATGTGACGCTTTTTCCACAACTCATCGCTGGACCAATTGTACGATACGAACAAGTTCATACGCAATTAAAAAATCGAGAAATTAATGTTTCCAAATTTACAGTAGGGGTAGAACGATTTATTATTGGGTTAAGTAAAAAAATGATTATAGCCAATACCTTTGCGTATATTGCAGATCAAGTTTTTAGTTATCCTGCTGATGTGCTAAGTATGGGGACAGCATGGATTGGTATAATTGCGTATAGTTTTCAAATTTATTTTGATTTTTCTGCTTATTCAGATATGGCGATTGGACTAGGGAAAATGTTTGGATTTGATATTCCTGAAAATTTCAATTACCCATACATTGCAAAATCCATTAAAGATTTTTGGCGACGATGGCATATTTCACTTTCTACATGGTTTAGAGATTATCTGTATATCCCTTTAGGAGGAAATCGTGTAGGGCAAGTTCGGTTATATGTTAATTTATTTATCGTCTTTTTTGTAACAGGTTTATGGCATGGCGCAAGCTACAATTTTGTGATCTGGGGATTGTTTCATGGGGCGTTTTTGGTGATTGAACGACTTGGGCTTGATCGTATATTGGAACGATTATGGTCTCCTTTACAACATTTGTATGTACTATTGGTGGTTTTAGTCGCATGGGTGTTTTTTAGAGTAGAAACACTACCAGAAGTTTTATCTTTTTTAAAGGTAATGTTTATTGGAAGTGCTAGTCCTAAATTATATCCTGATGTATTTCTAAATCAGGAAATTTATTTGATGTTTTTTGTTGCTATATTATTTTCAATGCCAGTTTTTAGATGGTGTAAAGCATATTTTAGTAAACAAAAGAAACAGATTACTCAATTAAGTAGAATGGTATATTCATTTTTTCTATTAGGCTTATTGTTGTTTTCAATTGGATTGATTTCAGCAGGAACCTATGATCCTTTTATTTACTTTAGGTTTTAAGATATGACGCTCGATCGAATACTATTATTAGCAGGTTTTATATTGATTATCATTTTTCCTACGATCAATGGCACTTTTGGATTGACAGAAAATAGAAATACGGAAAAGCGTAAAAATGAAGATGCTCCAAAATTAGAATTTGTAAATTGGAGTACTTGGATTCTTAAATATGATCAACATTACAAAAAGACGTTTCCAGGTCGAAGTATTTACTTTAGAGGATTATCTAGACTCAAATATTCTTTATGGCGTACATCTGTATTACCAGATAAAGTTATTTTGGGAGAAAAGGGATTTCTTTTTCTAGGAAATACACATGCAAAAAGTATTGATAAGAAACTTGGGATCAATATATTTACAAAAAGACAATTAGCAAAAATTACACAAAAAATAAGACAAACAAAAAAGAAATTAGCCAAGGAAAATATTAAGTTTTATTTTGCGGTTGCACCTGATAAGAATACTATTTATCCAGAATTATTACCTTTTAATGTTGATCCAAACTGTGAGTCGCCTTTAAAACAACTTAAAAGAAGTTTGCAAAATGATCTTATTGATTTAAGCGAACGATTAACGGATGAAGAAAAAAAGGAAGTTTCGCTTTATTATAAATTTGATACTCATTGGACGCCTTATGGAGCTTTTCTTGCTTTTCAGCAACTTATAGCAACTATACGAAAAGATTTCCCAACTATTTCAAATGTTGATATTACAAACTATACTATAGAAGAATACGTACGATGTAATAAAAACCTATGTGAACAATTAGATCTTGATCTTTGTGAAAATCGGTATCGAATGGAATATGTAAATAGCAATGATATTCGTAAGCAAAAAAATAGATTTATAAAACCTCCTCAGGGTAATCGAAATTATGAAAAGAGATATATAAATCCTCAAAACAAACTTAAAGTACTTGTTTTTAGAGATTCATTTACTACAGAACTTGAAAAATTCTTTAATCAAACTTTTGGAGAGCTTGTATATATATGGACCAGTGAAATTGATCAACAAATTATAGCTCAAGAGCAACCAGATATAGTGATATTTGAAATTGTAGAAAGAAACCTAGACAAGATTCTAAATTGGAAGAATTTTTGAAATCTTGATAATTTAAAAGTCAATTAATAGACTTATATTTAAGATATATATAATATGAAGGAAAAAATATTTTTCTTGAGAGGATACCAAAAAAGTGGTACTAATTGGTTAAACAATGTTTTGAATTTGCATCCTAAGATCCTATGTAGAGGAGAATTCGCCTTCTCTCGAATCTACGATTTCTTGAATAAAACGTATATGGTAAGTCCCTTCAGAAAGAAATTTCATGCCATAGCTACAGAGAAATATCAAGACTTAATAGTTGCATGTGTTACGGATCAAGTCAAAAAAGAGAATGTGGAATGGTTTGGAGCAAGAACTCCCGGAAGTATAGAACCTATTTTGATAAAAGGAGCACCAATTTTTTATATCAGTAGGGATGGGAGAGACATATTAGTGAGTACTATTTACCATCAACTTCGTCATGCGGCTCTTTCAGAAAAGAATTTAGCAAAACCAGAATTTAAAAGGATTTATAATAATAATCCTTTCTTGTACGACAAATTAGATCTCTTTAAACAAGACAGCAATTACTTTGAAAAACATCCCGAAGAACTATTAACCAATAAAGAATATGTCCAGCATAATGCAGGCTTGTGGAAAAGACATATAGAGAAAAATATTAATATTTATGAACAATCAAAACAAGGAGAAATAGACGCAAAAATACACTTTGTAAAATATGAAGATATGCATCAAGACTTAGAAGGAGAACGTAAGAAGTTGTATGAGTTCTTAGGTTTAGATCCTAAAGAAGCAGGTGTATTAGATAAATTAACTTCTCCTGGTGTGAAGGAAGTCAATAATATGAAACACAACCGAAAAGGAATTGTAGGTGATTGGAGGAATTATTTTACCGATCAAGTGTATGATTGGTATATGGAAGCTGCAGGTGATACCATTGAATCTCTATATCCAACAAGGGAGTAAGCTATTTTTCATGAAAGCTATTCCTCATCATTAGGTTTAACTCCACGAATCCATATCTCAGTTATAAAATCAGTAATGTTTTTTAATTCTTCATCTGAAATAGCTGATTGATTAGCCTTTGGACGTTTAAATGGAAATAACTCTGTTTCCTCTGGAAAATAATTTTCTTTAATCCATTGATTTGATTTTGAGTAAGCTGAATCATAAGCTGAATATAATTGCTCATCCATAACGAATTTGGGAGTTGAAAAATGTTTTGCAATGAATGCTACTAAATCTTTCCGTTCATCATTGATTTTATTCGATTTAAATAAGGGAATGGTTTTATTTAAGTTCCTTAATATTTTTATACCTATCAAAGAAAGACTATCATTTTTATTTTCGGGAATAGTCAAATCATTCATGAATTTATCTATACCTACAATTTTTGAGATGTCATGAATTAAAGATTGTTTATGGAATTTATCTCTTCTAAATAGACGTACGATAAGATTTTTTTCTCCAAAAACTGAACTAAACTTCTCTATTGTTTTTTTATGATTACAAATATTATCAAAATACTGGTTATCAGGAGGAGGTACTGCCATCAAAGTACTTCCATTTTTTATTGCCGTTGAGAATAAAGAATTAGCAATTTCTGGAGGATTTCTTAAATAGATAATTATTTTAATATCAATAAGACCAAGGTTATTTAGAATATCCTTCAGTTTATTGATTTCTTCAATGGTAATTAGACGAGATTGAACATGTTCATTCGAACATACTATTGTGGAATTAGGAGGTAATTCTTCTAATTCATCTTTTATTTTTTTTATAATTTCTTTTTGATAATCAATTAATTCTTGATCAGAAAAAAGACCAAGACGCTTAGTTGTACCATCTCTTCTTTTTGCGTTATATGCAATTAATGATAAGCGTCTGTTGTGTGGTAATCCTAATGATTTAAGATAGTGATAGTCTCTCAGGGCAAGTTGATTCCTATTCTTTGAAAAAAAGGATTGAATACTTGTAGTTCCAGTCTTTTCTGTGCCTATATGTAAATAACACTTCATTGTTCTCTTTAATAATAAGTATTAAAGCCCATAATTTATTTAAAATTATGGGCAATCTAATATATAGTATTTTGTTCTTTATAATTTGAACATCTATTTAATATAAATTTCAGTCCAAATGAGAATAGAAATTGTTCTGGCTATTATATAGTTGATTAGATCTTTATTTTAACGGCTTTTTGTTTTATAGGAGGGAAATAAGATTTTTCATCATTTGACAAAACTCTTAAATTTACACTATGAACTCCTTCACCAATTTTGGCTACAGGTACTTTGGCAGTATAACCACTTTTTAATAAATCTGGATTATTATTCTTTTTTACTAAACCAGGTTTTTCAGAACCATATTTAGCAGGGAAAATTTTATTGCCTATTTCCAAATAAACAGCACCAGCAGGTTTATTTGCAACTTTATCATAGGCCCATCCTGATACAACCACGAACTTATCTTTAATTTCTAGGGGAGTGGACTTATTTACACTCTGTTTATTAATTTTACCAATAGTATATGAGGTGCTCGTTTTAAGACGATTTAATTGCTTGAAATTTGGAAGTTTTTTTCCTTGCTTGTTTTTCTTTTTGAGCTGAGTTTTTTTAGTTGCAGCTTTAGCGATTTTCTTTGCAGGGGTCGTCGTAGCGGTAGTTTTACTAGAATCACTCTTACATGAGCTTAATGAAATAGATAATATCAAAGTGAAGAAAAATAAAATTGATAAATTAGAAATTTTCATTATATCGATTTTTACAAGATGAATAGTTAATAGAATAATTTTTTCATATACTCGGATCCCTCATTAGCAGGAAGCTTTGTTACAGGAGTAAGGTTCCAATCATTAGGATCATAATTTAATTTTTCTAGCAAAGGATTTAATAAAGGACTGAAATGTTCAACATCTTCTTGATTAAACCACCTGCGCCAATTTCCATATTTTTTTGTTCGAACCACTCTATTTAAATGAGTTGGAACTTTAGATGTATCCTCTTTATTAATTTTTATATTTAGATACTGTTCAAGGGCTGTAAATTCCTTATCGACAAAGTTTTCATATTTTAGTTTGAACCAATCATCAGGTAACTCATCTAATTGAGATGTCAAACGATCTATCCATTTATGATAAATGCCATTTGTAAAGTTAGTCCGAAATTCAAAAATTTTATGTAAAGGAATTTCATCAGGATTTTGTTCTTTTTTTTCTACCTGTTTTAAAGCCAATTTAAATAATTCTGGATTAGGATTATGATCTTTGTACCAAAAGTAAAAAAATTCGCTAATCATCCAATCTCTTGGGTCACGATATATCCAAATTTTTTTATTGTAAAAGTTAGAAATGGACTTTAGCTTATTAGGCAAAGAAGGGAAAAAAAGCGATTTGGTAACAACAGTTTTGTTAGTTTTGATAACCTTTCTATGAAAGTCAATGTCTGATAAACCATGATTACCTTTAGGTTCAAAGAACACTTCTTTCTCTTTAAATAAATCTCCTAAAGTATAGGTCAAAATAGAAGTACCACTTTTGGGAAGCCCCACAAGAAGTATCTTGTAAATTTCTTGTTCAAGTTGGTTTTGAACAATATTTTTAGATTCCTTTAAAAAACCTTCCTGACAAAATGATTTTGGGCTATTGTTGATTTCTTTTTTTGAGTCGTTATCTACAAATATATTAACGATATTCTCTTTGTCATAAATCATAATACCTTCAGGTATATCTATTTCAAACCCACAATGCCCATCGGGATGAATTTCCTTAGTGAGAATGTCTTTTCTAAACTTATTGGCTTTAACTTTCTTAATCAATTTATCATTGACGATTAAAGAAACTTCTACAGGAGATGAATCAGAAAGATTCATTGCCCATCCTCTAGCTACATAGTCGCTAATAAAATCAAAGTTGCCTTTGTAGTTATTCATTATAGTAGTAATTTATGGTATTTTTCGATCATCTCTTCATACGTATTGATTAGTTCGTATACGTAGGGAGCATTTTTAGTAAATAATTTTCGTTTATCAACATCAACGGATAATTCCATGGTATGTTTAGCTAATTGTTCAATATCTCCAGGCATATAAAACAATCCATTGATGTGCTCAATGACTTGTTCTACAATTCCGAAAATAGGGGTTGTAATAATCGGTAGTTGGAATAACATTGCTTCCAAAATGACACGAGGATAAGATTCATTATACGAAGAACAAACAAAAATATCGGCAGCGATATAATATTGTTCAACCTCTTTAGTTTCTCCAATGATAATAAAATAATCCTCCGTTTGGGATTCGGCAATGACAGTATTGATTTGGGCTAAATATTCACCTGTAATACCTTCATCACGAGCACCTACTAGTAAAAATTTTGCATGTGTCATGCCTTTTTGAATACATTCAACAGCGGCTTTTACAAAATCTAGCTGCCCTTTTCGTGCGCATACCGTTCCTAAATTAAGGAATAAAACCTCATCTTCTTTTACGCCAATTTTTTCTTTATATGAAACCTGTAAATTCAACTTTTGCTCTACAGACTCAAATCGTTCTGGTCGTAAGCCATTGTTAATAACAATAGAAGATTGGCGCACATCAAAGTTTTGGAAAATACGCTCTGTAGCTTTTGCTACAAAAACAAGAGCATAGGCAGTATTGAAGCTTTCGTAGGCTTTCGCCTGTAATGCAGTAGGTAGATAGGTGTAAAAATCCTGAGGTGAGCTACTTTCATGTATTCCCCACAAGCTTCTAATTCCTGCTTTTTGACACGCTTCATGTATAAAAAAAGTAACTAAGGTATTTGCATAAACTCTAGCATATCCTTTTTCTTGCATCCATGCACTAAACTGTGTAATTGCATCTTCATAAGTTTGACGTAAATGGAGCGCTAATGTCACGGGATCCTCAAAGATATACACATCTAGTCCCAAATCCAAATAAGCTTGTTTGAGTGGTCCATCTACAGGGGAATAAATATCAATTTGATATTGATCCTCTTTTGCTAATAAGCCTTCCACAATTTCTAACATTTGTAAAGGGGCTCCTTCAAAATTAAGATTATGGGTAACCACTAAAAGTTTTATGGTTTGACTACGATAAGCTAGTGTAGAAAGTGGATTAATAGCGAAAAGCTGACGCTTTGATAGGTTTTTATTATAATAGGGATCTTCAAAATGCTTCCATTTTCGTTTGAAAAGGGCAACTTCTTCAATATGTAGGGTGTTTTTTCGACTTTTGCTCTCATAATGATACAATTGAGCCTGGGCAGCATACACTACTCTATAACCTTTCTCAACTACCCGAAGACATAAATCCACATCATTATAAGCTAGACCAAATTGTTCTTCATCCAATCCATTGATAGAATTATATAATTGGAGTGGCATTAATAAACAAGCTGCTGTAACTACGGCATAATTACAAGATACGGCGGCCGTAAAGAAATAGCCGTTGGCATCGGCAGGGAAATTTTTATAAGCATGATCGGGTAAATTATCATAGCCATGTGGATAAAGACCATTGATGACTCCAGCATGCTGGATGGTATCGTCAGGATATAATAATTTGGCTCCTACAATGCCCACCCCATCTAATTGGGCAAAACCAACCATTTGAGATAACCAATCAGGTGAGATAACTTCAATATCATCATTCAGTAATAATACATAGTCTCCTTTTGCTTTTTTAATAGCTTGATTATTGATATAGGAATAGGAAAAACGTTCGCCCTTATTAGGAATAGTAAGAACTTTGATTTGAGGCTTACGTTTTATTTTTTGAAGATATTTTAAGGTTTTTTTATCCGTAGATGCGTTATCTGCAATGATGATTTCATAGCGTTTATAAGTTGTTTTTCTAATACTATCAATACAAGTTTTTAAGGTGTCATAATGATTTTTGGAAGGAATAATAATACTGACTAAAGGCCCACTGTCAGACCAATTTAGATGATTTAATCCTAAACCTTGCAGTCGAGCAAAGTTAGGATGGAATGCTATAGCAGGAATATCATTTCGTTCTAAATAAGCTTGTAGGGCTCCTGTACATTTATCGAAAAATTTAAAATTATCGCTTTTTGCATCCCCTTGTGCTGCTATTGATCCTTCTAAGGCACGCCAATGATAAAGTACTTTGGGTATATGATGCACTTTCTGACTTTGTTCAACGATTCGTAAAATGAAATCATAATCTTGTGCTCCATCAAAAGCAGTACGTAAGCCACCTACTTTATCAACTATTGTTTTACGAACACAAAGCAGGTGATTAAAATAATTAAAAGAAAGTAATAATTCAGGAGACCAATCAGGTTTGAAAAATGGATTATACCGTTTTCCTTCTTCTGAAACCTTATCTTCATCTGTATAAAGAATATCAATATCAGGATTTTGATTAAGTGCCGCCACAATTTCATAGAAGGCGTGTTCTGCTAACTCATCATCATTATCCATAAAAGCAATATACTCTCCAGTAGCAATAGATAAAGCACTATTGGTAGCAGCAGAAATATTGCCATTTTCTTTTCGATAGAAAACTTTGATTCGATCATCAGATGCCTCCATTTGTTGTAAAAATGGAACAACATGTGGCTTTGGAGAAGCATCATCTGCTAGGCAGATTTCCCAATTATCATATAATTGATTTTTAATAGAATCTATTGCTATTTGTAGCCATTTTTCAGCGACATTATAAACAGGGATAACGATACTAATGAGAGGACGATAATCAAACTTAGCTTGCTGATCTCTTATTAATTGTCGCATTTGATCGTTGAGGGAATTGTTTTCAATCCATACCTCATAAGTTTCGCGAATGTGCAGGTTGCGGAGTGCTTCTGGTAATTGTTGTACAGCTACTTGTCGTTCTTGTATTGCACCATTTTTATCAATTACTTTTACAGTAACTTCTTGCAATTCATCAATCGAAAATTCAAATACATAACCTGCTTCTTTTTCATAATTATAAGCAGGAAATGCTTCTTTCACATCTTTACGGTGAATGCCAATTAACGCTTCTCCTAATTTTTTATTTTTATTCCAAATTTCTATATTTTGAATTGCTTGTTTCGCTATAGCCCAACCAGAAATCCTGATTTGTGATTTTTTAATAAAACCTACATATTCGATATGTAATATAATGGAAGCTTGTTCTGTAGAAGGTGCTGCTTCCTCTTGTTGTTGAGATTGTTCCTCTTGTTGTTGAGATTGTTCCTCTTGTTGTTGAGATTGTTCCTCTTGTTGAAGCTGTTCTATATCATCATGGATATTCTCAGAAGGAATATTGGCTTGTTGTTGAGAAGAAGTATCTTCTGGTGGAAGAGTAGATGACTCAGTTTGTTGGGGTTTAGCCAATAATTGTTCTTGTACACTTTTAATTGGATCAGGTGAAGGAGTATTAACAACATTTGAAGTATTTGGAGGAAGGGCATTAGCAGTAGCTAATGTAGGTGTTTTGGATTTGCTATTAATTAAAGCCTTAAAGTTGGTTAAAATAGTAGTGGTATCTTCTGTACGTAGAGCTTTTATTAGAGTACGGAAATTTTTGAGATTGAGATGTTTTAAAAAGCTAAAAGGACGTTGTATAGCGACTAAGAAAAAAGATAAATATAAGCTGAATCTAGATCTACCCGTAACTTTTTTGGGGAATAGGTCATAAGTAAATCGAAAAGGAGCTGTGATGAATTGCCCTATTCGATAACTCATTGAATTGGTAACATTAAATAGGCTAGTATTTTTGTGGCTCAATTCTTCTTTTTGCAATTCAATTAAACTGTAATTTTCTCCGTGGCGAACATTTAATTCATGTATTTGATTTTGGTAATCTTTTAATTTTTGATAAATATTTTGTTGTTCATTTTGGTATGCTTTTATGGAATCATTCAGGTGTGTTTTGCGATCATTGAGTGCAACAATTTCATGTTTTTGCTGCTCTTTTATGGTATTTAGCGTTGCAATTTCATGTTTAGTCCGTAGGTGTTCTTGTTTAATGGTTAAAATATCGGATTGAAGGGATTGTGTAAATTGCTGCTTAGTGTCGACTTTTTGAAGCAAATTCATGATTCGCTCTTCAAAGGAGACAATATGCTGTTGTTGTTCTAATATGACCGTCTCTTTTTGATGATGAAGTTCTTTAAGTCTTGCTATTTCTGCGACACCTAGATCGATTTGTTGTTGATAATGATCAAAGTTATTTTGTAAAAGTTGATGATTATGTATTTGTTGAGAAAGATTTTGTTGAGATTCAGAAAGTAGTTGTTTTTTTTCCTCTAGTGCTTTCTTCAGCAGCTTAATTTCATCATTAGCGTTAGATTTTAAATTAGACAATTGAAGATTCTTTTCTTCTATTTCTTGTATTAAATACTGAATTTTATCATCTAGATTTAATTGAACCTGTTTTGCTTTTTCTAACTGAAGCGTTGATTGCTGAATATTTGTTTCATGTTGAAGTAGTTTATCGTTTAATTGTTGAATATGAAGTTGATCCTCTTTTTGATTTAATTTAAACTGTTGAATTGTATCTTTATTTTTGGCGAGTTTTCTCGTGTATGATTTTTCAGTTTGATACAATTGCTCCATTTTTTTTGATAGCGCATCAAGATTGGATTGCTTTATGCTCAAATCATGTTCTAATTTTTTTGCATACAAATGGGTTTCATGTTTTTCTGATTTAAGTTTTGAATAAGCATCTTGTGCATCAACCAATTTACGTTCAAGTCGTTTTCTATCAGTTGTGATTTCTTCGATTTCTTTACGATAATCTTCAAGTTGAGCTCTTCGATTTGCGGTAATTTTTTGTTCATCAAGAAGGTTTTCTTTAATGGAATCTCTTAGTGTATACAACATATCCAAAGTAGATCTTACTTCTTGTAATTCACTACTAAGAGCATTCGTTTGCGAAAAAAAATCTTGTTCTAACTCTTTAAGATTTTCTTCAAATTTTTGTTTCTCTTTAATTAATTCGCCTTCTGTAGATTTTATTTTTTTATGTAGAAAAACAAAATCTTCTTTGGGGATAATCTTATACCGTTCTAAGTACGTACTTAATTCACCTATTCCATTCTTTTCAATTTGTCTGTAACGTAACTTAATGATAAGTTGATGAATCGAATCAGAACTTCCTTTGAAATACATTTGTGAATCAAAGGTTAAGAAAATAAATTGTCCTGAAGGTAATGGTATGCCATTATGCTGATCAATTTCAAGATGCTGTACTTCTCCTTTTTTTATTTCTACCCTTACTTCTTCTATTTGGACTTGAACTGGAATAGTTGCAGGATCAAATCGAAAAGATTTTATTCGTGAATCAGCTGGAAGTTCACTTAGATCAAAGACAAATTCCTCATGCTCCATATTTACACGTTGCACGATGGATTCAGTTTCATTAAATCCTTTGCCTGTATCGTAAAAAAGTTGTGCTTCAAAGATAGATTCGGCTCGATCTTTTAAATCAAATATACTATTGCCACTATAAAACTCTTTACGAAGTCGATCAATAGCGGCCGTATCTTGAATAAATTGGAAATTCTGATAGGCCAGCTTTACTATAGAATATTGAATATCATCATCACTACTATGATGATGTACCACTTTAGTATCAATAAAGTTTTCTACTTTTTGAACGATATTTCTACGTCTAAAAATAGAAGTCTTTATATCTAGTACTTGTAGGCTGTTTTTTAATAAACCGATAGGATTTTCTAATAAATCTTTGAAATCAAAGATTACTCTATCGTAAGGGCGTGTATTCTTTTCGGCTTTGAAAATATGATTTAAATAAAGTTGATACGATTTTTTGAACGAAAATAAATCACGTTGATGTAAGGACTGAGCAACATCTTCAGGATTACGGATAACGAAGATAAATTTGGGTTGTATTTTTGCTTGTGTACAACAGTATAACCAAATAGGAAGCGTTATACAAAATCTAGGATCTTTGAATGCAACGAACTCATGTTCTTTAGTCGATTGGATAATGTAAGCCTTGATGACCTGTACAATTTCTGTATCTATAAAGTCATTTACATTGATAAAAGCGTTTTGATCATCCCAATTAAAACCAGCTAATTTGAGAATTTGATTATTCCAAGCAACTATTTTGTTTTCTTCAAAATATCCATACGGGTTGTCATCACTTTTAGCCATTAGACTGTCTCCCAAAAAGAAGCCAAGATGATAAAGTGAACCAGCTACAGCAGAAGTACCACTTCTGTGCATACCTAAAATAAAAACACATTCTTTTGATGTACCCTTACTCATATTTGGGTAGTTAAATAAGTACTGTTAAAAAATATTAGAATGACCTATAGTTCTCTTCCAATCTTATTTCTTTGTTGGTGGATATAGTCTTCTATATTCCTGAATAATTGTATCGGCAGTACCGATTTGATGTGCTTTCCCTTTATTCAATAATAATACACGATCGCAATGTTGCGCAATTGTTCTCAATTGATGACTGACGTGAATGATCGTACGTCCATCTAATAATACATTTTTAAAAATTTCTTCCGATTTTTCTTTAAAAGAAACATCTCCAACACCACCAAAAAACTCGTCCATTAAAAAAATATCAGCTTCAGCATGAACAGCAATAGCAAATGCAAGGCGACTTCGCATTCCACTAGAGTAGAATTTTACGGGGGTTTCTACAAAATTTTCTAACTCAGCAAATTGTATGATGTCATCGAAGATCGAGCCAATTTTTTTAAATGTAAGTCCTAATATGGAGGCATTAACATAGATGTTTTCTTTGGCAGATAATTGAGGATCGAAACCCATACCTAAAGCAAGACGGATAATCTTTCCTTTTACGTTTATTTTTCCTCCTTTATTGGGAGGAAAAGCTCCCATGATAAGTTTGAGTAAAGTAGATTTACCACTTCCATTTTTTCCAATAATACCAAAAAATTCCCCTCTTTTTATTTCTAAATTAATATTCTCCAAGGCATGAATTTCACGTTTAGGATTTGATTTAAAGATATTAAGTACGCGATCACGAATAGAGTCATTCGATGCTTCACGTATGAAAAATGTTTTAGATATATTTTCTAGTCGTATGACTGTTTCTGCACTCACAAGTAATAAGATGTTAATATTTTTCGGCAGCTACATGTGAATATCGTTTAAATAGAAAAACACTAAGTAGTAAGAAACCGAATGCATAAGCTAAATCAAAAAAATATAAATAATAATCAGGCGGACTAGCATTCAGTGTAGTTAGTCGTGTATTGATTATGATTCCTGAAACAGGATTTAGATAAAAGATAAAATGATATCTTTCTGGTATTTGAGCTGGGGTATAAATGATTGGGGTCAACCAAAAGCCTAGTAACATCGCCATATCCCAAAGATGTACAATATCCTTAAAATAGATATGAATGGTAGATAACAATATTGTTACTGCTAAGGCTAAAATAAAAATGTTTGATATTAATATAGGAATATGAAGGATATTCCATGTGGGATTAATTCCTACAAAAATATAGACAATAATGTACGCCACAAAATTGAACAGAAAGCCCAAGAAAACACTAAAAATGGCAGAATAGTATAAGTCTAATTTATTGAATTGAATATTTTCAATCAAATAGCGTTTTTGAGTGAGAATAGATAGTCCTTTTCGAGTAGATTCGGAAAAAAAAAGCCAGAAGATAAGTCCAGAAAATAAATAAAGCGCGAAATTCTCTGTTCGGCTTTGAAAAAGAATGGTGAAAGCAAAATAATATACGATAACCCGAAAAATCGGATTGAGCAATGCCCAGAAAAGCCCTAAACTATTATCATAATACCGTCTACGAAAATCGACTTGTGCCAATTTCCAAATACGCTCCAGCCGATTATTCTCTGGAAGTCGTTCCAGTACGGGTCTCAAAAGTTGATTAAACATATTATGGGATTGCAATTTGCAGTACAAATATACATAATTTATTGTACACGAACTGTTTTAATTGCAGTAATCAGTTGAGTTTTTGTAATCAGTCTTTTTACATACGAATTTTCGGAAAGAGAGTTGTCTTAATAGAAAGTTTTATATAGAAAATTTTATGGTTCAAGGAAGGTTTTCAATCGTTTAAAATCAGCAGCTTGTTTTTTTTGCATGCCTGATTTCATAAAGATGGAAAATAGATTTGCGATAGCGGGTTTGAGTTGTACATGTGTGTTGACAATTAACTTTGTAGCTGTACCTTGATCTAGAAAACGAATTTGTACAGTGCTGTTCATTTGTTGGTGAGAAAGTTGTGTAGTAAGCGTTTTATTTTTTTGAATTTGAGTAATGATTTCTTCCACTTCTAGCTTTCCATCGGCATCTTCAAATACCAGGACTCCTTTGTCGCCTTGTCGTTTTCGATTTCCTTTTTGTAGTGTATAATATTTAAAATCATCAATCCAGTGTTTTAGATTTCGGTGATCTAAAACAGAACGATATACCTGTTGCACAGGAACATTAATTAAAATTTCAGTAGAAAATTTCAAGTCTTCAAAAACGTATAAATGTAGATAAACTACTACTTAAATTTTTAAAAAATAAATTGCTTATACAGTAGAACGTCTACCACATACTAGGGTTAGCTGCCCGACAGGTTTCAACCATGCGCATGTATTGTCCATGCGTAAAACCACAACTACAAGAAGGGTCATAATAGGACATGAAGTTGCCCACATCTGGTTTATAATACTCTCCATTGGCATCTTGCATAGTAGCAACAAAACGACATCCCATTTCTACATCCACCCACATCGTAGTAGTATCCAACTCCACATAAGGGTCGGCAGGGGTATCACAGATCATATCTCCTGTTGTTTCACAATTATCGCCATTGACCAATTCTTCGGTCATTCCTGTAGGCGAGTCACCTGGCTCAAAGGTGTGTTTTAAACCAAAATAATGCCCCATTTCATGGGTGAAAGTACCTTCATCAATACAAGCAATGACAATTCCTCCATTTTCTAATAAGCCAATTCCTCCAAGTGATGCAAAACCACAAACAGGAGGTTCTCTTTTTATTGGGCTGGTATTGAAGTACATATTAATTCGACGATCTAGATTATACAATACCTGCATCTCTTCCCATTCATTATTTTCTAAACTATCATACTGGAAATTGGAGATTAAATCAAGATTACACAATTCAAACGAAACACAAATAGGTTCAAAATTTTTATTTAACCCCTCTATTGCTGTTTCAATATCGGAGCGATAAGCCTCCAAATCCATTTCTTGCCCTTCAATTTGCACCACATGCCCAGCTATAGAAAATGTTTTATTCAAACAAGGAAGTGGCGATTGCTTCGTTAATAAATCTTGTGCATTTAAACTGATGGTAAAGAAAAAGATAAGACATCCAATTAAGTTGAATTTTTGCATATCACTTTATTTAGCTAAGTATGGGACGGTTATTTATTAAATAAAAAAAGAAATTCATTGATTTATTCTATCTAACGATAAATTATCTTTTGTCGATATATACCTAAACGAGATAAAATAGTTTCTAAAATTATTATTTTATGTATTGTCGTATAAAAGATATATGGACTTTATAATATTGAATACATAAAGATAAAGTACAAAGACTATTTTGCTACTTTTATTTTTTTTGATAAAAACAACCCATTAAAAAATACGTATATATCTTTATATCTAGAAACAAACTTAGCATTTTTGCAAATAGCTGCCAAAATATTTTGATTAAAATGTATATTTGTTCCAAATGTACCGTTAGATTAGTATCAAATACTTGAGATGAGTTTCTACAAAAACATACTCATCCTATTCATAACCATTAATTAGCAATGAAACTATATCAATCACTTCTACTTTTTGTATTTACGTTCTGTTGTACTTTAACCAATTTTGCCCAAACGGCAGATGTCAGAGAGGGCTGTATTCCCCTTGAAGTAAATTTTATAGCACCAACAGGACAATTTTCCTTTTTCTGGGATTTTAAAGATGGTGGTATCTCTTCCGACCAAAATCCTTCTTATATTTTTACTGAAGCAGGTACATTTGATGTGGAATTTAAGAATTTTGCAGCAGGACCTGTTGTGGGAACGGTAACGATTAATGTTTATGAGACTCCTGAATTAATGATTTCAACGGATGATCCTACAGAAGGCTGTGTACCTTTAACGATCACTTTTGAAGATAATTCTACTATTAATCCTAATATTCCAGTTGATGCTTATAACTGGTTTTACAATATAGGCTCAGATATAGGTGGAGGTTCAAGTTCTACTTTTACATTTAATCAAGTAGGAACATTTAATGTAGGCTTGGGCATCGAATCTAGTCTTCCAAATTGTACGGTGCAAGAAACTTTTGAAGATTTTGTAACAACAGAAGCTCAACCTAGTATTTCTTTTATTACAGACCCCAATCCACCTGCAAGTTGTACAGCACCACTCAATGATGTTAGTTTTACCATAACCTCAGAAACAAATCTGGATTATGTCTGGGATTTTGATGGAACACCTTTTTCTGGAACGAATCCACCCAATCAAGATTATGAGACGGATGGTAATTATGAAGTGAACTTAACAGGCACATCTTCTAATGGTTGTTCAGCAACAGCTACTACGATAGTAAGTGTAGGTGAACCTTTTGTAGATTTTGAGGTGAATGATACTATTTGCGTAGGAGCAGCTACTGAAATTACAAATTTGACACAAGTCATGGGAGCTTTTACCTGGGATTTTGGAAATGGGGAAACTTCTAATCTAAATAATCCAATCATTCAATATGATACTCCCGGTTTATATACAATTACATTAACGATTGAAACACCCATTGGTTGTATTGGAGATACTTCAAAGATGATACTTGTACAACAGCCTGATCCTACCTTCACGGCTGATCCTGCGTATAGTTGTACTGGAGAATTAACGACCACTTTCACTCCTAATAATATTGATAATGAAGGGGAATATTTTTGGGTTTTTGCTGATTTAAGTATATCTCAAGAAACTACCCCTACTCATACCTATATTGAATTTGATACGGCAGTTTATAGTATTAACGAACCTGTTATTTTGCAAACGATTTTAACTCATACTACCTCAGGAGGATGTGTTGATTTTGATACAGATGTGGTGACGATCCATCGCCCTAATGCTGAATTTATGCCTGACGTTGCCCAAGGATGTGCACCATTAGCGGTTGTTTTCTCTGACTCTAGTATGTCAAATGAACCTATTGTAGAATGGATATATGATTTTGGAGATGGTATAATAGAAACCTATACCACCGAAGATCCAGTCTCTCATACCTTTACTGCACCGGGGGAATATGAAGTAACTTTAATGATCGAAAATGAGGCAGGTTGTAGAGATACTTCTTATGCTATTGAAATTATAGTTGGTGATGCTTTGTCCATAGATTTTACAGTAGATCAAACAACAGTATGTCCAGGGGATACCGTAAATCTAGAAACTGTTAGTACAGATCCTTTGATAGATGCATGGCATTTTGAAACAGATAATGGTCGATCCTTTCATTGTTATAATGAAGATGAATTGGAGTGGTCGTTTATTACAGAAACAGGCGATATGGATGTATCGCTGCAAGTAGAATATAATGGTTGTTTTAGTGAAATTACCAAAACAGATTTAATTAGTGTTCAAGGTCCTATTGCAGATATTTATTATGAAATAGATTGTACAACTCCATTTCAAGTGATGTTTGCAGATTCAAGTAGTGGAGCAATTACCCGTACCTGGGATTTGGGCGATGGAAATACGAGTATGCTGAATGAATTTACGCATACTTATGCTGATACTGGTGATTATGTAGTAAAACTTACTTCGGTTAATCCATTTACAGGATGCCCAGAATCTGTAGATTCATTGGTAGTCTGTATTCGAGATATAAAGGCCGATATTCAATTAGATACACTTATTTGTACAGGTCAAGAATACATGTTGGATGCAAGTAATTCTGAAGGAGTAGATGCGCGTTGTTGGCGTGGCTATTGTTGGGATATTCCGTTTAGTAATCGTCCGATCACTACGCAAGATGCTGTAACTCCATTCGTATTCAGTCCTACCGAAGATCAAATTGTAGAATTAGTCGTCACTGATATTAATGGTTGTACGGATACGGCTACTTTAGATGTACGCGTGTATGAAGTTCAAACCGTTTTTGAGATGGATGATGACGTGATTTGCTTACCTGGCACAATAAATTTCACTGATCTTACTCAAGCAGATACTACTATTGCTACTTGGGAATGGACCTTTGGTGACGGAAATATGGGAACAGATTCTTTAGATTCAAATACATATTTACCCGGTACAGTTCCTGATAATTTTACAGTTACACTTGATGTAGAAGATGTTTTAGGTTGTCCAGGATCTGCTACCTTACCTGTTTTTGTCTACCAGCCTACTTCAGATATTGGCCCGATGGAACCTATTATTATTTGTGAAGGAGATGATGTAGCTTTCACATCTACAGATTTTACGGAACAAGGTTCTAGTTTAAGTTTTGATTGGGATTTTGGAAATGGACAAACTAGTACCAATATGAATGAAACGGTAAATTATCCAGATGCTGGTGATTATACAGCTTCATTAACCTACACAGAAATAGCTACAGGCTGTGAAGGAACAGCGAGTCTTGATGTAGAAGTACAAGCTTATCCAATGGCAGATTTTAGTTCATCGGCAGATGGTCTAGCTTTTATATGTCCCAATGAAGATGTTAACTTTTTTGATGGTACTATCTCAGATGAGAATTTATTCTACCAATGGGATTTTGGTTTAGGTGGATTTGTATTTGAACCGAATCCTACTAATATACAGTTTCCACAAGGAGCTTATGATGTGACGTTAACCGTTACTACTCAAGGAGGTAATTGTAGCGATACACATACAGAACAACTAGAAGCATTAGGACCACAAGGAGATATTGTATTAAGTACAACAGAAATTTGTTCTGATGGTGAAATTACTTTCACTGCTATAGATTTAGAAGATGTTGCTGTTTATGAATGGCAATTTGGAGACGGTACTTCTGTTGAGAATGAAGCTACCGTAACGCATACTTATGATCTGGATCCTACAATTACAGAACTCACGGTTGATTTGATTTTAACAGGAGGGCCAGATGGAAATTGTGTTACAACAGTATCTGAAATTATTAATATCTTCCCAATTGATGCTGGTTTTACTACAGCTAATGGGGAATTCACCTCTTGTGATCCTACATTTAATTTTGTCAACCAATCATTTGGAGCTACTCAGTATAGTTGGGATTTTGGCGATGGAAATACATCAAATGCCGAAAATCCAACACATTCTTATGCAAATGCAGGAGAATATGAGGTTGTGCTTATGGTTTCTAATAGCGCTGGATGTACAGCTAGTTTTTCTCAAACGGTCAGTTATATTGGGGGAGTAGAACCCATTGATGCTGACCTAGTAGTTCTTAGTGGTAGAGAAATCTGTCTTTTACCAAATCCACAAAATATTGATTTTGAAAATATTACTTGGGACACCTTTCCAGAACCTAGTCCTACATATATATATGAACCTCAACTTACTCAAGATTCAGTCATTTCACTAAATGTTACAGGTTTTGCAGATAGTTGTGAAAGTGATGCCATTACTTTCAATTATGATATTACGGTTATTCCAGAACTGGATATTCCTAATACCTTTACTCCTAATAATGATGGATTTAATGATCGTTTTACCATTACATTAGGTGAAGTATTACAAAGTTATTTTGATGTAACGAGTTTTAAAATATTCAATCGTTGGGGGCAAATGGTTTTTGAAGGAAATTCCACACAGGGTTGGGATGGACGATACAATAATAATAATGCGCCTTCAGATGTGTATTTATATTATTTAGAATTATCATACAACGATAATGTCCAATTGAAAGAAGGAGAATCAGCTACCTTCATGTATCAAGGAGATGTTACGCTCCTTCGTTAGATGAAGACTTATTCCATTCAAGTATATGGCAAAGTACAAGGAGTTTGGTATCGTGCCAGCACCCAACGCAAAGCACTTTCATTAGGTTTAACAGGTACTGTTCAAAATGAACCTAATGGAAGTGTTTCCATATTAGCCAGTGGCGAAGAAAAAATAATTCAAAATTTAATAGATTGGTGCAAAGAAGGTCCGCCTCATGCAAAGGTAGAGCGAGTGGAGTCAAAAGAAATTACTATTCAGAATTTTTCTTCCTTTGAGGTGATACGCTAATTTTTCACTCGGTACTTATTCTTCCATCTCCTTAATCCATTCCCGAATTAAATCAATACCCTCTTGATGCACCATTTTACGACTGAGTTCTGGCATCATCACCCCTGGGTCGGTTGACTCCATTCGATAGACTAAAATAGAAGCATTGGGTTTGCCCGCTACAATATTATAATCCCGATCTCCAGCCCCTCGACCCGCTGCAATGGGGGCTTTATTCAAACCTAATTTATAGACATCTGTTTCAGAACTGTGTAAATACAATCCCGAAGTATTAGCAGGCCCATCAGGATTATGGCAATGCCCACAATTCGCATCTAAATAGGCACGAGCACGTTGGTCAATAGAAAGTGAGCTGTTGTCCCAAACGGCAAGACGAGGACGAGCTTCTGCGGGAGGTAGATTATTAATTAATCCTTTTTCATTCCAGTATTCTAATTGATTTTGTGTGCCATCTGTATACTTAAAATCTCCATTTAATTGACGCGCAGAAGGGCCAATAGGTTTGATTTCATCTTTGTATAAATGACATCCTTTACATTGATTTTTATTGGGAATAGAATAAGCTAGTTGTTGTTTTTTACCATTGTCATCTCGCCAAACCACCTCCTTTTCATCACCAGCAACATCCAAATACGCATCTTCTTGTTCTTCATCCCAGACATAAGGCAAAGCTGTCCAACCTATTTCTTCATGGATGAGTACTCTTGTTTCCATCAATTGTTTTCCTTTTTCAGCTTTACGAGCATCTATAGGGTAATAGAAGGTTTTTAAAATATGTGTACCTATTGGAAATTCGAGTACTTGCTCTGCATCATACTGAGCTTGTGTTCCTTCAGGAAAATAGATAAAACGTAATTTTTCAGTATAATCTGAAAATAGGGGAGTGTTTAGGGAATAAGGAATCACTCGTTCGGCAGGATTGAATTCCTTTAATTCACCTTTGAAAAAACCATATTCGGATAATTGATACGGATATTTTGAGGTACTTGTATCAAACGAAAGCCCACTTCCAATGAGCCATGTGATGATAATGATTCCTAGAATAAATTTTGTCTGCATAAATTGATAATTCTTAGTAGTGGGGCACGAATAAATTTACATTCTTAATTCCTCGAATTAGCTCAATTAACTTCCCACCAAAGGTGGACAGGCATTTTCAATGACTTAGCCACCCTCCCGCTATCGCGGTTCATTCCGCTAGTATCTTATACTACCCTCTGGGTAAAGCTGCATTCATGCTATTTCAAGGAAAGTAAATTTATTTTCTCTGCGTGCCTTATCTTACCCAATTTATGTTTTTTGTTTAACTTATAGTCTTAACGAAGGTTTAAAATTATAGTTCTTAGACCAAAATTGTGACTTCAATGGAATTTCAAAACGCTTGTCTCTCAAAATCATAGATTTATTGAGCCGTCACATTTTTCATTCCACATAATTTGTCTAAGAACCAAAATTATTTCTTCTTTTCAGAAATGATCTCTTCTTGCATTTCTACAGCAGGTAGAGGAGAAGGTTGACAAGTAAAAGGACTTGCATCTTTTGTTAAACCTTCAAAATTATTGCCAGCATCTATATTGGTAAAAGCAGCGTCTCCTTTATTGTTGTACACACAAATTTGATATTCCTTTTTTAATTGACCATTTGCATCAACATGATCTTCACCAAAGATGCCATCAATTGCAATTTGAGGAACATTACGTCCAAACTTTAGAAAAGCTAATTTTCCAAGATCATTTTTCAAGGTAGGCATTCGCTTTTTACGTTTAAAGGTATTGTCATGAACAGAAACTCGATACGAGTATGGATCATATGCTTCATCTTTAATTGGTGTTTCTGTGATATAATAACTTGCAATAGCAACGCCAAATGTTTTATTTTCAGTAATTGTATTATCAAAAATCTCCACATCATTGGCAGCTAAAAGAATAATTCCAGTACCTGGAGGCACTGTTGCGACGATATTTCCTTTTGGAGCGAAATTTTTATAATTATTCTCAACAATTGTGTTATTATAAACACGAGTATAACCACCTTGTTTTTTAATTAAACCAGGTAAATCAAAGACTAAGATACCTCCTGTATTTTGATAAGCATAGTTGTTATACACATCTGCATTAGTCGTATTTTCAATCTCAATTCCTGCTACGTTTTTGATCGCTCGACAATTTCGAACCACCACTTTATCCGATTGCCCCACATAAATGCCTGCATCTGATGCGCCAAATGCTTCACAACCATCGATCATTACATTGGTACATTGTACAGGATAAAGCCCATATGCCCCATTTGATTTTTTAGGTTTACCCGTCCAAGCAGTTTTCACGGCAAGGAATCGTATACCATCCACATCTTGAGTTTTGATAGCATCGCCTTTTGTATCTTCAACTGTAAAATCTTTTAAGGTAATTTTACTGGCATTAGTTACTTTTATACCTTCTGCCCCTTCTGTTTGTCCTTTAAAAGAAAGAATGGTTTTATCCATACCTGCACCTACAATGGTAATGTTCTTTTTATCATCCAACCAAAGGGGTTTATTGAGTGTGAATTTTCCTTCAGGCAAAGTAATGGTCGCTCCATCTTCAGCCATGATGAAGGCAGTTTGCAATTTTTTTTGAATCTTTTTTTGCGCACTTGCAAAAGTAGAGAAGGAAATGATAAGACCAATAATTAGAATAGATTGTAGTGGGCGCATTGGATGAAAAATTTAAATGAGCAACGATGGATGATAAAAATACAATTTTTTTAGTTCATCTACTCAAAAAATGAGTTTCTTTACTCCATGAATAATGAAAAAACCACTTCTTGTCTGCTTATCTTTATTAAAAATATAGAAAAAGGAAAGGTCAAAACTCGATTAGCTCAAACGCTAGGTGATGAGAAAGCCTTGCAAATTTATCAAGCATTATTAAATCATACCAGAGAAATATGTTTGCCAGTTCCTGTTCAACGACATTTATATTACAGCCAATATATTGACGAGACGGATGCGTGGGAGAAAACCAATTTCATTAAAAAAGTACAATCAAAGGGTAATTTGGGTAAACGAATGCAGCTTGCTTTTCAAACTGCATTTCGAGATGCTGAAAAAGTGGTAATTATAGGAAGTGACTGTGCCTCTTTGACTAGTGAACTAATCGTACAAGCTTTTGCACAACTAGATCGCTTTGATGTAGTGCTAGGCCCTGCATTAGATGGAGGATACTATCTTTTAGGGATGCGCCAGTTTATTCCTTCTTTGTTTGAAAATATAGCTTGGAGTACCGCTACCGTCTTAGATGAAACGATCAAAAAAGGCATGACAGAAGGACATTCTTATTTTTTATTACCTGAACTATCTGATATTGATTATGCAGAAGATTGGGAACAATGGGGCTGGGAGATTTGAAAAAAAAATTACTGTTTTCTGCTCAGACATTCTTGTCTGAGGATTTAATTACTTGTCATGACAAATAAATTAATTGTCATACTAACAAATTTCATTTTTTTTATTTAACTTGGGAATAGATTCGGGTTAAAAAATGGTTCTTAGCCAAAAATTGTGGCTTCAATGGAACTTCAAAATGCTTGTCTTTCATCCCGACAATTATCGGGAATCAAGCCTTTACATTTTTTATTCCACACAATTTGTCTAAGAACGTAACAAATAAAACCATCTTATATTATGAATGCGACTATTCCAAAAGTCTACAAAGAGGCTCAAGATTTCATGCCATTAAATGGTACTGATTACCTAGAGTTATACGTCAGCAACTCCAAGCAAGCTGCCCATTTTTACAAAACTGCTTTTGGCTTTCAATCCTTAGCGTATGCAGGATTAGAAACTGGTCTTAAAGATCGAGAAAGCTATGTGGTAGTACAGGATAAAATCCGTTTAGTCTTAACCTCACCTTTAAAAAGTGGAACTGCCATTGGTCAACATATTGATAAACATGGGGACGGTATAAAAGTAGTTGCCCTTTGGGTAGATGATGCGGTTTATGCCTACAATACAGCAATTGAGCGCGGAGCAGAGTCGTTTATGCCACCTACCATAGAAGAAGATGAAAATGGAAAGGTTGTTCGTTCAGGAATTTATACCTATGGCGAAACGGTACATATCTTTGTAGAGCGTAAAGATTACAAGGGTATATTTTTACCTGGTTTTCGTAAGTGGGAAACGCCCCATTTCAGTCCTGCTCCTACAGGTCTAAGATTCGTCGATCATATGGTGGGAAATGTTCAACTCGGCGATATGGATAAATGGGTCAATTTTTATGAAGAGGTAATGGGCTTTGTAAATATCTTGACTTTTGATGACAACGATATTTCTACAGAATATACAGCCTTGATGAGCAAGGTTGTTAGTAATGGAAATGGACGTATCAAATTTCCTATTAATGAACCCGCCATTGGAAAAAAACGCTCCCAAGTAGACGAATATCTCGACTTTTATGAAGGTGAAGGCGTACAACATATTGCGGTAGCGACTGATGATATTATAGAAACGGTTACGCAACTTCGAAGTCGAGGGGTAGAATTCCTTCGTGTACCTGATACCTATTATGATGCCGTAACAGATCGTGTAGGAAAAATTGATGAAGATATTGCACCTTTACGAGAATTAGGTATCTTAGTAGATCGTGATGATGAGGGTTATTTATTACAAATTTTTACTAAGCCCGTTGAGCCTCGTCCAACGATGTTTTTTGAAATTATTCAACGAAAAGGAGCGCTCTCTTTCGGAAAAGGGAACTTTAAAGCACTTTTTGAAGCCATCGAACGAGAACAGGCACTTAGAGGAACACTTTAGTCTCTGTATACCACATCATCATTACAAAAGAAAATCCATTTAGCATGCCCATTTATCATAAACTCGGGAAAATACCTCAAAAACGACATACGCAGTTTGAAAAAGCGGATGGTAGCTTATATTATGAGCAATTATTTGGTACAATTGGTTTTGATGGAATGTCTACTTTGATGTATCACGTCCATCGTCCAACACAAGTAAAAGAAATTATTTCTAGCAAAGATGTTAGCCCAAAAATTGCAGTGGAACGAAATATTACGGCTCGTAAATTGATTGGATTTGATGTAGCTCCTCAAGATGATTTTATTGATGCACGGGAACAGTTAATGGTAAACAATGACATCCAAATAGGCGTTGCTGCTCCTCGCTTATCCATGAAGGATTATTTCTATAAAAATGCAGATGCAGATGAAATGTTGTTCATTCATAAAGGAACAGGTACTCTCAAAACAATGGTAGGAAATATTCCTTTTGAATATGGCGATTATCTCATCATTCCAAGGGGCATGATCTACCAAATAGAATTTGATACCACAGACAATCGTATTCTTTATGCGGAATCGTTTCATCCCATTTATACCCCAAAACGTTATCGCAATTGGTTTGGACAATTACTAGAACATTCTCCTTTTTGTGAACGAGATTATATTCTTCCTGAAAATTTAGAAACGCATGATGAAGAAGGGGAGTTTTTGATGAAAATCAAGAAGCAAAATACGATCCATGAGCTAGTTTACGCAACCCACCCTTTCGATGTAGTGGGCTGGGATGGCTATAATTATCCTTATGGTTTTTCCATCCACAATTTTGAACCTATCACGGGTCGAGTTCATCAACCGCCTCCTGTTCATCAAACCTTTGAGACTAAGGCTTTTGTGATTTGTTCTTTTTGTCCACGTTTATATGACTATCATCCCAAGTCGATTCCTGCACCTTATAATCATTCTAATATTGATTCAGATGAAATGCTCTATTATGTCGATGGAGATTTTATGAGTCGAACAAATATTGGCCCAGGACATATTTCATTGCATCCTTCGGGTATTCCTCATGGCCCACATCCTGGTACTTATGAGGCAAGTATTGGTCAAAAAGAAACAGCAGAATTAGCGGTAATGATTGATACGTTCAAGCCTTTACAAATCACTGAAAATGCTTTGAAAATTGATGATGGTAAATACTATAAATCTTGGTTAGCACATCATTAAGTAAGGGGAGTTAATTAATTGGGCAAAAAAAATGATTTTCTGAAATGGGCAAAAATACCGACAGTATGGAGGTTTTTAGACCTTTTTGGGAAATCTTAAAGGATTTTTTCTGCCCGATTAATCCCCTAAAACTACTTAAGAGTTATATTATAAATAGACTGACTTATTTATTTCTAAGAGAAGCTTTCCAATAGATTTTGGCTGATTTAAATATCCTGTTTTTGATGGATGTAAGAACCATTATTAACCCTAGAAATTATTGATTAAATTTAATCTTTATTTCCAATCTAATAATTTACACTAATGCAAGGAAAAATTTTAAAAGACAAAGCAAAACCACTAGGTAATTATACACATGTTAAACGTGTCGGAGATTTCATTTATGTTGCTGGAACGAGTAGCCGCCGTCCAGATAATACACACGTTGGAGCAGTTCAAGATACAGATGGAAACTGGCAATTGGATATTAAAGCGCAAACAAAAGCAGTCATCGAGAATATTGGAGCTTTATTAAAAGAAGAAGGAGCTGATCTATCGCATGTAATTGATATGACTTCTTTTTTGGTAGATATGAAAGATTTCAAAGGCTATAATGAAGTTTATGCTACTTTTTTTAAAGGGCTTTCTGCCCCAACCCGTACGACGGTAGCTGTGCACCAACTGCCACACCCCAATTTATTAATCGAAATGAAAGCAATTGCTTATTTACCTTTAGAAAGATAAGTAAGTAGGCGGACAAAATTACTTGTATGAAAATGACTGCCCTCATAAAAATCATAAATAATTGATGATAAGAAGATTATGTTGATTTTTTGAGGGATTACAAAGGCATTTTTCATACTAATTTTTCTGCCCATAAACTTAGTTATATAAAAATTAGATATGTCGAAAGTAAAAGTAGCCATAATTGGTTCTGGAAATATTGGTACCGATTTAATGATAAAAATCATCCGAAATGCACAACACCTTGAAATGAGCGTGATGGTCGGCATTGACCCCAATTCAGATGGATTAGCCCGTGCCAAACGAATGGGATATAGCACGACACACGAAGGAATTGATGGTTTAATTCAACTTCCAGAATGGCAAGATATTCAACTCATTTTTGATGCCACATCTGCCAAAGCACATCATTATAATTGGAAGATCATCCAGCAATATCCAGATAAAAAGGTTATTGATTTGACGCCTGCCGCCATCGGCCCTTTTTTAATTCCACCCGTTAATTTTGAAACGAGTCAAGAAGTTCGTAATGTCAATATGGTTACGTGTGGAGGACAAGCTACGATTCCAATGGTAGCCGCCGTCAATCGTGTTGCAAAGGTGCATTATGGAGAAATAGTCGCTTCTATCGCAAGTAAATCCGCTGGACCTGGCACACGCGCCAATATTGATGAATTTACAGAAACCACAGCTCATGCCATTGAACAAGTAGGTGGTGCAGATAAAGGAAAAGCGATCATCATCCTTAATCCTGCTGAACCTCCCGTCGTGATGCGCGACACTATTTTTACTTTGAGTGAGCAAGCTGATCGAACCGCTATTCGAAAAAGTATTCATGAAATGGTGGAAGCGGTTCAGCAATATGTTCCAGGGTATACCTTACATCAAGAAGTTCAATTTGATGATATTCCTGAAGAGCAAGCCGTTTTTATTGAAGGATTAGGCTATCGACATGGCTTAAAAACGACCATTTTATTGCAAGTACGTGGCGCAGGGCATTATCTCCCTGAATATGCTGGAAATTTAGACATTATGACGAGTGCTGCTTTGGCAACAGGAGAGCGATTGGCAGCGGGTAATTAAAATAAAAATGACAATTAAAATGAAAATTTTTCAAATGTAAAAATTGAAAAATAGCAAAAACTATGAATGAGAAAACGTATAATTTTGAAGATAGACTGGTTGAATTTGCTGGAGAATGTATTTTCTTTTGTAAAACATTACCTAATGATTCAGCTGGTAAATATTATGCAGATCAGATTTTAAGATCTTCTGGAAGTGCAGCTTTAAATTATGGAGAAGCGCAAGGCACGACAACTCCAAAAGACTTTATTCATAAAATGACACTTGTTCTCAAAGAATTAAAGGAAACAAAAGTTGCTGTTAAAATTCTGTCCTATGCAAAAATTGGTGACACTAATAAATTAGAAAATTTACAGAAAGAGTCTACCGAATTAGCAGCAATTAGTGCAAAAATGATATTAAATAAAAAGAGAAATCGAATCAATATTGGAAATTAGAATTGTAGAAGAATAATTAACCCTTTTCATTTTAATTTTAATTTTCATTTTAATTTTCATTTTAAATGAATCACAAACTATACATCCAAGACGTAACTCTTCGCGACGGAATGCATCCGATCCGCCATCAATATTCCAAACAACAAATTAAGGAATTGGCTATTGCCTTGGATCAAGCGAAGGTCGATGCCATTGAAATTTCACACGGAGATGGATTGACGGGAGGAAGTTTTAATTATGGGTTTGGGGCACATACCGATTGGGATTGGTTAGAAGGAGTTGCAGAAGAACTAACTCATGCCAAATTAACGACCCTCCTCATTCCAGGAATTGGAACTATTGAAGACCTCAAACGGGCAAGAGATTTGGGCGTTGAATCCGTTCGTGTAGCGACCCATTCAACGGAAGCTGATATTTCCGCACAACATATCGAAGCAGCTCGAAAAATGGAGATGGACGTTTCGGGTTTTTTAATGATGGCGCACATGAATGACGCGCAGGGATTGGCGAAGCAAGCGAAATTGATGGAAGACTATGGGGCTTTATGTGTGTACGTAACCGATTCAGCAGGCGCATTATTGATGGATGGTGTGCGCGATCGAATAAAAGCCTTCAAAGCTATTCTAAAACCAGAAACCGAAATGGGTATTCATTGTCATCATAATTTATCCTTGGGCGTAGCAAATACCATCGTAGCTATGCAGGAAGGCGCGAATCGTTTGGATGCCTCTTTAGCAGGAATGGGGGCAGGTGCAGGGAATTGTCCTTTGGAGGTGTTGATTGCCTATTTGAATAAAATGGGAGCGGAATGCAACGCTGATTTATTTCAATTAATGGATTTGGCAGATGATTTTATTCGTCCTTTACAAACGCGACCTGTACAAGTAGATCGAGAAACGTTGTCTTTAGGCTATTCTGGCGTATATTCTAGTTTCTTATTGCATGCCGAACGTGCTGCGAAGAAATATGGTTTGGATACGCGAACCATCCTTAATGAACTAGGCAAACGAAAAATGGTGGGCGGACAAGAAGATATGATCGTAGATGTCGCTTTAGATCTTTTGAAAAGATAGAACTTTATAAAGTGCAAGTTCAAGTATCAAGTTCAAACTCAATTGATACTTGCACTTGAGGCTTGCGCTTGAACTTGAAATATTAAAATGCAAGCAATTAACAATTACATCAACGGCACATTACTCCCTCCTCAAAAAGGAAACTATCTAGATTTGTACGATCCATCAAAAGGAGAAGTATATGCTCAAGTGCCTAATTCTGATCATACGGATGTCGAAAAAGCAGTTGCGGCAGCACAACAAGCATTTCCAGAATGGGCAGCTACTTCAGTTACAGAAAGAAGTCGAATTTTAACGAAAATTGCCGATTTAATTGAAGCAAATTTAGAGCGTTTGGCAATTGCGGAGTCCTTGGATAATGGCAAACCCATTTGGCTTGCCAAAAAAGTAGACATTCCTAGAGCTTCTTCCAATTTCCGATTTTTTGCGCAGGCCATCACCCAATTTTCTACACAGGCGCATGAAATGTCAGATGCCATCAATTATACCTTACGGCAACCTTTGGGTGTGGTCGGCACCATTTCTCCGTGGAATTTACCTTTGTATTTATTCACTTGGAAAATCGCGCCCGCTTTAGCTGCTGGAAATACGGTGATTGCCAAACCATCTGAAGTAACACCCATGAGTGCTTATTTGCTTTCTGAAATCTGTATCGAAGCAGGTTTGCCAAAAGGCGTTTTAAACATCGTACATGGAGATGGGATAAAAGTAGGGGCGGAAATGACTAAACATCCCAATATCAAAGCCATTTCATTTACTGGAAGTACTAGGGTAGGGGCGGAGATTGCAAAAGTAGCAGCTCCTGTTTTTAAGAAGGTATCCTTGGAAATGGGCGGTAAAAATCCCAATATTATTTTCTCAGATTGCAATTATGAAAAAATGTTGGATACCACTATACGGTCTTCTTTTGCAAATCAAGGACAAATTTGTTTGTGTGGTTCTCGAATTTTGGTAGAACAATCTATTTATGAACAATTTAAAACAGATTTTATCGCACGAACAAAAGCACTTAAAGTAGGACATCCTTCTGATGATTCGGTGAATCTCGGAGCAATCGTTTCCAAACCACATTATGAAAAAGTGTTATCCTATATCCAATTAGCACAAGAAGAAGGGGGGACAATCCTTGCGGGCGGAAATGCTGTTTTCCCAAAAGGCTACGAAAAAGGATGGTATATTGCACCTACGATTATTGAAGGATTAGCACACAATTGCCGCACCAATCAAGAAGAAATTTTTGGGCCAGTTGTAACCATTATGCCATTTGAAACCGAAGAGGAAGCTTTATTGTATGCGAATAGTACACAATATGGTTTATCTAGTACCATTTGGACTGAGAACCTCAGTCGAGCCAATCGAATGGCAAAGCAGATTCATGCAGGAATTGTTTGGATCAATACATGGTTGTTGCGCGATTTAAGAACGCCTTTTGGTGGGGTAAAAAATTCAGGTGTGGGTCGAGAAGGAGGCGTTGAAGCGCTTCGTTTTTTTACCGAACCTAAGAATGTGTGTATTCAATTTTAAAATTACTACTACAAAACTTTGAAACCATACAAAAACAAATAAAACTTCAAAATTAAGTTTAGCAAAGGGTTAAAACCATATTGGATCATCATAGTCCAAGGGAATTTATTCCCTTGTCTTCAATCATTGTTAATTTTGTATGGTTTTAAACTACAAAACCAAGAACCATGAGAATTTATTCATTTTTTTTCTTCCTTTTATTCCTAACAGCTTGTTCGGATCAAAATTTACAAACTCAAGTCAATCAACTTAAATCTGATCTTGAAACGGCACAATCTACTATTGAAAACCTCCAAACTCAAATTGAACCTGAAGGAGATTTAGTCCATGTGGTATTCTTTAAAACGAAACCAGATGCTGATTTAAATGCTTTAGGAGCTGCGATTGAAAAATTGGCATCCATAAAAGAAGTAAAAGATTTACAATATGGCTCTTTTGAAGACTTAGGAGATGCAAGAGCTTTAGATTTTGACTTGATGATGGAAATGTCCTTTGATAGTGAAGCAGATTATAAAATCTATCAGGCTCATCCAGTCCATTTACAGTTAAAAGAAGCTGTCAAATCTTTTTTAGCTGGCCCGCCTGCGACTTATGATTACCTCAAAAAATAAGGAGAATGGGAAACGAAAAACGAACCTTACTACAAGCCATTGGTCCAGGTTTACTTTTTGCGAGTTCAGCCATTGGTACGTCTCATTTGGTCTTATCTACTCGTGCAGGAGCGCATCATGGGATGATTTATTTTTGGATTATCTTGGCTGCTTTAATATTAAAATATCCTTTTTATGAATTTGGCCCACGCTATGCCAATGCTACTGGATTTAGTTTATTGAAAGGCTATAGAGATCAAGGAAAATGGGCGGTTTATCTTTTTATGACAGTTATTACGATTAGCATGTTTGCCGTGGTGGGAGCGATAGGTGCGGTTAGTGCTGGACTGTTGGCGACTATGTTTGGAGTAAAAGGAATTTCTGTACCCATCTTAGCAGGTGTCATTATTGGAGTAAGTGTCTTGATTTTATTATTGGGTGGTTTTTCTGGTTTAGATCGAATTATTAAAGTTATTTCCGTTGTACTTTTAATAAGTGTTTTGATCGCTTTTGTAGCTGTAATAATTAAAGGACCTGTTGAGGCAAGTACTGATTTTGTAGCGCCTCCTATTTTTGAAGGGGCAGGTTTGGTTTTACTAATTAGTTTATTGGGATGGATGCCTGCGGGAATGGAGGCTTCTACCATGAATAGTATCTGGAGTGTAGAAAAAATGAAGGATACGAATTATCATCCGCGTTTAAAAGAAAGCTTATTTGACTTTAATTTGGGTTATGTATTTACTATACTATTGGCATTACTTTTTATGACGATTGGTGCTTTTACCGTTTATGGTACTGGAGAAATCTTAGATGGAAATGCCACTCAATTTTCGAATAAATTATTACAAATTTTTGTTCAAAATCTAGGAGATTGGGCCTATTATATCATTGCAATTGCTGCTTTTGGGACGATTTATGGAACTTTGATTACTGTGCTAGATGCTTTTCCAAGATGTTTTGTACGAGGATTACGCGTATTGAAGTTTCCAGATATAGTTGATAATAATGAACAAAGCCATTTTTTAACGACTTCCTATAAATGGACAGTTATAATTGTGGGTATAGGAGGATTCACTTTGTTTTATTTTTCGGCGGCGAGTATGATTCAATTATTACAATATGTAACGATTTTATCTTTTCTATTAAGTCCAATTATCGGTTTTATTAATTTAAGAGCCATTCAAAGTTCAGCCATTCCAGCATCGCATCGCCCCTCTCGTTTGCTGTTGTTATTGGCGTATGTAGGATTGTTTGCTTTGGTAGGATTTTCGATTTATTATTTGATTGATTTAATACGTTAAAAAATCTGCGTCATCTGGAAAATGGAGGGGATTTGGTTTTCGTCTGTTTTGAAGAAAAGTAGTAATTGCCTAGAGAAAATTTATTTTTCGGGCAAATTACTTTGTAGTTGGGCACGCATAAATTTACATTCTTAATTCCTCGAATTAGCTCAATTAACTTCCCACCAAAGGTGGACAGGCATTTTCAATGACTTAGCCACCCTCCCGCTATCGCGGTTCATTCCGCTAGTATCTTATACTACCCTCTGGGTAAAGCTGCATTCATGCTATTTCAAGGAAAGTAAATTTATTTTCTCCGCGTGCCTTTGATATGCTCAGGAAAAATAATCACTCCGCAGAGTGTGGGTTATAAAATATATCTGTGTACAGGACAAAAATAATTGTTAGAAGGATGCAAGGGGTTAAAACCACCTTGAAACGGGACTTATTCCAACGTAATTTATTGCGTTGCCCTTAAAAAGAACCACTTATTCTAAGTTTTGTCCTGTACACAGAAAATATATGATATTAAAGATTACAATCTTGTTACATCGCCTTTGTATTGACCAATCGTTCCGTCCTCAAATAACACTTCTACATAATAAACATACACGCCAGAGTTGACCAATTCACCACGAAAATCGCCTTTCCAACCAATTGAAATATTAGAATGTTCAAAATTTCGATTTTCATACATAAGTGTACCCCAACGGTCAAAAACTTGCATTAATTGCACGCGCTCTACGCCATTTCCACCAAAAACACTAAAGGTATCATTCATTCCGTCGCCATCTGGTGTGAAGGTATTGGGGATAAATACATTTCGCTCATTGTCTACTTGTATTGTAATTTCAGCCGTTTCTGAACAGCCATTTGTAGTAATGATAGTTATAGTATAAACAATATCTTGTGTTGGAGAAGCATAAGGTTCAAGGCAATCATCACAACTCAAATCTACTGCTGGAGTCCAAATAATTTCTTCTATTAAATATGGATTAGAAACATACGGATTTAATTGCACACTATCTCCCAATTCAAGATTGATGAGTTCATTTCCAAATTGTAAACCTAATTCTTCGATTGGATTATCAACATAAATACTTTGTGTAAAGCTACAACCGTTGGCATCTTCAATAGTCACTTCAAATGCAGTACCAGGAAGATCATAGAAAATAGGTTCTGTTTGGAAATTATCACCGTTCACACTATACACATAAGGCGCTGTTCCACCATAAACAGCATCAACGCTAATCGTTGCCGTTTGCTCATCTGGGCAAGGAGAAGGATCAGCAGAAATTTCAGCTTCGATTGGATCTGGATAAGGAACATAGATCGTATCAATTGCGCTACAACCATTTGGGGCAGTCACTTGTAGATAATACACCCCACCTTCACTTATTGTCATACCATCTAAAGTATCTACTTCTGACCAAACTAAAGTTTCATAATCTCCTACATTTAAGGTGATGGAATCCGTTGCACAATACACTTCAAATCCTTCAAGGTCAAGCGCTGGAAGTTCTAATACATTGATCGTAGAAGTAATGATACTATCACAACCGTGTATCGTAGACAAGGTATCTTGTACAATGGTATCTTCAAAATAAGCAGTTCCGTTATATTCTTCACCCGCACAAAGATCAATACTTAGGTTTTGAGGATCAACGCCTTGATACGTAATTTCAGTGATTACCAAACTATCACAACCAAATTGATTAGCGTAAATGGTTTCAAAAGTACCTGCTAGACTTTCATCACACGTAATTTCGCTTAGATTGATGGTGTTTCCATAATGGATGATAATATTTGTGGTAACAATACTATCTGAATTATAAATACTTGTCAAGGTATCAACAAATGTGGTATCATTAAAATAAGCAATGTCAAGATATTCTTCCCCTTCACAAAGTGGAACGTCTACTTCTGTTTCAAATTCATTTAATACATCAATAATCGTAATGATGGTACTATCACAGCTATTTACACCATTAATCGTATTAGCAAAAGTAGTATCTATGGTATAAAGTGTACCTTCATAGGTTTCACCTAAATTTAAGGTGACATAAATGGTCGTATCAGAAGTTGGTAAGACTTCAATGATGGTGACAATCGAGCTATCACAGCCATTCTCATCTGGATAAGTATCCGTAAATTCCGTAGATGCTGTATAAATGATTCCTTCATATTCTTCCCCTTCACAAATTTCAATGAATACAGAATCTAATTGAGGAGGCATCACATACAAATGAATCATACTCATACTATCACAGCCACCCGAGGCGGAAAACATTTCCATATAATCACCTTCTAAGGATTGTTCAAAACCATGAATCATCATGGATTCCCCTTCACAAATGAAATAAGTTTCTTCGGTTTCAATACTTGGATTGACAATTAATTCGGTAACGACTAAGGAATCACAAAGGTCTATGGAATTGTATAAATCTTCATAAATACCATCTTCTGTTTGCCAATCTCCACCTACAAAATAACTGTCTCCTTCACAAATTTCTACTTGTAGGGTATCATAATAGTGCGGTAAAATATTGATATAAGTATAAATAATACTATCCGTTCCATCTACAGTAGTGAGTGTATCTACAACAGTCGTATTATCAAAATAAGAAATACCATTAAATAACTCTCCTTCACAAATTTCCACATCTATATAAATGTATACAGGGTATAAATATAGATTTAGAATATTGATAATACTATCGCAACCATTCACTGTACTTAAAGTGTCTGATACAAAAATAGTATCAATCGGCATTCTACTTTGACTTTCGGTAGGGCGACTCACATTCCCCAAATCAATAATGATCGTATCAGTAGTCTCAAATGCAGGATTTACTGTGATATTGGTATAAATCGTACTATCACAGCCATTTATATTCAAGTTGTTTTCTACTAAAGTGGTATCATTTTCATAAAAGTTACCTAGATATGGATCATTTTCACAAATCTCCACTTCAATAGTAATAGTATCAGGTGGATGTACACGTACTTGATTAATCACTAAGCTATCACAACCGTATTGACTAAATAAAGAATCAACTACGACTGTATCTTGATAAACAGCATCATCTCTAAAATATTCTCCTTCACAAAGCTCAAAGAATAAGGTAGTATCCAATTCAGGATAAGTGATAATCTCTAAATTGATGGTACTATCACAACCTGCACTAGAAATCGTATTGACCAAATAAGAGCCAGAAGTAGTGAAAATTTGACCACCAATCGTGATGCTATCGCCTTCACATAAAGTCTCCGAAAGGGTAGTTTCTGCAATAGGGAAGAAACTCAAATCTATGGTAACGATACTATCACAACCCGACTCAGCGATGAGTGTGGCAGTGTGAATGCCTTCTGTATCAAAAGTTTCAGTTCCGATAACATAGGTTTCGCCTTCACAAATTTGAGGAGTAATATTCGTTTCGATGGGATCTAAAACCATTAAATTAAGATAAACGATGCTATCACAATCATTACCCGTAGTTATATTTTCTTGGAAATTTCCAGAAGTAGCATACGTATTTCCTCCAACGATAATAACTTCACCAGCACAAATGGTCGTATCAATGGTTTCAATGCCTGTTAATTGTACAAATAAATCAAGTGTTACGATACTATCACATCCATTTGCTGTAGAAAATGTTTCGGTATAAACGCCTGTTTCGGAGTAATCAGTATTTCCTAGGGTGAAAACAGAACCATCACAAATACTTTCACTGATAGAGTTAGTAATTGGATCTAAAACACTTAGATTTAAAGTCACTAAGCTATCACATCCATTTGCTGCAGTGAAAGTTTCGGTATAAACGCCTGTTTCGGAATATTCAGTAGTTCCAAAAGTATAACTTATTCCTTGACAGATGCTTTCGTTAAGGGAAACAGTGATAGGTTCTAAAACCGTCAAAGTTAAATTAACCAGACTATCGCATCCTGTAGAAGAACTTAATAATTCAGAATAATTGCCAGAAGTCGTATAAGGAATCGTACTGATGGTAAATGATTCACCTGGGCAAATAGTTTCATTTAAATTGGTTACATGATCTTGTACAACTGTCAAGTCTAAAATGACTACACTATCACATCCATTTGCTGCCATTAAGTCCATTTGATGGGTACCTGTAGAAGAGAATACCCCTGTACCAATGGTATAACTTTCTCCATGACAAATAGATGCTTCTAAATTGGTAACAATATCAGACAAAACATTCAAATTAAGCATAGTTGTACTATCACATCCCCTACTATTTAAAGTAGAATAAACATAATTTCCTGTTTGGTCATAATTGTTTCCACCAAAAGAATAAGATTCTCCAGCACAAATTGTACGATCAATCGTTACTTCATCTTTTGGGTACACCACTAAATCCATCACGACTAAGCTATCACATCCATTTTTTGCTACTAAAGTATCTCGGTATTCACCAGTAGAGCTTAAAGTGATACCATTGAACGTAACAGATTCATCTTCACAAATGAAAGTAGAAAGGTAAGTATCTTCAGGAGAAGTTTCTACAACGATAGTAAACTCAGTAGATGCTTCCCAACAAAGATCATTTTCTATATTATCAGGACTACTAGCCACAACAAAACGAAAAGTACCTGCTTGATTTAAATCAATATTATCAATAGTTAAAGTAGTTGTTGTTGCATTTGGAATATTATACCAATAACCTAAAGCACTATCAAATCGCTGCCACTGAAAATGAGGTGTACCGATATATCCTGTTACTTGCATATCGGCTTCTAAGCTTAGTTGTTCACCTCTACAGAGAATAGGATCACCTAAAATAGTTAAATCAATTTGAGGAATGCAACGACGCATCTCAATATTATCTATAGCAAAATCACCATATTGTCCTCCCGGCACACCATTTTCAATATGCATTTGAATAGATGTTTCGCCAGGCCCCGTTACATAATAAAATTCATAATTATGCCATTGTTCATCTCTAGGTGTAGAACCAGAAGTGTAATAAAATTCTCCATTGATAAAGAATTCTACGTGTGCATGAGTCGCCCAAGTATTGAAAGAACGAATCAGATTAATAATATCGGCTGAAATACGATAGACCGAATTTTCACAAAGTCCTGTTACTTCGGTTTCATATACTTTCTGTTGCGAATACCAAGTATCTACGATAAGCATGTAACCATTAGGATCGTCAGTTGGATCTTCTGTGGATGTCCAGAAACTAGTAGGAGAGCTAGCAATAGAAGCTGTGCTATTAGCTATACAAGAGTTACCATGATCAGGAGGTAGAAGAGCTACATACCCTTGATCCATTGGTATCCCCGGATTTTCTGGTAGAATAGTAGCAGTGCCTGAGCCAAAATCTCCTCCAATGAGTTGATTTTCTCCCAATATACCACTACAAAGATCCGCTAAAGGATCATTTAGGGGAGTATTGGTAAGTGAACATGCGTCAGTTTTGGTATAGGAAAAGCCTACGTTTTGACACAGTACCCATAATAATATAATAATAACTCTTTTCATATTAGGCATAAGAATGTTTTCTATTCTGTTGTACACAGAATGGATAATGACTAATTTTTGCACTCAGCTATTGTCTCGCTGAGTTTGTTCTGCAAGTGGGAATATTATTTATTAAGATAGGGGTAAGATTCGTCGTGCTTGTAGGGTGCGTGTTTAAGTAAAGCATGTTGTGCTAGTTGTAATCGGTTAACTAATAGGATTTTAGCTGATCATTATACCCAACTGAATAGGAAAATAATCAATTCCATTCTTGCACATGTATTTTTGAAATACGAGCAAGGGGTTGAATACCTTGGTAACAAGGAATCCTGATAATGTCATTATGGGATTACAAAACTGCTAGGGGGTTAGGTTGTTTTGAAATAGAAAAAGGCGATTTAACATTAATTACTACATAATGGTGAAGGTATAAATAGTTGTTTTAGACATTAAGTTGATATGCATGTTGATGTGAACGTCTAAACTATTCAATACCGATTGACCCATTAGTAGAACTAATGAAAATGATATGCTCGATGGGATCAAACTCGTTAGGGGGAATTTTGAAAATGGGATTACAAAATGTTATGAGGGGATAAATTTTGCTTAAAGTTTTCTTACAGTACAACAACGTTTAAATATGTTGTATTCGTGTACAAATATATCAAATATCGAACCAAGATGCAAAAATAATATACTAAATTTTTTATTATGAAAGGCTTTTTTAACTTATTGCTTGAAAATCAATTGTATAAGGTGTTAATTTTTAAGAGTTTTCATATTTCATTTTTTTATAGGTATTGATCAGCCCATTTGTGGAGCTATCATGTGAATGAATCAAGGCTGTGGTGTCCAATTCTGGAAGAATCGCTTTGGCGAGCTGTTTTCCTAGTTCAACGCCCCATTGGTCAAAGCTAAAGATGTTCCAAAGTATCCCTTGCACAAAGATTTTATGTTCATATAAAGCAATTAAACTTCCGAGTGTGCGAGGCGTTAGTTGTCGCACTAGAATGGAATTGGTAGGGCGATTACCCTCAAATATTTTAAAAGGAGTTAGTTTTTCAATTTCTTCTGTAGATTTCCCTGCTGCTTGTAATTCACGTTCTACTTGTTGCTTTGATTTTCCACACATCAAAGCTTCTGTTTGTGCAAAAAAGTTAGCCAATAGTTTATCATGATGATCGCCTATTGGATTATGCGATAGAGCAGGTGCAATAAAATCACAAGGAATCAATTTTGTTCCTTGATGAATCAATTGATAAAAGGCATGTTGCCCGTTAGTACCGGGTTCACCCCAAAGAATAGGGCCTGTTTGATAGGTAACTTTATTTCCATTTCGATCTACATATTTACCATTACTTTCCATATTTGCTTGTTGAAAATAAGCAGCAAAACGATGTAGGTATTGATCGTATGGCAAAATGGCTTCTGTTTCAGCACCAAAAAAATTATTATACCATAGTCCTATTAACGCTAAAAGGACAGGAAGATTTTTATCAAAAGAAGTAGAACGGAAATGTTCATCCATTGCATTCAACCCATCCAATAATTCACGGAAATTCGTAAATCCAATCGTACAAGCAATGGATAGACCAATGGCAGAAGACAGCGAATATCGACCTCCCACCCAATTCCAAAACTCAAACATATTGACTGGATCGATTCCAAAATTTCGGACACCCTCTTCATTTGTAGATACTGCTACAAAATGTTTTTTAATGTATTCTTCATCGCTGGCATATTCTAAAAACCAATTTCTTGCAGAATGTGCATTGGTCATCGTTTCTTGGGTAGTAAAAGTTTTAGAAGCTATAATAAATAAGGTAGTTTCGGGAGATACGGCTTTAAGTGTTTCGGCGATATGTGTACCATCTACATTAGAAACGAAGTGAACGCGCATTCCTTTCTTTGTATAAGGCTTCAGAGCTTCTGTCACCATAACAGGACCTAAATCTGAGCCTCCAATTCCAATATTGACAACATCAGTAATTCGTTGCCCCGTATAGCCTCGCCATTTTCCAGATAAAATTTGCTCCGAAAAAGCTTCCATTTTATCCAATACACGATGAACTTTTGGAGCGACGACTGTTCCATCTACTGTCGTAGTAGCATCATCAGCTTGACGTAAGGCGACATGAAGAACAGCTCTATTTTCTGTTTGATTAATTTTTTCACCAGTGAACATGGCTTCTATGGCGTCAGATAATTTACATTGATTTGCTAGATCAATTAATAACTGTAGCGTTTCTTGAGTGATTATGTTTTTTGAATAATCAACTAACATTCCTTCAAACTGCTGTGAAAATTGAGAAAAACGATGTTCGTTGGATTGAAATAAATCAATCATTTGACAATTTTGCATCTCATTAAAATGTGTATCTAGTGCTTTCCAAGCAACTGTCGTAGTAGGGTTAATGTTTGCTAAAGCCATTGTTATCAGGTAAAAATTAGTAAATTGCTGCAAGTATAAGTAATATTGAATACTTAAAAGAATAAGTGTTTTATTTCTTTACAGTGAATTAATCTATGGCAAAGCATTTACAGACGGGGCAATTGGGCGAGCGTTTGGCGGTTCAACTATTAGAGTCTAAAGGTTATCAAATCTTGGAGACGAACTGGCGATTTAGTCGAGCAGAAGTTGATATTATTGCAAAGGAAGGTGAAATATTAGTCTTTGTAGAAGTCAAAACGCGATCAACTGCCTATTTTGGACAACCTGAAGAATTTGTTACCCCTCAAAAAGAACGCTTACTCGCAGATGCGGCGGCTGTGTATATGAAAGACATCCAACATACTTGGGAATTTCGTTTTGATATTATAGCTATTCTACTTTTAGATCCATCTCATCCTCAAATTACGCATTTTCAAGATGCTTTCTTCCCTGGAATTTGAGTTAAAAAAGCTGTTTCATTTTTAGAAAAAATCCCAGATGTAGAAAAACCTTTCCCAAAATGGGAAAATCATCATTTTTGGCATGCCATTTTTTTTTGATGATAAAATATTTTTGAAAATTTATTTTTTTCCTCTTTTTACTTAAATTTTCCTGTTTTTTCAAGTTGTTAATATATTGAAAATCAATTTCTTGTGTGGGTGATTGAGTGTGGTTTAGTATATCCTATCTTTTCTTATAATTACATATGAATTACTACTCTTTTTAGCGGCTTGTGCCAACTTTTTTTTTGCCTTGGTCGCAAATTTGAATTATACCAAGCAACTATCAATTACAAAATCGACAAAATTTAAACAGTCAACTCAAAAACCAAAAACTCAAATTTGTCGATCAAAAAATCAAATGAAACTCTTTTACATATGAAGGATTGACATTTGATTTACGAATCAAAATTTTTTTGACCCATGCCTAGTTCTATCAAAATCTGGCAGCAAAACTTCGGTGTTATGAAAGTCACCCTTAACACGTCCGCTTTATACAACATTTACACAGGAATAACCACCGTGTATTATGTGAAAAAAGAAAACAAAGTGCAATATCCGAGAAAGGAAATGGCTAGTTTAGAAATCCTGAAAAGCAATTTAGCGTCCTTAATAGATATTGATAGTTTTATTTTTAAACAAGAGCCAACCTTATTTAATAGTCCTTTTATCAAAGGCTATTCTAAAGATTCAAGAGATATTTTAATTGTTGATTTCAGCATTATGGGTTTATTGTTAATCCGCAAATGTTTGAAACAACGCCTGAGCGTACTCTGGCAATATGCCTCAGAAGTACATGGTGATGAATTGTTAATTAATGACATTTATGAGGCCATCTCAGAAACCGAAGCAGTGATTGTCCTTATTCAGGAGGATATGATACCGCTCTACAACTAAGTAAACTAATAGGGAGGAATTGTCAGGTGAGCCAGTATTTAAAGGTGCTGGTTTACCCGACCTTTAAAACTCCTAGGAAAAGATATAGGTGGATAGCAATATTCACAAAGAACAACTAATAGGAAGGATTGCGTTCGGGGCTTTAATTACTAAAGTTGGTTTTTAAAGTCCCCAACTTTTAACTTTCCCAATTGAAAAGTAAACTAATAGGGAGGAATTGTCAGGTGAGCCAGTATTTAAAAGTACTGGTTTACCCGACCTTTGAAAACTCCTAGGAAAAGATATAGTTGAATAGAAGTATTCACAAAGAACAACTAATAGGAAGGATTGCGTTCGGGGCTTTAATTACTAAAGTTGGTTTTTAAAGTCCCCAACTTTTAACTTTCCCAATTGAAAAGTAAACTAATAGGGAGGAATTGTCAGGTGAGCCAGTATTTAAAAGTACTGGTTTACCCGACCTTTGACGGCTACAAAAGAGGATTTATAAATTCTAAAAAAAATCATCCTTTGTACGGGCATACCGAAGCGAGAAAATAAAATACTGTCAAATTTTTAATTCGCGTCGAGTATGAAACTCCTAGAAAAGATAATTCCAATAAGAGAAAACTGAGAATCAGTGGGACGTCACAGCAAGCAAGATAATCAGTAAGAAAAAATTGCAGTGACTATATGATCACTACCGACAGTAGTCCTTGATGATGGATGGATATAAATAGCCTCATGCTAACAAATTTAATCCTGTTGATATTAAGGAGCCTAACTTATTTGCTTGTCGAATAACTGCATTCATTATAAAAATTGTAAGAAACTGACTAAAAGGAGGTTACGCACAATTTTTTGGTGAATATCAAAAGCAGTTATTGACCAAATAATTAGGTAAACCTACTTATTGTACACTAGTCAACATCCATCGTCTATGAAACACTAGACACCTCCTTGGAGGAATATATGCACAAAATATGCTACTGTCGGTTTTTTGTAAATAAGTAGCCTCGAAAGGAGGTGATTAAAAATATTCATTTTTGGTTTTGTGGTTAAATAAATAGCGCGGGTGCCCCCTAGACAAACTCTTCTCGTCGGGCCCCGCTTTTTTATTTTCCTAATGTGGTTGTGGTACGATTTGTAAAGATGAATATATTTTTTAGTGGAAAATTCTTCACTGACTAAGCCTCAAAAGACAATCTAGTCAAATTTTAAAACCCATTCTTTTAGCAATTTTCTGATCTCATTATTGGTATGCACCCAGCTTCCAATATCAAGATGTGTACCTCCTTCTATCGTATGGAAGGAAATATTTTCATGCTGTACTTTTTTTAATTGTTCTACAAAAGCTGCACTTGCTTTATATTCTACAAATCCATCTTTTGTACCATGAATGCATAAAAAAGGAGTGCTTTCTTTTGTTGCAATATAATGAGAAGGGCTTGCTTTGAGCAAAGCATTTTTTCTGAAAGATCGACCCAAAAAACATAAACTCGGACTTTGCCACATTTTACTTAAATCAAGAGGCCCACCACAAAGAAAAATACCTTTAAATTGGTTTTGTTGCCAACCAACTTCCTGTAAATTTTTTTGGTCATAATGCATCAAGGCAACCAAGTTGGCACCAGAAGACATTCCGCCCAATACAATAGAAGGAATAGGGCGATTCTGTTCTTCAAATTGTGATTTGATATGTTTTAAAGTAAGTGATAAATCTTCCCGAATGGAAGTATACGAATAAAAAGGAATTTTTCGATGGGCAGGCATAATCACTTCATACCCTAAATCAACAAATACTTTGGCATTGGCCGCAAATTGTTCGGGACTTCCGAATTGCCATCCTCCACCATGATAATAGATTATCAAATGATTACGCCTTGGAACAGATGGATTCGAGGCAAACCATAAATAATATTGCTGTCGATGTGAACCAAATTGATATTTTTGTACCTTTAAATACTGTGTATTAACTTTTTTTGTTTTCCATAAATAAATGGGTAAGGTCAGCCCTTCTTGGATGAAATTTCCTTTTGGAAAAAAGAAATAAGCTAAAACATAAACCGTAATTAATAGTACAATAATCCAAAAAATCATAGCATCTAATGTTAGACATCAAAAATACTCAAATTTCTCCAACTCAAATCCAACAATGGCGTTTTGATACCCCCGGTACCAATAAATATATTCATCTGAATAATGCAGGAGCAAGCCTTCCTCCTCAATCTGTCGTTACAGCAATGCAACAATATATTGCAGAAGAAGCGACACGAGGCGGCTACGAAACCGCAGAAATAAGAGCTGATTTATTAAATCGGTTTTATACGAATATGGCAAGCATGTTGAACTGCCAAGCAAGAAATATTGCGGCTTGTTCTAGTGCAACAGATGGATTCTGTAAAGCCATACAAGCCATTGATTTTCAAGAAGGAGATGTGATTTTGACTACAGATGATGATTATGTTTCCAACCAAATTGTATTTCTAAATTTAGTAAAACGCTACAAGATTCAACTCATTCGTGCGAAAACCAAACCATCTGGCGGAGTAGATGTTGATTCCATGAAGAAATTAATGGATCAATATCATCCTAAACTAGTTTCTGTCACTCATATTCCTACGAATAGTGGATTAGTGCAAGATGTAGAAGCAATAGGTCAATTGTGTAAAAGTCGTGAAATTATTTACATAATTGATGCCTGTCAATCTGCTGGTCAAATGCCGTTAGATGTCCAAAAAATAGGATGTGATTTTATGAGTGCTACCTTTCGTAAATTTATGCGAGGCCCTCGTGGGATGGGATTTTTATACGTATCGGATCGTGTTCTTTCAAATGATCTTGCTCCTCTTTATATGGATATGAAAGGAGCGAATTGGGTAGCCCCTAATGAAGTACAATTGGTGGATGATGCAGGACGTTTTCAATATTGGGAGCAAAATTATGCCTTGATGGCAGGAGCTTCAGCTGCTATAGCTTATGCTTTGACGGTTGGTTTGGAAAACATTCGGGATCGTGCGCGTGCGCTGGCGCAGTATACGCGTCAGGAATTGAGGAAAATAGATCAAGCTAATGTACTCGATCAAGGAGAAGAATTAGGAGCTATTGTCACCGTTCATTTGGAGGGTATGCAAGCTGAATATCTCAAGCAACAACTTTCAAAATATTTCGTAAATACAAGTGTTGCACAACGATCAAGTGCTTTAATTGACTTTGATAAAAAAGGAGTAAATTGGGCTTTACGGCTTTCACCACATTATTATAATACCAAAGAAGAAATCGATCAAACGATTTATCATATTAAAAAAAATATCAATCAATAACTTGATTATATCTAAAAAAAAGCTAATATTACAGCTTTATACAAAAACACGGAGCAAACACTATACTATCTCAGGGTCTAACCATTAGATGCTTTAGTTTTCCTCCCTCATATCTCAATTACCGATCATTTATAATAGCAATATCTTTTTGATAGAGCTAATCTTCATTTACATCTCATACACCGAATATTAATTTACGTTAAGTTATAATCCTCAGTAGTATGAGACACCTTCGTTTAGAACGAAAAAGCATTGTAATTACCTTATTTTTTTTCCTACTTACATTTTTAGTACAGGCAGAAAAAAAAGAGTTTACATCCTTATTTAGTCCGCAAGACTCTATTTGTGTTGCAAATTTATTCCATTGCATTGGAAAACCAGCTTCCACCACCAATTTTACTGCTCAACTTTCGGATTGTTGTGCAACTCCTCCCATCATGGTTAATTGGTGGGATGCTCCTTCGGGAGGAAATTTATTAGCAACAGGACTTACCTTTAATCCTTTTACGAGTGGTTATATTGATTCTTTATCTACAACTTGTGCTACTGTTTATGCAGAATGCGTTTGTCCAGCAGGAGGAACAAGCACGCGTTCGGCTGCTCACATTGAAGTAGTTGACTGCGTAAAGGATTGTAATGATGGTTGTAATTATTTCTTAGTGCTAGAAGATAGTGCAAATAATGGTTGGGAAGGTGCAAGCATAGATGTCAGTTTAAATGAAGATACGCCTGTAAATTATAAACTACCTAGTGGCAATTGTAATGCTGGCTATGAAGTGATTTCTTTTGTGGTTCAAAGTGGGCATACGATAGATGTGGAATATTGGGAAACGACCAATGCAGAAGAACATGCTTGGGTTATCTTGGATTGGAATCAAGATACCGTCTTAGCAAGTGGATATGATGCAAATGGGCAAAATACAGTTGCACCTACAGTTGCTATCAGTAATAGCGAACGCGTAAAAACGGCTTGCCCTTCTTGTTGTACAGAAGAGTTAGTAGATGTATTAATTCGAATTACATTGGGAGATAATCCAGAAGAACAAAGTTGGGAATTAGCGGAAGGCTATGTCAATGACTCCATACAAGGAACTCAAATAATTGGTATAAATGGAATCCTTTATCAAGGACTGGATCCAGGTGCACACGTAGAATATACAGTTACCTTGGATAAATGCCAAGCCTATACTTTTTCTAGTTTTGATGCAATGAATGACGGTTGGAATGGTGGTTCTTGGGAGGTTATTACTTCAGATATTAATTATGGAACAGAAATAACTAGTCTAGCTGATCCTGCCTATGGTAATTCACTTTTACTTAGTGGTCCTTCAAATCTAGCCTTCACAGATATTGATCGGGTGAGTTTTAATGCACCTTGTCAAAATTGCTATCCTGAAAATAGTTCCGTAGATGTTTTTGGAGGAACTGCTTGTCAGTGGTCGGGTGTTTTACCTGTCAATGAACCTTATGTGTGTTATCCTAATTGTAATCATGCTTTACCAGATGGATGTCTCACCGAAAATTTAATTGTTTTAGCAGATGGAAATCCTGCTTTAGCGTCTACAATAGCAACAGGTCCATTTTCTTATACCAATGGTGTAGGACAAGTTGATTTAAGTGTTTTAGGTATCAACCTTCCCGTGGGTTGCCATAAGTTAATCCATGAAGTAATCTATTGTGATGGAATAATTTCTAAATGCACCACAGATTTGAATATCGTTCAAGAAACGAATCCTTCTATGGTATGCAATGATTTATTACATATCAGTCTTGCAGAACCAGACGATTTGGATCAAAATGGCACAAATTTCTTAAATGATGATTTTGGAGAATGTGTCATTGAAATTCGCCCTGATATGCTCCTAGAAATGCCAAATGTATGTGATGGAGAATATATTGTAGAAATCTTAGATGTAAATGGAAATCCATTAATCGTTTATGGTTCAAATGGATTGCCTTTAGATCAAAATGGAATACCAATTCCTACAGGAAATCAATCTATCGAAGCAGCGCACGATTTAATTTCGTATGCACAAATTGGACAAACCTTAAACTATACAGTAAGCCATAAATATAGTGGTAATGTCTGTTGGGGACAAATTATAGTGGAAGATAAGCTAGCACCAACCATTGTTTGCAATGATTACAATTTAAATTGTACCCATCCTCACGCATTAGATGAATTTTATACGCACACCGAGCAATATGTAGCACCTACAGAAATGCCGATTCAAATTGTAGGAGGTATAATTGGTCAAGTATCCAATACTTGGATTCCTATTAATATGGAATGTGTATCTATGAGTGAAGTAATAAAAGATATTCAAGTACAAGTCGATTTAATTCATACTGATGTCACCCATTTAGATATTCTTTTGCACTTACCAGATGCCATGATTGATGCAGGATTGTCTTCTCCTATTCAATTAGAAGAAGTGGGAGGCGTTGGTACGAGTAATTTATACATACCCAATCCATCTGGAGATGCATCAGGTTTATTAGCTTTATTGGGTACAGCATGTGAAAATACGACCTCAACTCAACCAGAAGATTTTGTAACCGAAAATTCAGGCAATTTTCAGCCTTCTAATTTAGGGAATACTTGGTACATCCAAGTCATTGACAATAACCAAGGCGATGGAATTACTCCTGTCGGAACTGGTGAAATTACAGCTGCATCTATTACCCTTACTTGTGGTTTTCCCACGCCAGTATTTGCCTATGATTGTGCATTAGATACCATGATTTTATTAGATGAAATGATTGTCGAGACACATTGCGATCAATCGGAATGGAATGGTGCAGTGATTGAGCGAGTTTGGCAAGCAAGTGATGACTTTGGTCATACCTCAACCTGCACACAAACGGTAGGATTACAAGCGCCCAGTTTTGATCGAGTTCAATGGCCTGATAATGTGACCCTTGCATGTGATGCTACAGCGGATCCCCTTACGGAAGCGGGTATTCCTGCATTTGGCTGTTTCCCCATAACAGATGATTATCATGGTTTATGTGATATGACCTATACGTATGACGATCAAACGTTTTCTACTTGTGGGAATAGTTCAAAAATTCTCCGAACATGGACGATCATTAACTGGTGTACGGGAGTGTCAAAAGATTATGTCCAAACTATTCATCTATCTGATCAAGTAGGGCCAACAATTGATGTTGCCAATATTCTAGCCAATACCAATACTTACACCTGTGATGCGACTGTTGATTTTAATCAAGCTGTAACAGATGATTGTGGTGAAGTAATTAGTCTAACGGTTTCCTATCTTATTGGAGGTAATCCTTATCTAGGAAATGAACAATATGCGATCGTTGATATTTTAAATGGCGAACAAATTACAGGACTTGGTCTTGGAGATACAGAACTAACCATTACTGCAAAAGATGAATGTTTGAATCTCACAGAAGAAACCATTACCATTACAGTAGAAGATAATTCAGCTCCTATTGCGGTTTGTAAAGATCAACTCCATATTTCACTTGGTGATGATGGAAAGGGGCAAATAAGTGCCACTCAAGCAAATGCAGGTTCTTTTGATAATTGTAGTGAAGTTACGCTAGCAATTCGTCGAGTAGGAGGGTGTTTAGGAACATCAGATTGGGGCGAAACAGCAGAATTAGCTTGTTGTGATTTGGATGAAACCATTGCTATAGAACTTCTTGTAACGGATGCGGCGGGCAATAGTAATAAATGTTGGAAACAACTAGTAGTGGAAGATGCGATTGATCCTACGATAAGTTGTCCAGCAGATATTACAATCAATTGTGATGATGAAGGTTTACATGCTATGGAATTTGGTATGCCAAGTCCTTCTGATAATTGCTTTACAGAAATGCTTGACTATCAAGAAAATTCAACAGTAGATCAATGTAATGCAGGACTAATTACGCGTACGTGGACCTATGATGATGGCTCTGATAAATCTGGTACAGCCACTTGTACCCAACGCATTACTGTTAATCACATTTCTGATTTTATTGTACAATTTCCATCGGATGTAACGATAGGGGAGTGTCCAAGTGGTGATTTAGGAATGACGGGTGAACCCACCATTTCGGATGATGATTGTGAGTTAATTGCCATTAGTCATCAAGATCAAGTTTTTGAAATTGTAGAAGATGCTTGTTTTAAAATAGAACGTACTTGGACAGTCATCAATTGGTGTGTTTATGAACAAGGCAATCCAAACAATACCAATCTTGGAACGCCACAACCTTTACCACGAACCTATCAAGATGATGATGGTTATTTTAAATGGGTACAAACGATCAAAGTAACGGATATGGTTCCACCTCAAATTGAGTGTGCATTTGGTCCAGTTCCAGTGGATGATTTAGATAACGAATGTGATGCTTTTGTTGAGTTAACCCTCAAAGCCATTGATTCATGCTCGCCAGATTCTTTATTAAATATCTCGTATTTTATTGATATTGCTCCGCAAGACGGAATTTATGATATTGTAGAAATCAATGGTGGAAATGATGCCAGTAATTTCTTTGAATACGGAGCGCATTTTATTCTTTGGGTAGTAGAAGATGGTTGTGGAAACGAAAGCGAATGTGGCTACGAATTTGTATTAGCAGATGGCAAACGACCTACCCCCGTTTGTACCAATGGACTTACAGTAGAAATGCCTGCTACAGGCTGTGTGGATATTTGGGCAAGCGACTTTTTAGAATATGCATTTGATAATTGCTCACCAGATGATTTTGTAGAATCTTCTGTTAAAGTGCGAATTTTGGGTGATACTAATGCGCCACAAGATGTAGTGACCTTTTGTTGTGAAAATCTTGGTCCTCAAGGAGTAGAAGTATGGGTAACGGATGAAGCAGGTAATAGTGATAATTGTACAACTTATATCGTTGTACAGGACAATATGTTTGTTTGTGGAACTTCTAGAGCGATGATTGCAGGAGATATTAAAACAGAAGAAGGTATAGAAATACAAGACGCTATGGTGTATTTAGAAGGGGCAGTATCCAATGCTTTGCCTTCTGATTTAGATGGGCATTATGCCTTTCCAGATTTGGGGATGAATGCTGATTATTCCATTGCTCCTCAAAAAGATGGAGATGATACCAATGGAGTGACCACCTACGATTTAGTGTTAATGAGCCAGCATATTTTGGGTATTGAGCCATTCACATCTCCCTATCAGAGAATTGCTGCTGATGTAAATAGAGACGGATTTATTACAACTTTTGATATTGTACAAACTAGACAACTTATTTTATTTATCCTTAACGAATTTCCTGATAATACTTCTTGGCGATTCATAGATGCCAGTTATGTATTTCCAAATCCACAAAACCCTTGGGAGGAGGCCTTCCCTGAAAAAATCGATTTAACTAATTTAACAGTGGATGAAATGCATACTGATTTTATTGGGGTCAAAATAGGTGATGTCAATGGAAGTGTCAATCCAAATACAGCTACTGCATCAAGTGAACGACAAGAGAATCGTATTCCTTTTTATCTTCAAAATGAAGCATTTTCAGCAGAAACAGATGTCGTTTTGCCTGTTCAAGCAAAAGATTTTAAGGAAATCAATGGCTTTCAAGCAAGTTTACAATTTGATATTGAGGTACTAGAATGGAATAAATGTCAAGCAGTTGCAATCACGCTTCAAGAAGGACAAATAGGAACGACTTTATTAGAGGAAGGTATTCTTAATTTATCTTGGCATACACCAAATTCCATTTCTGTATCGGATGAAATCGTACTATTTGAATTGCATTTTAATACAAAAAAAGAAGGAAATTGGCAAGAAACTATTGCATTAAGTGATCGCTATTTATCCAATGAAATTTATCAATCTAGCGAAGTCAATACGCTTGATCTGCTTTTCCAAGTGGAAGAAAATTTATCCACTACTTCAGAGTTTGTTTTATATCAAAATCAACCCAATCCGTTTTCAAATGAAACATTGATTGGATTTCAATTAACAAAAGACGAACAAGTAGAATTAACCATTTATGACACCAATGGTAAAGTATTGTATCAACAACAGCAATTTTATACCAAAGGTTATCATCAAGAAACTATAGATGCCCTTTCTCTTGGAAGTTCAGGTATCTTATTTTATCAATTAACAACACCCACCCTCTCTGCTACTAAGAAAATGTTAGTAGTAGACTAAAAACCAAGGTTAACAAACATACCACTACGTTTTCCAGAGTTATTTCCTAATAGCTCTGGAATTTTTTTTGCAACCATTTGAAGCCCCTTTTGTCCTTAGGAGTAAACCTCCTAAGATGAAAAAAACAATCTTCCTTTTTGTACTGCTTCCTTTCTTTGCTTATTCCCAAACAGATGACTATTGTTCTTGTATGGATACAGAGCCTGATTTTAGTCGTTTGGATAATTTTGCCAAAGAATTAGAAAAAGCACTCCAAGAATTTACGCCTCAAACACAATCTTCGTTCAACGCTGAATTTATCTCTCAAGAATCGACCATCTACGTCAATTCAAAACCACAAAATCCTATTCAAACCATCAATACAGCGGAAGAGAAAAATTTTCAAGAAAAAAATTCCATTGACGAATCACCTACTCGCAAATCCTATAAAAAATCATCAAAAAAACGCCTCAAAGGACGATTAAAAAAACAAGGTCGGTTCAAAAAATACAAAGGACAATGCCCTTTTTTCTAAATCTATTACCGTCGTGGCATGACTAATTCCTTAGAAATGGATTTGCATTATTAAAGTAGATAAAATCAGGAAGTCATGCCCCGACTAAAATGTTTCAACTCTCCTAGCATGACGGGACTAATTCCTTAGAAATAGATTTGAATGATTGAAGTAAATAAAATCAGGAAGTCATGCCCCGACTAAAAAGAAACACTTCAAATCATCAACTTTTTGTAGTTTAGCTTCAAAATTGGTGTATGCGGTACTTTCTTTTTTTGCTCAGTCTCCTTTATTTTGCTTGTACCGATACAAGTACGTCTTCCTCTCCCCAAACCATTTCTTTTATACCTACTCCCAATTCCATTGCAGAACAATTCCCCTTTTTATTTGCTGAACATGATACCCTTTGGATGACATGGATTCAGGAAAAAGATGCCAGTTCTCATTTACAACTAGCCTATTTTGAGTCCCAAAAACAAGCATGGTCTATTCCCCAAACTATTCAAACAGGAAAAGATTGGTTTGTTAATTGGGCAGATTTTCCTTCGGTAATAAAAAAAGAGAATCGACTGATGACGTCCTTTTTACCCAAAAATGGAGCAGGTACTTATGCTTATAATGTAGCTGTCCTTCAATCAACGGATTATGGAAATTTATGGCAAGATCCTTTCATTCCACATACCGATAATACACCTACAGAACATGGTTTTGTAAGTCTTTTTCCTTTTGAAAATACAATTGGAGTCGTATGGTTAGATGGACGAAATGCCGCCCAAGAAGAAGTTGTTGCACACAATCACGATCATGGAAACGAAGCAGATATGACGCTTCGTTTTGCGAGTATTGATGAGAATGGAGAAATTACCAATGAAACCCTCCTTGATGAACGTGTTTGTTCTTGCTGTCAGACAGATGCGGTTACTTTAGGAAATGGACAATCAATAGTAGTTTATAGAGATCGTTCAAAAGAGGAAATCAGAGACTTTAGTTATGTATATTATGCAAATGGAAAATGGTCGTCTCCAAAATTAATTCATCAAGATAATTGGACAATTGCTGGATGCCCAGTAAATGGTGCAGCTATTGATGCAAATGGAAATAAAGTTGCAATAGCTTGGTATACGATGGCGGATGGTGTTCCTAAAGTTAATCTTGCTTTTTCAGACGCTATTTCAAAAGGCTTTTCCAACCCTATACAAATAAATACGAATCCAACGATAGGACGAGTAGACGTAAAATTCATTAATACCGACCAAGTAGCCGTAACCAATTTAGAAGAAATTGAAGGCGAAACATATTTGATTTTACGCATTATCAATACCAATGGCAGCATTCAAACCGTCAAAAAAATTACTCCATATAATGAAAGTCGTGCTAGTGGATTTCCTCGAATAGCAGTATTGGGCAACGAACTATTCATCGCGGGTACTGTTGTACAAAAAGATCAATTACCACAATTGGGTTTATGGAATTATCCACTACAATAGAAGAAATATGGCGATTATTACAACGCGCCACAGTTGATAAACGAAGTCCCTTTCGGACTCCTGTTTTAGGAACACAGCATCAGGAAGAAGTGGCACTTCGTACACTCGTTTTACGAAAAATTCATCCTGAAAATAGACATTGTACCTTTTATACGGATTACAGAACCCCAAAAATTCGACAATTACTATTTAATCCTAAAGCTAGTCTCCTTTTTTATCATCCTAAAAAACAACTCCAAATTCGTCTAAATGGAAAAATTAGTATTCATCATAAAAATGAATTATGTCAAGCAGTTTGGCATAATTTACCACTTTATTCAAGGCGTGATTATTGCACCATAAAAGCACCAAGTACGCTTTTAGGAAAAGATGAAAAAATTTATCCTTGGGATACAGAATATACATTTGAAAACACAGCTAAAGGTTTTCAAAATTTCACCATCCTTCTATTTGAAACTCATAAAATAGATGTCTTACAATTGCATCACTCAGGGCATCAACGCGAACTCCATCAATGGAAAGATAATCAATGGATCACAACCTCAATCGTTCCTTAAAAATGCTCAACTAAAAGTGTATGCGACTAATAGGTCACGACATAAAATCAAGTAATTTCACCAAAGTTATTATCCTTTTAGGTATAGGAATAGTTTGGCGTATTGTAATGGGAGATACCCTAAATACACAGATTCGCGATCCTTATATTTTCCCTGTTATTGGATTTCTTATGGTGAGTGTAATTTTGGGAGAATTAACGTGTCGATTATATCGCTTTTTTGTCAAAATAGATAATTCAAAACCTAAGCCAATATTAGAGATGCAAGGCGATCAAGAAGCGCTTTATTTTGGAATAGGATGGGGCATCTTTTTTATATTGTTAACGCTATTTTTAAAAATCTAGGGCAGACCTTCCTATCTATGAGATCAGTATGAAATATTCCCTTTCCTAGAATATTAATCAGATTGATGATAAGGGAGTAAATTCCCTTGAGTTATAAATGCTCCAAGGTGGTTTTAACTCCTTTTCATGTTTAACTAAAATGGAGCAGAAGATTCAAATTCAATGCTCTTTTTACTAATCGGATGTTCAAACGCTATCCAATTAGCATGTAAATAAAGTCGATCTGCTTTTTTACCATACAAATCATCACCTACAATGGGTAAATTAAGCCCCAATTGATGCGCAGCATGTACCCGTAATTGATGCGTTCGTCCCGTGACGGGATAGAAATAAATACGTGTTTTTCCATTTTCTTGTGCTATGACTTCCCATTTGGTTTGTGCTGCCTTTCCATGTTCATAACAAACGCATTGTCGAGGACGATCATCATAATCCAAACGGAGTGGTAAATCAATTAGTCCTTCTTTTTGTAGTAAAAGTCCGCCTAATAAAGCCACATAACGTTTTTGTACACTTCGTTGAATAAATTGAGCTTGTAAATGTTTATAAATTTCATTGTTCTTAGCAATCAACATAATACCAGAAGTAGACATATCCAAACGATGCACCACCAAGGGACCCGTAGCAGTTGGATAACGCTGTTTCATACGAGTAGCCACCGCATCTTGGATCGTTCTACCTGGTACAGAAAGAAATTCATGTGGTTTTTCAATGACTGCTAAATGTTCATCTTCAAATAAAATGGTCAATTTTTTTCCAATAGCAGGATTGGTGAGCATGGGATTTTCATCCAAATCAATTCCTTGGAGCATGTGTTTTAAAATAGGTTCACATTTACCGCGACAGGCTGGATAAAATTGTTGGTGCTGACGAATTTCTGATCTAGGCGATTGTCCCCACCAAAACTCAGCCATAGCAATAGGCTTTAATTGATGCTGAAAAGCATAATGCAATAATTTGGGAGCAGCACATTCGCCTGCGCCCGCAGGAGGAATTTTATAAGCCGTAGGTAGAAAGATGTCGTATAAACTTTTCATTTCACCTGCTTGATTGAGAAAGCTATATTCCTTGAATAAGCGTTCCTGCAATGCAGCAGATCGTGTTTTACGTTCTGTTTTGAGTTGTCGTATTTGATCTACTAATTTTTGATAAGCAGTTTGACTTTTTTCCAAGCGTTGATCCCAATATTTGGTTAACCGTTTATGATAATATTGTTGGTTTAAACTTTCTTTTTTTAGGGCTTCTAAGAAATCGGCATATTCTTCTTTGGAAAGGAAATCTTGGGCTTCTTCCCGACGAACTTTTCGGATGTTTTTAGCCGTTTTCAAGGCTGTTTTACTTCGTGCTAATCGTTCTGTACGCAATTGTTGTTCTGATTCAAAATGGGTTTGCGCTTCTAGAAATTCATGCGCTTGTTCTAGTTGTTCGATTTCATCATTTAAAGCAGAAATTTGTTCTTCTTCTATTTTGTAAAATCCATCTTTTGTTAGCATATCAAAAACTGGAGGTACAAAATTAGGGAGATGATTAGCATTAGCTAGTTTACCAGAAAATGCAGCTAAATAACCAAAGATTCCATTTTGATCTTGTACGACCAATACACCAAACATTTTCCCAATAATCATTCCCTCCTTTTGGGGATCAAGTCCAAAATTGTGTTGCCAATCTTTTTGAGTCGACAAATAATCTTGTAATTCTTTCGCAGCGAGACGACAAAGCGCGTGGGGTTCATAATAAAAAGGAAAGGTAAATCGCTCTGGCAATTTTATAGAAGAAATACTTGATGCAAATGGAATAAATAATGGTGTTGTCATAAAAAGTTACTAGAAGAATACAAAATTACAAAAATGTATGGATTGGCGAAAGGAAGCCCACACTGGTTAATGAATAACCCTTAATTACTAATTTTAAAACTCACCAATTTGCAGGATAGCAATATCGTTGAATGTTTACTACTTTTATACCAACGATAAGATATTAAGATTATAAGTCTACCTAATTATTTGGTCAATAACTGCTTTTAAGATTCACCAAAAAATCATGCACAACTTTCTTATAGTCAGTTGTTTACTCTTTTTGTGGCGAATGCAGTTATTCGACAGACAAATAAGTTAGGTTACTTAATGCAACACCCCCAAAATCTCAATATACTTAAATTACTTATTAAGATAATTTAGTATTAATAACCAAATGAAACAGAATCCCCATATTGCTACTTGTAGGAATATGGGGTTTTAAAAGCTTCTTTTAGCGACACAAAAATAATTGAAAATAGCAAATTTATGAAAACGCTTTTCCTCAATATATTCTAATGTGATTTTAATTTTTAGACAAATACCATGGAATGAAAAATTGTAATTGCGTCGGGCGTCGAGCCCTTGCAATTATTCTGGGTGGTCTTAGGAGGCGAAGCTAGTATAAATGGCTATTTAACAGCCATTTGTACTAGCTTCGCCTCCTAGAAACCTCCAACTTCGTTGTCGAGGCTCGACGCCGACGACAACGAGAAAAAACATAAACCACAGTTTTTGTCAAAGAATCATTATGTTCATTGAACAACTCCCATTCCCCGTATTTCTACTTGTTTTTAAGGTGGAAGTACGGGCTTTTTTTTTTCAGCTTTTCTACGCTAGAGGAAGGGATACATCTAGTCTATCTTTGTTATATGAGATTGAGAAAGCTATTTCGTATAAAATGCTTATCAATTTCGTAGGATGCCGATGAAATAATTGTTGAGTATATGAAATCAATTATTCGGGTTGGTATGATAGCAAAATCAAATGATCGCCACTATCAATAAAAAAAATAAGGATATAAAATGTTAGTAGTTAACTATTTATTGTTATATTAGACGATGATAGACGAAGTACTTCGGTTTTGTGTACATCAAGTCCAGAAGTCCTTACCGTCTACCCATCTAATTTACACCAACTACTCCAACTTTTTTATAGCCCTATTGAAGATATTTTTAAACATTTTTATTCAACCAAAACAGAACAAACTAAAATGAAAAAGTCCATCTTATTTTTTGCAGTATTCAGTTGTATTACCTTTACGTTCATAGCTTGTGGAGACACGACTACCACGGCTGTAGATGAACCTGAAAAAGAACAACCTAAAACAGAAGTACCTCCTAAGTACGTCACCGTAGGACAAGATGAAGTCACCCTTGCTGAAACACCAGCTTCTTGTAAAATCAGTGATTATCAAATCACTAAAGAATGTTCTGATCGATGGCAAAGAAACTACGAAGTATTGGGGAAGTTTCCTAGAGTACCCAGTGAAGGAGGTAAATTAGTGGATACCAAAGGCTTTCATATCAAACATGGCGAGTTTTTAAAAATTATTCAAAATAATCCAGGGGACTTTGAGGTATGGGCCATGCTAGGAGTAGAAGGAACAAACGAAACACCCGAACTCGTCTTTGTAGTAGAAAATACCAAAACAAATGAGATAACGTATTATAATTTTACTAGACCATGTCCAGATACTTGTCCTCCAGATTTAGATAGTGACCAAATTGTTAACTAATTAAGTAATATTTAATATTAGGAGGAATTAAGATATGCTATCTATATTGTTCGATATTTCATCCTATTTAGCTATTCTAATATTATTAATATCTGTTATAATCTTGATATTAAATTATGAACTATTTAGTAAACTTTTTAAGTTATTGCTTTACTATCTAATATGGAATTTGATTATAGAAGTATTCGCAAATGTTTTGCACATTGTTAAATCTAACAATTTACCTCTACTACATTTATATACTCTTGGAGAATTCATTTTTCTGTCTTATTATTTTTTGAATGTATTTGGGATTTGGACACAAAAACGAGCGCTAAGTAAAATTTATATAGGAAGTATTAGTGTCTTAATTATTTTGAATTCTATTTTTATAGAAAGTATTTATGGATTTAATAGCTATTCTAAAACAGGGGTTCATTTAATTATCATATTTTATGCTGTAGCCTATTTGATTTTATTTATCAAAAATAAATTACCTGCAATAGCAAGAGATAAATATACTCAGATCATCAATATGGCTATATTGATTTATTATTCGGGGAGCTTATTTATTTTTATGTTTAGTAATTATTACAAAAAGCATGATGTAAAAATTCCTATCGAACTTTGGTCGATTAATGCAGTGTTAAATATGATCTTTCAATTAGTGATATTATACGTGATATGGAAGATGGTTTTCTCCAAGACAAGGAAATATTCGTTTTAGTAGTAATTGGAATTATTGTCATGCTACTTTTAGCCTTTGCTTTGGTGCTGTTTTTTTATCAATTTCAACGAAAACTGTTGGCACAGGAGCTGAAAACGCAGGAGCAGTTGGTTTATAATACCTTACATGCGCAAGAAGAAGAACGACAACGAATCGCCAGAGAATTGCATGATGAAATTGGTTCAAAGCTCAATGTGATTCATCTATATTTGCATCGCCTTAAAAAAATAAAGAGTAAAGAAACCGAGTTTGAAGACACCTTTACGACGACCAAAGATATACTGCATAAAACGATTCATGCTACACGAGAGATTGCTCATTTTTTAATGCCCGTCACCTTAAATAACTTTGGTTTGGCATCGGCATTGGAGGAATTGTGTAATGAATTCGAAGCCATGGAATCCACAGATGTGGTACTCAAAACGGATATGTTGAATAATACTTTTTTGACCCAAAATATGGAATTGGATTTATTTCGTATTTGTCAGGAATTACTGAACAATGCAGTCAAACATGCGGAAGCAAAGACCATTTATTTAGAAGCCATTTTACAGCAAGATAAATTTTTTTTATTGTATCGCGATGATGGAAAAGGTTTTGATGCTAGCGATCAATCGATCCAAAAAGGATTGGGAATGAAAAATATCCGAAATCGTCTGGAAACGATTGGCGCAAAATGGGAATTGGAAACTAGCCCAGGCAATGGACTCCAATTAAAAGCAGAATTGAAAAAATGATGGTTTAAAAACATATGCTTAATCGTTGTACGATTTAGAATTGACCAAACGATAAGAATCTAAATTTTAAAATTATGAAACCCATTCGACTAGCTATAGCAGATGACGAGGTACTCTTCCGTAAAGGAATGCGTATGTTACTAGGAGATGCGGATGATATTGACGTGCTTTTTGAAGCGGAAAACGGCAATGATTTATTACAAAAACTGGCAGCGGCAGAGACGCTTCCTACTATTATTTTATTGGACCTCAATATGCCAGAACTTAATGGTATTGATGCGACCAAAATTTTAAAAAAGGAGTATCCAGAAATTGCGATCATCGTTTTATCTACGCATTTTTCAAAAGGGATTGTCTTTAGTTTGATACAATTAGGGGTTTCCTCTTATCTTGCCAAAAATACCGAACCCGATGAAGTAGAACAAACGATTCGTGAGGTAGCAAAGAGTGGATTTTTCTATAATGCGGAAATCCAACAAATTATCCGAGAGAATTTTGTCTCTAAACAAAAGCCCCATTTTCATGCGTTTAATGTAAAACTCACCAAACGCGAATTGGAAGTATTACAACTCATTTGTGAACAACACACCAATGCCGAGATTGCTAAGAAACTATACATTAGTGCTCGAACGGTAGAAGGACATCGTAATAACCTACTCACTAAGTTGGATTGCCGAAATTCAGCGGGTCTTGTGGCTTATGCCATTCAAAATAATCTGGTGACGATACGACCAGCAGGTTTTTGATGACTTGGAATTCTCGATTTGAAATACTAAAAACAAAATTTTTAGCTAGACAACAATATTTTCAAGATGATGAATGTCGAAAAAAGCAATTTCCAAAATTTTGACCGCCCGAAGGGAGAATTTTTGATTTTTTTGAGCCAAAGCGAAAAAATAGTCAAAAATCTAGGTCGAAAGTTTTGAGAAATATGCGATTCGACGAGCTTTTTCGTTCTTTTTTGCGGTAAAAAAGAACAAAGTGATATATGAAACGAATCAAACCGAAAACTACTGATCCAACTTTCTTTATATTTTAATAAAGCGTTCTGTTCTGACTTCATTTCCATTTTGAATACGAATGAAATAACAAGCAGGAGCAAGGTGTTGTACATTAAATGAGGATTGTGTATGCCCTGCTTTCAATACTTGTTCCTCTATAAGTTGTCCATTTAGATGAATAATTTGAAGGAGATAATCATTCGTTGGATTTTCGTTAAATTCAAGTCTTAATACATCCGAAACAGGATTAGGTGCAAGGGTAAAGGTTTCTATCGTAGCAAGATTTTCGTCCACACTCGTTGATGCAAAAGCAAAAATATTACCTGTCATATCTTCTGTTGAAAGATCAATGGTCATTTGATAGATACTATTACAGCCATTTACTGTAAAAATAACCAAACTCACTTCATACACTCCAACCTCCGCATACGTATGTACTGGATTTTGACCAATAAAAGCATTGCCATCTCCAAAGTCCCAAAACCAATTGACAATTTCATCACTTGCTTCAGATTGATCTTGGAAACTTACTTCATTTTCATTTAAAACAGCCGTAAATAAAGCTTGACAGCCATCAGGCAATTCATCCCAAAGGTCACTCCCTACCCAAACTTCCATCCAAAAATCTTCATAACAACCATCTGCAGTAGCCGTTTCTAATAAAACCAAATAAACGCCTTCTTCCGTATAGGTATGGACAGGATGTTGTTCATAAGCATAAGTTTCATCGCCAAAATGCCACGCCCAATCCACTACTTCTCCATGAGATAAATCTTCAAATTGAATAGTAAGGGGTTCGTCCGTTGGGGTAAAAAAGAAATTCGTTTGACAATCTATTGGATACCAATCATCATCTTCTCCCCAAACTAAAATTGGGTACGCAATGGTACTTGTACATCCTAAAAAAGTAGTGATGCTTAATGAGACCAAGTATTCGCCTTCTTCTTCATAAATATGAGTTGGGTTAGACTCATGCGAAATGGTTCCGTCTCCAAAATTCCATTCCCAAGCGACGACTTCACCAAGCGAATAATCTTCAAAATTGATTGTAAAAGTAGACACTGCCGTTTGGAAAAATCCATACAAAGCTTGACAAGCCCCTGGGTCGACAATGCCGCCCACATGAATATCCAAAGTCGTACTGGAAAGGCAGCCTTCCGCAGTCATTATACCAAGGGTAACAGGATAGAAGCCATTTTCTTCAAATTGATGAATTGGATTAGGTTCGGTAGACCTTGTTCCATCTCCAAAATCCCATTCCCAAGCAATAACTTCCCCAAATGAATGATCGTTAAATAGATAAGTATTTTCTGTATTGGGTTCAAGTATAAAATCAAAAATGGCTTGGCAATCTTCTGGATACCAAATATCATCTTCAAAAACAAAGATGGGTAAGGTGATGATATTATAACAAGAATCATTTTCCATGTAAAGCGTCACCTCATAAATGCCTGCTTCCTCATAGGTATGAATTGGTTGAAATTCTCGACTATCTGTACCATCTCCAAATTCCCAATACCAATACATGGTATCCTGTTGATACGCTGAAAGATTATTGAAATATACGGTTAAAGGCTCCTCTTCATCTTGTTCATATTCATAAAAAGCAAAACAATCGCCATAATGACCACCCAATTCACAATGAAACCAAGTATCGGGGCCATAACCTTCGCAAGCCGCCCAACAATCATTGGAAAATTGCACCAACTGCCCTGCATCATCAAACACACAAACAGGCGCGTAATATTCAGGACAAAAACAATTGCCACTTCCATCACCTACATGGATAATTAAGGAGATACTTTCGGTACAATCGACGCCATCCGTGATCGTCATCGTAACTAAATATTCGCCTGCTTCTTCATAAATGTGGAGGGGATCAAATTCTTCTATTGTCGTTCCATCGCCAAAATCCCAAGTAACCAAATCATAGCTCCCTTCGGAGGTATTGATGAATTGAATCATATTGTATTCAGGCGGAAGTGCTTCGTAAAAGAAGGAAGCAAAACAGTTTTCTCCTGTATCTGTGCATGGAAAATAAATATCGGCTGTAAAGCCTTCACATTCCGCAAAACATGGATTTGCAAATTGTAAAAAGCCGCCCGAAGGCGTTGCTACACAAACAGGATCGTAATAATCATTACAAATACAATCTTCTCCATCTATTACATAGATAATTTGTTGTAAATGGGCTTCACAAGAGTCACTTTGAATGCTTAGACTCACTACATACTCCCCAGCTTGTCCGTAACTATGAATGGGGTTTTGTTCATTTGAAGTAAAACCATCGCCAAAATCCCAGCTCCAATTTGAGACACCATCGGGTGCAGTGGATAAATCAAAAAAATGAATTTCTCTGGAATAAGGTGCAGTGGGTTCATAATTGAAATTGGCAACACATTCATTGGGTGGGAAAATATCACTACAAACTTCAAATTCAATTTCTACTACGCTATCTTCTTCTTCCACTAGGATTTCTCCTTCTATAATATCTCCAATACAGGGGTCTATGACATAGGTATAAATTATTTCGCCCACATGTACATTAGAAAAATTAATTTCAAATTCACCAAGTGTATTGGTGTGTGCAATTTCTTCGGTGCCATCTTCTAAAATAAAATGAACAGGATAATCTTCTATTCCAAAAGCAGGGAATAAAAAACCTAAATTTCCTTGAATCGTAATGGATGTTTGTGCATTTACCGAAAGACAAATGCTGAATAGGAACAGAATACTGGTAATTATATTTCTCATGAGGATTACGGGTTATGACTTTAGGAAATGTTGTGTTTGAAGCTTGGAAGATGTCTTGTTTTTTGAAAAACCACATAAGACACTACACTTTAGTATGCGCTTGTGCCTTATGTGGTATGATATACTTAGAGACGAATTACTTTTTTGCTAATGACTTCTTTTCCATTCGATAAATGAATAAAATATAAACCTGCTTCAAAAGAAGTAAGATCTATTTCAAATTGTTGGCGTCCATTTGCATTTGAGCGTTCTACGAAATGAACTTCTTGTCCTGTAATGGTAGAAATTCTTACTTGTAAATCGCTTTCTTTCGCAAGATTTAGTTGTATAAAAACACGTTCACTAGCAGGATTAGGGAAGATTTGAAATGCTTCCAAAAATTCAACTGCTTGTGTTGAAGTGGTACTGATAGAAGATGAACTTACCTCAAAATTGAGATTATTTTCTTCTTGACTTAATGGGGTTAAGTTGACATCATAAGGCTCATGTGGAAGATCAGGAATGATGACTTGTATTTGATAATTTCCGAAAAATAGATTTTCAAAAGCATAATGCCCTTTATTATCGGTAATATCAGTGGCTAATGTGATTCCATTAGCATCAAGCAAACGAACTTCTACATCGGGTAGGGGAGTACCGACTCCATCTGATTTAACGATGGAATTATCTTGTGCATTTGGATTTTCAACTATCGTTCCACTAATGATACCATCTGGATCACTATCAATTACAATCGTTTCACAAAAAACGCCCATACAAGTATCTAAATTCCATTCCCAAGCTTCTAAGCAAGCGGTGATAATCGTGAAGGAGTCTTGCGCTTCAATCGTAAATGTAGGATTTTGTCCTACTGCTGTTGAGCCATCGTTTAAATACCAATTATAATATATTTCAGGGATTAAACTGTTCGTTACACCATAAAAGCTAATAGCATAATTTCCTAATGAATCTTCTTCTATATTGTAAGAAAAACTAGCTTCTAATGCACAGAAAAGCGTATCTGTCGGATTACCAATATTGGGACAAGGGCCTGCCGTCCATTCGCTAACTCCAAAACAATGTTGGGCTACACAAGCATTCAAATAAGTCACTCCATCACAACCACAAACCTCCATTTCTTCTTCTGGACAATCCAAGCCTGCATCAAAATCAATAAGGGAATTATCCAAGCAATCATCTCCAGTTCCATTTGTGAATACTTCATAACATGCATAACTAAAACACCCTTCTGCGTCTGTAACACTTACACAATAAAGTGTATCTGAAGTAACAGGAATGAAGTTGGTTGTATCTCCTGTACTCCATTCATAAATAAAAGGAGGCGTTCCAATAGCGAATACTTCTAAATAAGATTCAGAAGAAAAATCAACAACAATTTCTATTATAGTAGCTGAACAAGAATCTATGGGATTACCATCCACAAACACATATTCACAATCTTCAGCAATACAGCCTTCACTATCGGTAATCGTAATGCAATAGATGCCTGATTCTGTGACGGGCGCATTTGGTAAAAATATATCTACATTCCAAACATAAGTATAGGGGGCACTTCCTCCAGATATATCAATTATGGGATAATAAAGCGAATCAAAACTTAAATCTACTTCTAGGTCACAGCCTGAACTGGGGCATTCTCCGTTTGTCCAAGAAGTGACGCCATACCAGTTTTCGGCAACACACGCATTGGAATAGGTGACGCCATCACAACCACAAACAGGGGTATAATCTGCTGTACATCCAATAGTAGAATCAATTGCCATTAAATCAATACAACTTTCATTGATAAAGACATCAATACAACTATAATTAACACAACCCACAGCATCTGAAATAGTAACACAATAATTACCATTTTCAATAACTAGAATGTCTTGTGTAATTTCACCTGTACTCCATTGATAAACAAAAGGTGCTACACCTTCAGCCACTACCTCTAATAATGCAACAGAATCATTTACTATTTCTAAAATAGAAGCAAAACAAGAATCTATTGGATTGTCTACTACTACATTTTCACAATCCACAGCACTACAACCATCGCTATCAGTAATGGTAATGCAATAAGTGCCAGATTGGGTAATAGGAGAAAAAATAAACTCATCTCCATGACTCCAATCTATAGCATAAGGAGGTGTTCCTCCAGTAAAATCATAATAAGGAATCAAATCAGGATCAAATTGTAGATCAATAGTTAAATCACATCCTGCACCACAAGGCCCATCTGTCCAAGAAGTGATACCATACCAGTTTTCAGCTTCACAAGCGTTATTGTAAGTCACGCCATCGCATCCACATACGGGGGTAACATCTGTGGTACAAGGTACATTATTGATAAGAGTACTATCTAAACAAACAGTTGGTATAATCACATTTACACATGAAAATGCGGTGCAACCTATGGCATCAACAATGGTAATACAGTAGTTGCCAGAAGAAGTAACTTCTATAATTGGTTCTGTTGAAGCTACATTCCATGCATAAAGGTATGGAGCAGTACCCCCAGATACGGATGCCGTAAGTACGTTTGAAAGTGTGTCTTGATAGACGAATACATTTAAATTATTACAATCTTCCATCACAAAAGCATCAATACAATTGGCATAACTACAGCCATTAACATCTGTAATCGTGACGCAATATTCACCAGATGAAGTGATGGATATGACATCACTTGTGGCATTGGTGGACCATTGATAGGTGAAAGGTGCTTGTCCACCATTAAGTGCAGCGATTAAGGTATTGTTAAATGTATCTTGATAGATGTAAGCATACAGATCACAGCCCGCACAAATGAAATTGAATTCAAAATCAAAATTCATATTTAGTGAATCACTCCAATTAACTGTAAAGACTTCATCAGAACATTCGGTATATGCAAAGACTTCACCATTGGGGCAATCATTAAGAAGCTCCACATTGAAATACCCATTCGGATTGGTTACGATTTGGATGTAATTACTGTCAAAATCACAATAATTAGAACTGTAAATATGGACTATTTCTCCATTTATCGGTTGATTAAATTCATTATTCACTGTACCCGATACATTGATGGGTTGTTGAGCCAAGACCCAAATAGGAAGGCAACAACAAAGAAGACAGAGTTGGATAAATTTCTTTCTCATGGTTAGTTTAGTTTTTGGATATGTATTTTTTTTGAGATCGTTCCATGTTCAGTAGTTAATTGTACAAAATAAATGCCTGATTCTAAATGACTTACTGAAATGGTATGATGATTTAAAAAAAATGGAATTTTTTCTTCTTGTACGACTTGCCCCAATATATTAACAAAACGTACAGCAGTAATGGAATGATGGCTTTCTATGTATAATTTTTCGTGTACAGGATTGGGGTAAATGTCAATTGAAAGGGTATTATTGAGGGGGGAATTGGTAGACGTTACTAAAATAGAAGAGGTCGTGCCACTAATAATGATTTCATTTAAATCTGGATCAACAGTACGAATATCATGTATTTCAAAATCTATGGAATTATCAATTTGTAAAGGGTCAGTTAAATCATCTTCTATGATAAATTTAATCTTCCCAATTTCACCAAATCCACTTGTCGGAATTTGATTTATTCTGGAAAGAGAAGTTTCTAAACTCGATGAATTATATTTATCTTTTTGCACACTGATTAATCCAGCATTATCTAAATTCAACCAAGAATTTTGATAATAAATCACCTCCATACTCCCTTCTTGTATAAATGCCGTATCATAATTAATCTGAAATCCCATTCCATAAAAATCATCTATAGGAAGATTTTCAGTTCCTAAAATAATGGGGATTTCAATACTACTACCAGCGGGATCACTCAAACTATCTAATTGATCCACAGCTATAATCAAAGGAGGATCAACTCCGGGTGTTCCTTCAAAAAACTGTTCAGGAAAGACAACTCCATGTGTTTGGTCATAGTTTTCAATAAGAACATTCACATCCAAATCATCTACTGCACCATTTCCGTCACAGTCTGCATAAGCATGATTGAGTTGATTAGGAAAATTAGAATCCCACAACTGACTGACTGTTTGTTCTGACCAAACAGAAGAAACCGCAGGAGTGTCAAAAATAGAGTTGGTTAAGGTACAAATTAAAGCATCTGCTGTGATATTGCCTAAGTCAATACTTTTACATTTTATGCAAGTATTTCCTAAGGTATCTGTTGCGGTAGCACAAATAGTATAATTTCCAGCCGTAGCATATTGATAGTTAGGATTTTGGGCTATACTAATATCATTGCCATCACCAAAATCCCAAGAGAAGGAAAGTGGTGAAGTACTTCCACTAGTAGTGGTGATGGATATACTCGTGTTGGTGGTATCAAATTGAACCGTAAAATCAAATAAGCATGCATTATTCGGTATACCCACAGTTACATTTTCACTTAGTACACAAGAAGAACCAGCAGCATCAGTGATCGTCACTTGATAGACATAGGTTCCAGCAGTAGTGATATTATCAATGATAGGATTTCCCGAAGCACCAGTACTCCATGAATAAGTATAAGGTGCTTGCCCACCTGAAACTTGTACTTGAAAATCGACGGCCCAAGTCTGACGAATAGGGCCCGTAGTACCATAGACATTTCCGAGATATAACAAATCAATGTGATTCACTATTCCATTATTATTTACATCTCCAGGAAAAAGGGTAGGGTTTTGTGCATTACTTTGAGTAGTGACAAAGATTGCAATAACAATGAGAAGAGATGAAATGAAATAGCGCATAAAGCTGTTATTTGGTCATTGATGCTTCAAATTTATAGGTAAAAGTAGGTCTATGCAATTACATTTATATAGATTTATCGGAAAAAATGAATATGACTTTGTTTTTAAAATATTGATAATTAGTTTTTTATATGGAAAATTTATCGGATTATTTGCATAATAAAAAACGTTATTTGATTTGAAAAAGTCTTATTTTTGAAAGGGAATAAACAAATAGGATGGAAAAAAGTAAAATTATAGCGGCTTTAAAGACTTTTTCTACACCAGAACTTCGTGAATTGGGAGTATTCGTTGCCTCTCCGTTTTTTAATAAAAATGAAGAATTGATCCGATTCTATACTTACCTCAAGAAGTATGCCCCACATTTTCCTCCTAAAAAAATTGAACGCGAATATGTATTTCGACAATTATACCCTAAGAAAAAGTATGACCCCAAGCAATTGAATTATTTGCTCTCCGATTTAGGAAAATTGCTTGTTCAATTTTTAGGATACCAAAATTATAAGAGCGATCAAGTGCTGGAACAATACCATATTTTGACCGCATTGGTCAATCGAAATTTAGAAAAAGAATACCAGCAACGGTTCAAGAAAACCATCAAATTGTTGGAAGGAAACTCTTTACGAAACACACAATATTATTACCATCGTTATCTGCTAGCAGAAGTAGAAGAACAGCACTTTAAAAAGCAGAAAAAACGCGTTTTTGATCCTCAATTACAAGAAGTAAGCGATTATTTTGATTGGTATTATCTCTCTAAAAAATTAGAACATACCGTAGAAATGCTGGATCGTCAGCGACTTATCGCCAATGATTATGAGTTACGACTAGTGGATGAATTAATGCCCTATTTACAAAAAAACGATTATACGACGCATCCTCCCATTGCCCTTAATCAAGCCATTTATTTACTCTTAAAAAACCAAGATGCACCTTCGTTTTTTCATTTAAAAGAATTATTAGAAAGGGATGCTTCTTATTTTTCAGAAGCGGAGCTTCAACAATTTTATCTGGCAGCAATTAATTTCTGTGTACGCCAAGTGCGTCGTGGAAATACTCTTTTTCAAGCTGAATTATTAACATTGTATGAAAAAGGAATTTCAAGTAGAATTTTATATGAAGATGACTATTTATCGCCTTGGGCTTTTAAAAATGCAGTTAAATTAGGAATTGTAATGAAGCGAATGTCTTGGACGACTCAATTTATTACCGATTACTACCAAGCACTTGCACCCAGTTTCCAAAAAGATGCCTATCATTTTAATCTAGCAGAATTGGCGTATGCGCGTAAGGATTATCCAAAAGCACAAACACATCTAAACGAAGTCGCTTTCTCTGATATATTTTATGGTTTAGGAACGCGGGTTTTGTTGTTAAAGATTTATTGGGAAACGAACGAAATAGAATCACTTTTGGCATTGATAGCTTCCTTCAAAATATACCTTCGTCGAGATAAATTATTATCAACAGAATTACAGACTTCGTATCTTAATTTTTTAAAAATACTAAGCGAAATGCAAAAATTAACAATAGAAAAAAGAGCTAATTTAATAGCTACTATCCAAGATATGTCTCCAGTTATTAGCAAAACGTGGTTGTTGGAGCAATTAAAATAAAAAGCATTTTATTCTTCTTGAAATATTATTTTTTTATATATTTGATCCATCAAAGTAAAAAACAAAAACAGAACAAACAATGTCTTAAAGGAGCAATTTTTTATTGTTCCTTTTTTTAGTTCAGCACATCAAGATTTGACTGATAATAAACAAATCTAGCTTCCCAATCTATAATCCTATTAATATTTTGTATTTTCACTATTGAAACTTACTAAGTAAGGGGTATTAATTAATTGGGCAAAAAAAATGATTTTCTGAAATGGGCAAAAATACCGAACAGTATGGAGGTTTTTAGACCTTTTTGGGAAATCTTAAAGGATTTTTTTTGCCCGATTAATCCCCTAAAACTACTTATTTCATTCATTTTTCAAAAAGTGATAGGGTGAAGAAAACAATCTCCCACCACTTTAAAATCAAAAAACAAAACACATGAAAAGAACAGTACACTTTTTATTAATGGCAATGTTTACAGTGAGTTGCCTAAACGCTCAAGTCACTTTTTTTGATGATTTTGAGTCTTATGCATCAGGTGATATGATTGCTCAAGCATCTTCAGATTGGACAACTTGGAGCAATGCCCCTGGGGGACAAGAAGATTCTCCTATTTCGGATGAACAAGCTTATAGTGGGACGAATTCCCTCCGTTTTGAAAGCGGTACTCCCGGTGGTGGAGGTCCTGCTGATGTCGTTTTACCATTTGGAGGACAATACGAAAATGGGTTATTTACTTATGAGATGTACATGTATGTACCTGAAGGAAATGGAGCATATTTCAATTTTCAGGGACGCTCAACGATTGGTCAAGTTTGGAGCTTGCAGTACTTTATGTTAGATAGTGGCGATGTATTATTTCGTGGCGATGGAAATGGTGCATTGGATGTACGAGATCTCACTTTTCCTTTTGATCAATGGTTTAGCATTAAAGTTATTGCGGATATGACGTATAACAAATGGGAAGTTTTTGTAGATGGAATGTCGGCTGGGATATTTTCTAATCCTGATAACTCCATAGCTTCTATTGATATTTATCCGTTAAATCAAAATACTGGCGGAACTTCCCTTTTCTATATTGATGATGTTAGTTTTTCATATGAAGAACCAGATCTTGCACAATTAGATGCAACAATGCTAAGTGTTACTGCTAAACCTGGAGTTTTAACAGGACGAGATGTAAGCATTAGTGGAGAGGTGAGAAATGTAGGTTTAGATGCAATTACAGAAATGGAAGTTAGTTGGTCGGATGGTACTAATTCTTATACCGATATGATTACTGGTATAAATGTTCCATCTTTGGAAAATTATGCATTTGAACATACCGTGCCTTATACTGCTTTAGATGGGGAAAATATGGTTTCCGTTTCTATTGGTACTGTAAATGGTGTTGAAGATGGAGATGTAAGTAATAATGGTACAGAGGCAGCTATCACAGGCTATACTCCTGCTACCAACCGTAAAGTTTTGGTAGAAGAAGGTACAGGTACTTGGTGTGGCTGGTGTCCACGCGGAGAAGTACTTATAGAACAAATGATCGCTGAATATGGAGACTATTTTATACCAATTGCGGTACATGCTGGTGATCCTATGGAAATTTCTGGTTATGCAGAAGGTTTAGGTTTTAATGCTTTTCCAACAATGATGATTGGTCGTGAAGAAATATTTGGTTTTGGTGTAATAGAAGATATTGAATCTCGTTTTTTCCAACGCATCATCAATCCTACACCTGCGATTTTATCTGCTACGGCTGCTTATGATGGTACCAATTTGACCTTTACTGCACATGCACAGGCGATGAGTGCAGCAAGTGGAGCGCATCGTTTAGCAATGGTCTTAGTAGAGGACGGCGTTACAGGAACGACTTCTTCTTATAATCAAGTGAACTATTATGCAGGTGGTAATTTTGGCCCAATGGGTGGATACGAAAATTTACCTGATCCAGTACCTGCTGCTGATATGGTGTACAATCATGTAGGTCGTTTAACCTTAGGTGGTGTAGATGGAGCAGAAGGAAGTTTACCCATGACATTAGAAATGGGGCAAACCTATTCATACGAATTTGAAACATTTGAAAAATCAAATGCTTGGAATTTAACAAAAATGAAAGTAGTGACGCTTTTATTAGATGCAGATGGTGTTGTGGTCAATGCAGTAGAAGAAAATCTATCAGATTTGATTGATTTAACGAATACTTCTGCTATTTATCAAAATCACTTGGCTAAAGTATATCCTAATCCTACTTCTGGTTGGAGTACGATAGAGTTGAATTTAGAACAAGCGAGTCAAACGCAAATTCGTATTTTCAATGCAGTAGGACAAGAAGTAGCTCGACGAGATTATGGTCAATTAAGTGGAACGCAATATCTTCCATTTGATGGTCAAAATTTTGACAATGGAGTGTACTATATTCACATTCAATTAGATGAGACTTTGATTACGAAGAAAATCACCTTGAATAGATAAGATTTTTAACTGGCAAGACTTTCTAAATTGAAAAACTTAGAAAGTCTTGCAAGTTAATTTTTATCGTTCTTAGACAAATTGTGTGGAATGAAAAATACGATGACTTGATTCCCGATGACTGTCGGGATGAGAGACAAGTGTTTTGAAGCCCGCCTGAATGACGAAGTCGGGCAGGTTCCATTGAAGTCACGATTTATGTCTAAGAACCATTTTTATAAAACAGCTATGGATTTACAACCATTTTTTGAACAACAGAAGAAGAAGGATTTTTAATCGTTAAGAAATAAATTCCCTCTCCCAATTCACTTTGATCTAGTTTCAAACTATACAAGCCCGTCTGCTCAAAATCCTTTACTGCAATAGTACCCATCATTTTGAAATTAATATCTCGAATTTCAATCACCACATCTTCTAAAGATGGAATTGAAAGTTCTAAAATCGCATGTGAACTATTAGGTTTCTTGAAGATATTGGATTTAAGCGTATTTTTTTCTACAAAAGGCTTAACAATAGTAGATTCATTCGATTGTAAGAATGCATTCATACCAGTAGAAGGAAGCAAATAAGCACTATTGGCACAAGCTTGTATTTCGGCTGTGAATTCAGCGCCAAGTGTCACTTCAAAATCAGGTGTAAGGTCGATATAATTTCCTGCTTGAAAAGTCACAACATTTGACGAAGGAACGATTCCATCAGAAGAAATATAATCAATCACAGAATAAGTATCACTAGCTATTGTACCTGTAATATTTTCATTATCTCTACAAAGACAGAAATTGGTCGTTTCTGAGCTTCCAAATTCACCTCCACTTGCTAAAACAGCACCCGATGGATCGCTTAATGAATAAGACCCCACTCCGAATCCACAACAGATGCCATCTCCATAAGAATCATAAATAGTCAAATCAAAACAGCCATCTCCAAGACAAAAACTTTCTATAATCGTTGCTCCTTGAGTAGAATATCCACCACCTTCATATAATTTATTACCATCTGAATCTACGATATCCCAAGTTGTTTCACCAGGGTAATTATCTAATAGAATACTTAATTCTAAAAATTGACCTCCATTACACTGAACGAGTGTTGGCTCGGAAAAATTACAATCAGCATTATCCGTATCGAGTGTTTCCACTACGGTATCTTGATAATCCACAATAAATCCGACATAATAAGTGCCGATAGGCAAAGGAGGAGATAGGGTACTTACATCTGCTATAAAATCGAGTGGAGCAGTTGTGTTTCCTGCTACCAAACCAGACACAGCTAGTGATCCTATAAAAATATCAGCCGTTGTAAATGTTTGATCGGTAGATAAATAAAAGCCTATCTCAAAAGGCCCTGCATCAACTACGCCATTATTGATTACACTTAAATCTTGAATTTCTATTATATCTCCATTTATTGTTAGTATACCTGATTCATCACACCTCAAATTAGCATCTACAATACTTGGACAAAGTAGATCAGCCTCCCATACGCCTCGTCCGAATGTTCCCACTCGTATTTTACCATAATTACAACCTATAACAATATCTTCTATAATGACATTGGGTAATCCTGTAAAACAAGGTATCCAATCCGTCATATTACCATCAATATAGTACACACCCACATCCATTCCAAGGTATAAACCATCAGCACTTCCAGGGAGGTACTCAATGGTATTAGCAGGAATTTCAGGAAGACCGCTAGAATAGTTTGACCATGAAGTACCTCCATTTCCTGAATAATATACCCGATTTCCTCCAAATTCAGAATGGCACACCCATAGTCTGTCGGGATTAGTTGGATCAATAGCTATATCCGTAATGAATAAACCTGGTAAGCCAGCGGAAATTGTTGACCAATTCGCTCCAGCATCTGTTGTTTTATAAAGAATACCATTATCTGATACATAAATATAATTATTATCAGAAGGGGCTAATTTTAAAACATCAATTGTTCCTCCAGTAAAGGAAGATATAGCTGCCCAAGTATTCCCTCCATCTGTCGATTTTTGGACATTATTATAGCCTACATAAATGGTATTGGGGTCAAAAGGATCAAGTTCATAAGGTGTGACCCATGCACCAGATTCACCCACATCACTTGGGTTTAAAATATTGGAATAACTATTATAGTTATTCGTTGATTTATTGATGTTGCCCAGTTGAATAGCTCCATATTGAATATTATCATTTGAATAATCAATGATACAATCCATACCATCCGCTCCCATAACATGGGTCCAAGTAGTAGAACCAGTGTATAAATTAGTACCATTGTCCTGAGAACCACCAATGATTTTGTTGGGCGAAGTAGTACTCATGGCAATTTCATAAAACTGCATAATAGCGATTCCATTCGTCAAATCCGTCCAATTTTCTCCAAAATCAGTACTTTTTGAAACGGCTCCATCACTTCCACAATACAAATTGCCACCAAAAAAAGCGAGATCGTGTATATCAGCATGTACATAACCAATGTTATTTGGGAATGTCCATTGAGATTGAATCGTCCAATTTGCGCCACCATCTTTCGAATTCCAAACATTGATTCCTCCAGAATACACATCATCTGCATTACTTGGATTAACAGCTAAAGCCAAATCATACCAACTTTGACCCGAATTATCATCTCCTGCTGTTGCATAACCAAAGATATTGGGACTAGTCGATTGTGTAGTAAAATTTAGCCCTTGATCAGTAGAGCGATATAAACCATTATAGGTGCTACCTGAACTATTTCCTGCAATAGCATAAATCCAATCAGGTTCATCTGCTGAAACGGCTATTTTAAAGCGATTGATATCCGCAGGAGCAGGTAAACCAGAAGTAATTTGAGTGAAGGTAGCTCCACCATTATTTGAACGGTAAAAACGATCACTAGCAGCATAAACAATTTCTGGATTCGTAGGATGAATTTCTACATCCTGCATCGAACCACTTTGAACATTATTCCAAGTGACACCTGCATCTGTAGTACGATATATTCCATTTGTAGTCGCAACAAAAAGAGTATTGGGATCGCTTTCATCTATAATGAGGCGACGGATATTATTGTTGGTCGATGTCCAATTTAAACCCGTAGTATTCCAAGTGAGTCCTCCATCTGTTGATTTCATTACGCCTATACTATAGGTGTTTCCACCATCTCCATCTCCAGTACCAAGATAAACGATATTTGAATTGGTAGGATCAATAGCAATTCCTGATACCCCTAAAATAGGGAGGTTATCTGTGAGTGGTGTCCAAGTACTTCCTGCGTCGGTCGATTTCCAACATCCACCTGCGGGAACGCCGATATAGATCGTATTTGGGTTGTTTGGGTCTTCGACTACTACATTGACTCGACCATTTCCAGGATTCCAGCCAGTTCCATCTACCCAGTTTGTGGGCCCCACATTTGACCAAGTGAGTGCATTTTTTGCAAGCTCATCTTGTCGATCTTGATTAAATTTCTTGACTTTCTGGATTTCTTCCCAAAGGATACCACTATTAATAGGTCTACCACTGGGATAGACACGGCGTTCCATAAAATATTCCCAACGTTTGAATTGCTTGAAGCCTTTACCTCTTTCATATTCTTGACCTTGCCATTCTTCATTAAAAGCAGCTTGGATTTTATAAAAATCTTCACCTTCTTCCATCATTTCGATCCATCGTTGGGCAGAAGAATATTGTGGGCTAAAGAGGAATACGAAGATCAGCCCAAAGAGATAAGGGAAAGTGTGTTTATTCATATCGTAATGTTTATTGGTTAAAAAAATAACGTTCTTAGACAAATTGTGTGGAATGAAAAATGTGACGGCTAGATTCCTGATAATTGTCGGGATGAGAGACAAGCGTTTTGAAATTCCATTGAAGTCACAATTTTTTTCTAAGAACCAAAAATAAATCACTACATGGGTTAAAAACTAATTAATGACAAGATACGATAATCTCACTAATATTGGTTAGTTTATTTTTTCATTCAAAAGAACTAATTATCAAAATGTCGGGTGATAGCGAATGGATTTTTGTATTTTAAACTTATCTTGGAATAAATAAAAGTCGATATGGATTTAGCCAGTTGGAAAAAGAAAGGACAGTATTTCACCTATAAATCAAATGCTATTTTCACTATAGATGAAGGAAAAGGAGAAAATCTATTATTGATCTATCTACTGAACGATAGATTTATTTAATATGTATTTTTTACGCTCCAGTAGC
>JAHDES010000056.1 GCA_020628645.1 Saprospiraceae bacterium
TGGGATGTGGGATGTGGGATGTGGGATGTGGGATGTGGGATGTGGGATGTGGGATAAGTTGTTGAAGTAATTTGATCTTTTAGAAAGATCTGATTTATATTTTTTTGGAAAGTTTGGAAGAATGGATAGTATTTGCTTGTTTATAAGAATTGAAAAAGCTAAACCATTTCATTTGCATCACGCCAAATAGAGCTTCACCAAAAATACTAGTGGACATTTTGGAAGTACCTACTACACGATCAATAAATGTTATGGGAACTTCTTCTAATTTAAAGCCTGAAGAGTAAATAGCATACTTCATTTCAATCTGGAAAGCATAGCCTATGAATCGAATTTTACTTAAATCAATACCTTCCAAAGCAGCACGGGTATAACATACAAAACCAGCAGTAGGGTCTTTAATAGGCATCCAAGTAATTAATCGAACATACCAACTTGCACCATAGGATAATAAAATGCGATCCCAGGGCCAATTTTCTACTTTTCCGCCTTTGCAGTAACGAGAGCCAATGGACATATCTGCGCCTTTGACAGAACAAGCATTTTGTAAATGAACTAAATCTTTCGGATTATGAGAAAAATCAGCATCCATTTCACAAAAATAATCATAAGATCGCTCTAAGCCCCAATGGAAACCAGCGATATACGCCGTTCCGAGTCCAAGTTTTCCCTCTCGTTCTAATAAGTGAAGTGTTTTTGGATAAATATTTTGCAAATCTCTTACAATATCAGCCGTTCCATCAGGAGAGCCATCATCAACGATGAGTACCTCAAAGGCTTTGGGAAGAGAAAATACCGCCTCTATAATGGCTTTGATATTTTCCTTCTCATTGTAAGTCGGTATAATGACTAAAGATTCGGCCAAAATATTAGGATTATATGGATAATTTCATTGCTTAAATTGACGAAAACCGTGCCAAGATATTAAAAAAAATAATAATTCATCCTAGAATTAGAATGGGAATTTACTTGGATCAGATTCATGCATCAGTTGATAACATACATCTACAACATCTTCCGCATTGGGTTTAGAAAAATAATCGCCATCCGATCCATAAGGTGGACGATGTGCTTTTGCAGTTAAAGTTTTCACGGGGGCATCAAGAAATTGATAGCCATTTTGTTTTTCGAGTACTTCCTGCATCATATAAGCTGTAGCTCCACCCGGCACATCTTCATCCATAAAAACAATTCGATTGGTCTTTTTTAAGGAAGAAGATATTGCATGTTCTAAATCAAAAGGCATTAAGGTTTGTACATCAATTAATTCGACTAAAATGCCCATTTCTTGCAACTGCTCTACTCCTTTTTGTGCAATTCTTATACAAGAACCATAAGTGACTAAGGTAATGTCTGTTCCTTCATTCAGTATCTCAGGAACACCAATAGGTATGGTATATTCACCAATATTGTCAGGCATTCGTTCATGTAGACGATAGCCATTCAAAGGTTCAACTATGATAGCAGGATCATCTGATTCTAACATTGTTTTATATAAACCAGCGGCTTGTACCATATTGCGTGGAGTTAGAATATAAATTCCCCTAAGTGCATGCAACATCATTCCCATTGGAGATCCAGAATGCCAAATCCCTTCTAGGCGATGCCCTCTTGTTCGAATAATAGCTGGAACATGTTGTTGCCCATTACTACGATAACGCAAGGTAGCCAAATCATCAGAAAGGGGAGCTAATCCATAAATTAAATAATCTAGATATTGAATTTCAGCGATAGGACGGAGTCCTCGCATTCCTAGACCAATGGCTTGACCTACAATTGTCCATTCTCGTATACCTGTGTCAAAAACGCGATCCGTTCCATATTTATCTTGCATCCCAGCAAAACCTTGATTAACATCCCCTATTTTGCCTACATCTTCTCCAAAAGCATAAACTCGTGGATCTTCCTCTAACATTTTGTCAAAAAATGTATTGAGTATATTATAACCAGTTTGTTTTTTTGATTGATCAGAATAAATTGGTTGTCGAATGGGAATATTAATAGCTGCACGATCAGAATCACTGTATAAATTACTATGATAGCGTTTTTTACTAATTTGATAAGCTTGATCTATCCAATTTTGGAGTGTTTGTTTAGCTGATATATTTTCAGTTGAAAGATATTGCAATATGCGTCTTGCATAGCTTACTAATTCAAAAAAGAGTAGATGTCGTTCCTTAGAAAAATTAGCAATTAAATCTTTTACTTTTGGATGCTTCGTGTCAGTTTCAATTTGTACAAATATAGATTGTAGTGCTGTTTGTTGCTTTAATACAGGAGCCATATATCGTTCCCAAGCAGCATCTCGTTCTTTTTTTACATATTCTTTCGCATCAGCTTTGATTTGTTCAGTCTTCTCTTTTGTTGCAATGCCTGCATCAATCATCCACTTTTCCATAACCAATAAACAGTCATGATCTTTTTCCCATTGCAAACGCTCAGGAGATTTATAGCGTTCATGAGAACCAGAGGTTGAATGCCCTTGTGGCTGTGTCAACTCCTTAACGTGAAAAATTACAGGAGTATGGGTGGAACGGGTTTGCGCAATACCTTTTTCATACATTTCACAAAGTGCGGGATAATTCCACCCTTCGACGGTAAAGAGTTCAATACCATTTGTACTATCTTCTTTTCTAAACCCTTCCAAAACAGCAGAAATATCTCCTTTAGTAGTTTGATATTCGACAGGAACAGATATACCATAGCCATCATCCCAAATAGAGATTGCCAGAGGGACTTGCATTACGCCAGCAGCATTAACGGTTTCCCAAAATGCTCCTTCAGAAGTACTCGCATCACCAATTGTACAGAAACAAACTTCATCCCCATTTTTTGAGAAGGATGTAGTAGAATTAAGTTTAGGATTTAAACGATACTTTTTAGAAGCAAGTGCCACACCAAGTGCGCGAGCCATTTGACCACCTGTACAGGAAATACCAGAAGTGATATTGAAAGACTCATTATGATTTGTCCAATTTCCTTTTGTATCAATGTATGAAGTAGCAAAATGATTATTCATTTGTCTTCCACCAGAAAATGGATCATTCTCTGCATCAGCATAAATTTGAGCAAAGAAGTCTTGAACTGTACTCAAGCCCAAGGCAAGCATAAAAGTTTGGTCACGATAATAGCCTGAACGATGATCTCCTTTTCTAAAAGCACGAGCCATAGCAACTTGAGGAACTTCTTTACCGTCGCCAGTAATAGCAAATTTTCCTCGTCCTCTAAGAACATCTTTTCTAGCCATGAGACTTGCTTCTCGGCTGATACAACAAATTTCAAAATCTTTGAGGACTTCTTGAACAAATCGGTTTTGTTCATTTGAATCGGATTTTCGATTCAAAGGTGTATTTACTAATGGTTCTTCAATCATTATTGGTTATTATATTAATCTGGTGGTCAGGTCTTTTCTATAAATTGCTATTCAAATGGTAGCACAAAAATACGAAATAAAAGCTAGATTATAAGTAGATTTACTAAAAATAGCATGCTTTAGTAGTTAGATAAACTATCCTATGTTCTATATTGATAAATACCAAATGATTCTTTATTAAATAAAGATTTTTCGGCATTTTTATTGTATTCTTTTAAGTTGTACTTTGTAAAGTGAACACTAGCTAGTAGCAATTGTTTTAGAAATAAAACAATCATTAACATTACATTAACCCCTAGAAGACATAAAGTACTTTTTTTTTAATAATATAATCCATAAATTTGTTTTAAATATTAAAGCAAAGACATCATACTTCATTCATCGATTTGAATGAAGTATTTCATGAACTTAAATTTAACAATATAATGAAAAGACTATTCTCTTTACTATCAATCTTATCTTTAGCTTGCACTTTTATGTTTGCCCAAACAGACGCACCTAAAGAAGAAAATGCAGCAAATCCTGTTATGACGTTCGAGCAAACAGAGGTGGATTATGGCACTATTGTTCAACATGCTGATCCTCTACGTGTATTCAATTTCACAAATACAGGAGATGCCCCATTAGTTATAAAGCATGCTAAAGGAAGTTGTGGATGTACGGTACCTAGTTATCCAAAACAACCCATTATGCCCGGTGAAGCAGGTGTAATTGAAGTTCGTTATGATACTAAACGAATTGGACCATTCACAAAAACTGTGACATTAACTACTAATGAAGGTGACCAAAAAAGAGTGTTAAAAATTAAAGGTAAGGTGGAACCTAAGCCAAAAGAAGAAGAAGGCGTTCCAGCTAGCTCTCCTTCTATTTTCACCCCAAACAATAAGAATTAATAATTTATTTATTTTTTTTATTATTCAAAAGCCTGATTTCAATATAGAAATCAGGCTTTTGTTATTTATAGATAAGTTGTTTCATTTCTGTGAGTTAGCTTATGTTTTAAAGCCATACCATAAAAAAGAAAACCCTTGCTCCGAAAAGCAAGGGTCTCTAACCCAAACAAATAAACACAAAAACTACTTTTAAATTTGAATTACGCTACAATATTAGTAGGTTTTAATATTTTGACCAATAGTTGCCTATTTTTTTTGTGACATTCTTTTTATGCAACTAAAGTAATAAATTATTTATTATTTACATAACGAATATATTCAAAATTTGGATAAAAAGGTAGTATTTTTGTACAATTCTTAAAGAATTAACAATTTATTAAACAAAGAGCTGCATAATATAGTTTTAAAATAGAAAAAAATCCATGGTTTTACTCTTATCTCCAGCCAAAACACTTGATTTTTCTGCTACTACTCATTCTAATTATAGTCAACCTTCTTTCTTAAAAGAATCAGATCAATTGGTTAAAGTACTTCGTAAAAAAAGTGCTGGTGAAATTAAATCACTAATGAAAGTAAGTGACAAAATAGCTGACTTAAATGTAGTACGCTATAAAGAATTTTCTACTCCTTTTACACCACAAAACGCCAAACAAGCCATTTTTGCTTTTAAAGGAGATGTTTATCAAGGGCTAGCCGTAGAAGAGTTTGATCAAACTGATCTGGATTTTGCCCAACAACATTTACTTATTTTATCAGGTTTGTATGGTGTGCTCCGCCCACTTGACTTAATGCAACCCTATCGTTTAGAAATGGGCACTAAATTGATGAATAAAGTTGGAAAAAATTTATATGATTTTTGGGATACTAAAATTACCAAACAAATTAATACCGAAGCAAATCAATCTACTTCTACAGCAATTATCAATTTAGCATCCAAAGAATATTTTCATTCTGTAAAAACTGATTTACTAGAAAAAGAGTTGTATACCATTCATTTTAAAGAATGGCGAAACGAAAAATTAAAAGTAATTGCATTTAATGCTAAAAAAGCACGGGGTCGTATGGCACATTTAGTTATTAAAAATAAATTGACGCAAGTCGAAGCATTAAAAAAATTAGATGTGATGGGATATACTTTTAATGAAGAATTATCCGATTCGTACAATTTTGTTTTTACTAAATAGTTTTAGTTCTAATTCCCAAATATTGCTTAATCTGAACTTCCAAACTATAGTAATTCAAATAATCTCCAAATAATTGCCAGCGCATACGCGCTCGATTCGGACAATTTAATTTACCTGAAGGATGAACCACTAAAATACCCACTCCTTTTGCTTTACACAATTGAAGTAAAGCTTTCATTTTTTTACTGGATAAATCTTTTTCGCTATCTATAGAAATCGCTAACCATTGTTCATTAGCAGGATATTGATCGATTTGTTGTAACACTTTAGCGTTTTTATGTATGGCACTATTATAGGTTAGTAATCCAAACAATAATGCTCCCATTAAGAACATCACTAAGGGTAATAAAAACTGAACAAACCCATCTTGTAAAGTGAAAAGATAAAAAATTGAACCCGTTAAAATAGTAAATACCAGTCCTGCTTTGGCACAATTTTTCAAAAAACGAGCTTCTTCAAAATAAGGTTTGATAGCAGGTAGGGTCTTAAAGGATTTAGCCTCCATCGAGACGACGTATAATCCCCACAACCAATGATGAAATACTAATAGGCCATCTGCACGTTTTCCACCATATCTTTTTTTTGTTCGCACTTCCAATTTGGAGAATAATTTCCCCCAAGCACGCCATTTATAGCGATTTTGAAGATATTGTTGGGCAACAACTTGGACGGTTTGTTCTAGTAATCGAGGCATGAGATTTATATTTCATATTAACGATAGTTTTAATACAAAAATTATACCTAAATCCTATTGTCAAACTGCTGTAAAAGGGTTTATCACTTGTTTATAAGGCAAGAAGAATCCGTATATTTACAGCATGGAATTAGTCAATACAATTAAACGAGAACAATCGGCTGCCCTTTATGAAGAAGCCAAGCAATATTTTCCTGGAGGAGTACATTCTCCTGTACGTGCTTTTAAATCTGTATCAGGGCCTCCCCTATTTATCAAAGAAGGAAATGGATGTCGAATTATAGATGAAGACGATAATACCTATATTGATTTTTGTTGTTCTTGGGGACCACTCATTTTGGGGCATAATCATCCCAGCGTTCGGGAAGCGGTCATTGCAACCATCAAAAAAGGCACTTCATTTGGTACACCAAATCGCTTGGGAAATGAATTGGGTAAATTGATTGTCGATAATAATCGTTTTATTGAGAAAATACGGTTTGTGAGTTCTGGAACTGAGGCGGTCATGTCAGCGATTCGTTTGGCACGAGGTGTTACAGGAAAGAGTAAAGTCATCAAATTTGAAGGCTGTTATCATGGTCATGTAGATTCCCTTTTGGTAAAAGCAGGTTCTGGCTTAGCAACTTTTGGCGTGAGTACTTCTGCTGGTATTCCTGAATCTTTTGCAAAAGAGACGCTTGTATTGCCGTTAAATGATCCTAAAGCTTTAGATGAATGTTTACAAAAATATCATAAGGATATTGCTTGTATTATCATCGAACCTATTCCTGCTAATAATGGTTTGTTACTTCAACATCAATCCTTTTTAGAATGCCTTCGTTTGAAGTGCTACAAATACGGCGTTTTACTCATTTTTGATGAAGTCATTTCGGGATTTCGTGTGGGTTTTGAAGGCGCGGCTGGTCATTATAATATTCAACCTGATATTATTACCTATGGTAAAATCATAGGAGGTGGTATGCCTGTTGGAGCGTATGCAGCTAGTGCTGAGATTATGAGTCATGTAGCACCCGAAGGGGCAGTTTATCAAGCAGGTACGCTTTCTGCCAATCCTGTAGCTATGAGCGCAGGCTATGCGGCTTTGCAAGAATTATTACAAGCTGATTTTTACAAAAATTTAGAAGAAAAAACGACTAAAATGGTCAAAGCCCTTCAGTCTTTTTGTGATAATCAATTGTATCCAGTACAAATTCGCCAGATTGGCTCGATATTCTGGATCGCTTTTTCAAAAGAAGATATTCGTGCAGCCGATCAAATCGACGGAGCAAGTATGGATTATTTTAAAATTTTACACCATGAACTCCTTCAAAATGGCGTGTATTTGGGTCCTTCTGGCTATGAAGTAGGCTTTGTTTCTGCTGCTCATACGGATCGTGATTTGGAGGAAGCTGTAGGTAAAATAAAGCATGCTTTGAGAGTGGTGTTTCCGAGTATTGTTTAAAACTAAAAGGTCGTGGCTCGACTAATTAATATTGAAAAAATATTTCTTACCCTGAAAGACTTTCATCAGAAAGTCGTGCGACGACTATCAGTATTATTTAAATTTTAAACATGCTAAGACTCCAACCTAATACGATCCATCATATTTATAGTCAAGGAAATAATAAACAGCAAATTTTCTTTACACCAGAAAATTATCGTTTTTTTACTCGAAAAATTCAAAAACAACTAGAAGGACATTGTACCCTTCTTGCTTATTGCTTGATGCCCAATCATTTCCATTTAATGATTGAAACACCAGAAGAAGAACATCTTAAAAAGTTATCCAATAAATATAGAATTCTCCTCAGTAGCTATACTCGAGCAATTAATATTCAAGAAAATCGATCAGGTTCTTTGTTTCGACAAAATTCTCCATCTAAAGTACTTTCTATAGATGATGGACATGTGTTAACGTGCTTTTATTACATTCACAATAATCCTGTCAAAGCGAATCTAGTGGATCAATGTCATCAATGGAGTTTTTCTTCCTACAATACTTATTTGAATCAAAATAGAGATACCTTTGTAGATATAGATCGTTTATCTAATTTACTAGGATTAAGTATTGAAGGATTCATGGAATTAGCTGATTTACAAAAAGAAACAATGGATTTTGAAGCTATATTTTAAGTATTTTACAAGTAATAGTCGTTGCACGAGAAATACACTCAATTTTTGTTAAAATGAAAGATCTTTTTTTATAAAAAACTCGTGCCACGACCTTATTAGCCATGCAAAAAAACGTACAACTTCGTATTCTAACTTATGTGGTCATTGCGTACATGCTTTTGGCATTTGCGTGGTGGTCGATCTTGTTATTTCAAAAAAACCAAGATGCTTATATTGCTAAGGTTGACAAAATACAAATGTTATCGGCTGCAAATGGCGAATACAGTTCAGTTGAAGAATTTCGGGCCTCTCCTATTTTTCAAGAACTAACCCAAGAATACAAACGACAAGAATGGATGATCTTGGGGGAAGCGATTGTCTTTGTATTTAGTCTAGTGATTGGAGTATGGCTTATTAATCGGAGCTATAATCGAGAAGTATTGGCAGCCGAACAAAAACGAAATTTCTTACTTTCCATCACCCATGAATTAAAATCGCCGATTGCTTCGATCAAACTTGTTTTGGAAACCCTACTCAAGCGCGATTTACCCAAAGAAAAACAAACCTTACTTTCGAAGAATGCATTAAAAGATACTGAACGATTGCATTCACTTGTCAATGATTTATTATTAGCGGCTAAACTAGAAGTGACCTATCAACCCAATCCTGAAAATCTTAATGTATCACTTATTGTAAGAGAAACCATAGAAAAATTGAGTGTTAAATATCCGCGTGCCGAAATCACTATCCAATTGGCAGATGAAGATGTTTATGTACAGGCGGATCGTTTGGGGATCAATTCTATCGTTATCAATTTGATTGAAAATGCCATAAAATACTCATTTGCTGAACCTAAAGTCATGGTAAAATTAAATCCTAGCAACGAAAAAATTCAATTTACGGTTGCCGATCAAGGTATTGGTATCAATGATAATGACAAGAAAAAAGTCTTTGATCGCTTCTATCGCGTAGGAAATGAAGATACCCGTCAAACAAAAGGCACTGGTTTGGGTTTATATATTGTTCATGAAATTGTAAAAGCACATCGAGGAACCATAAAAATCAAGGATAATGTGCCGAAAGGAAGCATTTTTCTTGTAGATTTACCAAAACAACCATTCGCTTAATTATGAGAATCTTATTTGTTGAAGACGAAGAAAATATCCGAGATGTTGTCAAGCTTAATTTAGAATTAGAAGATTATGAAGTTGTTCATACAGGAAATGGACGCGATGCGCTCAAATATTTCCATGAACAACATTTCGATCTGATTCTATTAGATGTCATGCTTCCAGAAGTAGATGGTTTTCAAATCTGTGAGCAAATTCGTCTGACCAATATGGACGTTCCGATATTAATGCTTACCGCAAAAGATTCACCAATGGATCGAGTGAACGGACTAAAAAAAGGAGCAGATGATTATCTTACCAAACCTTTCAATTTAGAAGAACTCCTCCTACGTATCAACAATCTTATCAAACGAACCAGTAAATCTCCCGAAAACACCCCCGAACAATATGCTTTTGATGATAATAAAATCAATTTCGTCACCTATGAAGCTACTGGAAATAAAGGAGCATTCCACCTCACTAAAAAAGAGGCAATGCTTTTAAAATTACTTATTGATCGTAAAAATGAAGTCGTTTCTAGGCAACAGATTTTACAATCCGTTTGGGGATATGATGTCTATCCTTCCACTCGAACCATTGATAATTTTATTCTCTCTTTTAGAAAATATTTTGAAAAAGACCCTAAAAATCCAACTCATTTCATTTCTGTTCGGGGAGTTGGTTATAAATTCGTAGATTCATAAGAATTTTTATTTTTCATCTCTATTTTACACGCTCTTATGCACCTAATAGCTAGTATTCTCATCGGATTCATCGCATTCTTGCATCTTTACATTCTCTACTTTGAAATGTTTGCTTGGGAAACACGAGGACCAAAAGTATTTCGTCAATTTCCAAAAGATTTATTTCCTAAAACCAAAGCACTCGCCGCCAATCAAGGTTTATACAATGGTTTCCTAGCTGCTGGTTTAATTTGGTCCTTATGTATCAGCGATCCTGTTTGGAATAAAAATGTCGCGCTATTTTTTCTAGGATGTGTGGCTGTGGCAGGACTTTATGGAGCAATGACAGCCGATAAAAAGATTTTGTTTGTGCAAACAATACCTGCGACTTTAGCGATTCTTGCTGTTTTATTTTTGTGAAAAATTGATGAAACTTCAACAAGAATCCAATTCTACTAAATACGTTTCTAATTCAATTTGTCTTTTCAGTACTTGTTTGGGATGTTCGATCAAGTCTACTAATAAATTTGCTGCTGTTTGTCCCACAGAATAAGCCGAATGTTTAATGTGCGTTACGGGAGGATTCGTATAATAAGGAAGATAGCCATTGCTCATACTTATAACAGCAATATCTTCTGGCACCTTTAGCTTTTCTTGATAAATGACTTGCATTACAATTGTTAATAATTCATCGGACATGGTAAAAATAGCATCAGGTCGATCTTCTTGTTGCAATAAATGTATGATCCTCTCTTTTGCATCTTCCACTTGATTAATATGTAAACAAAATTCATTTTTAAGCGGTAACTGATAATGCGCTAATGCAGCTTCAAAACCTGCTCTTCGTTCTTGTGTGATGGTCAGATTTTCACTTGCAAAAATACCTGCAATATTTTCATAGTTCTTCTTAGCTAAATGTTGAATTGCCGTAAAAGTAGCCTTAAAATCATTAATGTCTACGGTAGCATTTTCATTTGTTTTTAAAACTTTATCCACGAAAACAATAGGAACTTCATTTTGAATTAAGGTATTAAAATGCTCTAAATTTTGTGTCTCTCGAGAAACAGCAACCAACAAGCCATCTACTCCAAACCGCTGACACAAGTGAATACATTCTATTTCTTTTTCTAATAATTCATTCGATTGAAAAATGATAAGATGATACCCTTGCTTTTTTGTTATTTCTTCGATAGCTCGAACTAAATCAGGAGCAAAAAATCGACCCATTTCTGGAATAATAAAACCAATTAATTGACTCTTCTTTTGGCGAAAATGAATAGCTTGATAGTTAGGGAAATATCCCAATTCTTTCGCCACCTGATTGATCTTTTCTTTGGTGACTTTACCAATATCAGGATGATCTTTCAATGCCCTTGAAACGGTAGAAGGATTCACTCCTACCAATTTTGCTATATCTCGTATGGTTATTCGTTTCATTCAATGAAGACTTTTAAAAGTACTAAGATATAAAAAAGTTACCAACAACAATCCGTTGCGCAACAGTTTTCGAAGAAAACGAATTAAAATTTTTCTTCTAAAAAGATTCAATTCATCAATTAAAAATTAAATTTACAGTAAACATTCAAAATTATATGTTGGTTGAGTAATCGACAGCGTGATTCGATTAGTTTCAACGCCTTATTGTTTACGAATACTAATGTATGAAACTATTTAAATGAGAGGCTGCTTAATCAAAAGCAGCCTTTCCTTATTGTAAAAGTGTTCTACCTTTCAAATACAAATAAAACACTTGAAAATAATCATAATAAATCCATGGATAATTAAACTATTTGTAAGACGACCTGAAGTCGGCTAAAGATGATAATTTATACAGATGAAGAACCAAGTCCAATTAATTACTTATGTAGATCGAATCGGATGCAAGCAGCTAAACGATTTGACGGAGCTATTTCAACATCAATTAAAAGGACTATTTGGAGGAGTACATATTTTACCGTTCTACTACCCTATTGATGGAGAAGATGCTGGTTTTGACCCCATTAATCATGAGCAAATAGATCCTAGATTAGGAGGTTGGGCTGATTTAAATGTACTAAGCCAAGAAGTGGATATTATGGCAGATTTGATTGTCAATCATGTGTCTGCACAGTCCATCCAATTTCAAGATTATTTAGAAAAAGGAGTCGATTCAGCCTTTGCTTCGCTCTTTCTTAGTTTTGATTCTATTTTTCCAAATGGAGCTTCTGAACAAGATATTTTATCCATTTATCGCCCTCGTCCTAGTCTACCATTTACGATGTTCAAATTAAAAGATGGAACCAGTAAATTATGTTGGACGACTTTTACCTCTAATCAAATTGATATTGATGTAAGTAGTGCGATGGGTAAAAAATACCTAGAAGATATTTTAGATACCTTTCAAAAAGGAGGTGTATCCATGATTCGATTGGATGCTGCAGGTTATGCTATCAAAAAACCAGGCACTAGTTGTTTTATGATTGAAGAAACATTCGAGTTTATTAGTGAACTAAGTCAAAAAGCTAAAGCTAAAGGAATCGAAGTTTTGGTAGAAATTCATTCTTTTTTTCAAACACAAATTAAAATTGCAAAGCGTGTAGATTATGTGTATGATTTTGCGTTGCCTGTTTTAGTTTTAGATACTCTTTTCAATAAAAATACTACTAGTTTAAAAAAATGGCTTGCTATTAGTCCTCGAAATGCGATCACTGTTTTAGATACACACGATGGTATTGGCATTGTAGATGTGGCATCTGAAAATGGAAAAGCGGGTTTGATTGAAGATGATATTTTGGATAATATCGTTAAGCAAATTCATCTCAATAGCAAAGGCGATAGTTTAAAAGCAACGGGGGCTGCTGCTTCTAATCTTGATCTTTATCAAGTAAATTGCACCTATTTTGATGCTTTGGGTCGAGATGAAATGGCTTATTTAATGGCAAGAGCCATCCAATTTTTTGTACCCGGAATACCACAAGTATATTATGTGGGTCTTTTTGCTGGAGAAAATGATATGGAATTGCTCGCAAAAACGAATGTGGGACGAGATATTAATCGGCATTATTACACAAAAGAAGAAATTAATGCTCATCTTCAACGACCTTTGATCCAGTCGCTTCAAAAATTAATGCGATTTAGAAATACGCATCCTGCCTTCAATGGTACGTTTCATTTAATGGATACAGCTACAGAAATTCTTCATATTCAATGGAAAAAGGAAGATGACTTTGCTGAACTATTCATTGATTTGAACAAGGAAGAACTAAGTATTACTGCTTCTAATATAAACGATTTAGTCTTATTAGAAGGCAATAAAATCAGCTAAAAGAATCCTCCTTTTAAACGGTTTCTCCAATTTCAGGATCATATTTTAGTACCAAAAAATGATCTAATTTTATTTTTTCATCCTCAATCGTATTGACAAAAGCTTTAATCCAGAAAACGCCCCATCCATTTGTTTTTAATTGAAATTTATCTTCTTTATTCTCAATCGTTCGTCGAGGATTAAAAAAGGTAGGATGCAAAATATAAGTAACCGATTTTACTTTTTCGATATCACCTGAATCATCGTCTTCAAGGAAGACACTCCAATCCCAACGATCTTTTCCGATATACTTCCATGAGTTTCTTAACCGCAATTGTAAATTTGATTTCATCCGTTTGGAATTTGAAAGTTTAATCTAGTCCATTCTGCTGAAAAAGAATGGCTTTTAAGTTTGATCGTATCGTCTTTTTTCAATAAGTGTACTTCGATAAAATGGCTGGGTTGAATATTGTTCAGTGTAATTGTGGGGCCCCCTGGTTTATTACGAATAGGTACTTCTAAGGTGCTTTCCCTGTCATCATCATAAATTTTGCACACACATTTAAAGTCATCAATTGTATCAGCTAATTCTTGATCACATTGTAGAATAATCGTTACCGTAAAGGATTGACTAGTAGCTATTACTGTACTTTGAGCTAATTGAGCTTTCAGATTGCCAATTTCTTTAGTGGCTTCTAATAATCGATCAATTAATGAGTTATTATTCATTTCGACACTATCTACCATCAAAGAATCATCTTTAAATTGAGCAGCAACGAGTACATTAATAGTAGAAAGCAAATTCGCACTAAAAGCATTCATTTCAGTATTCCACTGGTGAACAGGAATTAAATCACGCAAACTTTTTTCCTTCATTTCTGCAAATCTACGTTGCAGTAAAATAATGTCATCTGTTTGATCCTCCTTTAAATTAGAAGCAATCAATTTTAAGCTATCCTCTACCCTATTTTGAGTAATCAGCTTTTTGGCTTCAGCTTTGAGTTCATCAAAAGTCATAATGAATATGATTAATTAATATATTTTCAAAAATTGTCTTTACACAAAAAGATAATTTTTGATATTTCCGTGTATCATTGCTTCACGATGATTATCCAAGCGTTCTAAAAAATCTTTTTGTTTCTTACGAAGATTTCCTTCCGCACAAACCACCCAAAAATCAGAACCAAATAGAGCTTTTTTTGCAGCAGCAGGTTTTAAATCTAAAACTGTTTTAAAAATACTATACAAAGCAGGATCAATGAGGTTGTAGGAAAAATCAGCATATAAACCTGGATACTTTTCCATCATATCTAAAATTGTAGCAACTTTTTCGCTGGAGCCTTGATCGCGCATTTGTTCCCAAGCGTGATCTCCTCCAAAATGTCCTAGGTTTAGTTTCAAATTAGGAAAGGCTTCCAAAACAGGAATCCATTCTTTGGGGTGGTTCAATTGAGCGCCTACTTCTTGTCTATTTTGACCAGAAATAGCTACAGGTACATCTTTTCTAAATACGGAGATATTAAGATGTTGAGTAGTAACTGCTTCTCCACCACAGTGTGCCAAAACAGGAATATTTTTCTCTTGACAGATTTCATAAATAGGAAAAAGACGATAATCAGATGGTAAATACCCCAAGCCAGGATATACTTTCAAACCAAAAAAGGAAGGCCCTTGTTCTGGAAATGCTAATAGAAATAATTCATATAAATTTTCAAGTGTATTGGTTTCTCTACGCGGATCAACGGCATAATAAGGAAGAATAGGAACTTCTTGACTCAGCTGTTTTAGCTCTTCAATTTGTGCGACTAAGCCTTTTCTTAATTTTACACCCCAACCTGTAGCCAAATCCATCATCAAAGCCGTCGTAATGATGTCTTTGTCTTCATACCCTAACTCACTATCTTTTTGATTTAAGCCAAATTTTTCTAGATAGTACTCATAAACTTCTTTCATATCTTTACATTTCAAAATCTTGCGATTTTGAACAATATCAAAGACGCCACGGGTAGTATCATCTGCATTGTTTTCTAACTGAATTTCCTTCTCCGTCACATATTCCAATTCCGCTAAAAGATCATCCCAATCTTGATCGGAATCCATATAAGTATCCAAGGTTTCATTATTGTAAATGGTATCATAACTGGTATTCAGATATTTCACGTTGGGGTCAGCTTGTTTGACGTAGGCTTGATCATCTCGTAATCCTAATTTATCCTTTAAAAAACGAAGTAAAAAATATTTAATGTTGATACATTTTACATCAAAATAATGACAGTGAATATCTGCTACAAAATTATCATTGTCTACAATCGCTTTTGTTTTAGGCGATAAGCGATCATGTGGATTCGTACTAATGGTAGCTCGTGCTTTGGCTAAAAAATCAGAGGGTCTCATTCTTTATTTTATTGAGGATTAAATAAATTCTACGGTGTATGCGTCACTCAAATTGAGAACTTTTAGAAATTCCATTCCTGTATCATACGCCTTTTTATAGTCAGGAGTTGATGTATTTTGGTTATCAATGGCTTGATAAAAGCCTTCTGCAAAAAGGATGGATGCCTTGTCATGTACTTTTTGATTCGTGACAATAACATTGGGGATAAATGTTTTGATATGCTGTCCTAGTTCTAAAGATTCACAAGCACTTAAAATTAAGCATTGAATCATATCAGAACGATTGGCTATCACATCTTTAAAATCAGAAAGATTAAAAAAGCCATTATTTGCCCCAGGTGGATCAGATTCTAAATGCAAGCCCATCGTTTTACCATGGCAGGCAAAATGAACTATCAAGGGACGAAATTCATTGGTTAAACTTAATACATGCTTTTTGGTTGTTTTTAACCAAGAACGAAGGATAAAATGCTCATTGTTTTCTAATTGCGACTTAATTTTATAATGCTCTGTATCAATATTTAAAGCTGGCAGAGAGGAAGGACTTGCCCCTAGAAATAAAATGGAATGCTTACTTGCAAATTCATTTTTTAGAAAGGTTAAATGACTTAAAAACCGAGCAGTCAACTGTCTTCTAGTTAAATTTATTTGGCTAAATGAAAGTATGCCCATCCGTTCAGAACGTGCAAGTTGTTTGGTTTCAGTAGACAATAATTTAATAAACTCCACTGACTCGTCATCCGTAAAATTCGTTTCAAATAAATCTATTGCATTGGACATTTTATTATTGCCAATGAAATCCTGACATTTTTTAATGGTATCAATCGCCATTTTGTGTAGTATCTATTTTATGTTTAAATATGGTTATTTCAAGGCTAATTGCCAGTTTTTGAAATTGCGAACTAAATAGGATAAGATTTTCTAGAAAAACCCCAAGCTTAATATATTGCAATAAACATTATTTTGGGGTAAGTTAACAAATAACTTTCTAAAAAAAGAAACTGCTTCTAACAAAGTTCAATTGAAATTATTGGAAAACAAAAAAAGGCCGACCCGAGTGGATCGACCTCCTTTCAAACTAACCTTTTCAATATAATTGTTCGGACTAAGCCTATCGCATCACGATATTGGCGCATCGTTCAATTTTACTTTTCATGGCGGGCTTTAAATGATCGGCGGCTTGCAGGATCAAAGCTGCATCTGTAGGAAATGGTATAGGGCGATTTCCTAAGTTGCGTCTGCTGTCATTCGATAATGCTCGTCGATCTCCCGTAAAAGTAGACGCATAATTATCAAATACTGCATCTACACTCAAGCGTTCGGTGCGTACTATTTCTTTGGTGTAATTATCATAAAATGCTAAATGCCCGCGTACATTCGCCATTTTATGCTGGTATACTTCGATGACATCTGCAAATACATAAACCTTACGCGCTACCTTTACATCATTGCCTAAAGAATCTTTGAGTACATTTCCATTGGAATCCAATACATATTCAAAGCCATCTTCAATTTCTTTACGATCGACATATGAACGCTCATTGACTTGTTCTGGGCTAACATTGATTTCATCAATATTCATAACGATGTTATAATCAAAGTTCTCTACTGCACTTGGATTGACAAAATATTTTGTCCAAATGGTATTCATATCACGTACACTAATCGCCATTAGTTCGCGTTCAAAATTGCTTGGTAAAAAGGCATTTGATCTATTTTCCATACGGAACAACACCTTATTTTGACCCAAATCAACAGCTAATTCTTTCAGTTGATCTTTATCTCTAAAATCGTCAAAATAACGATCTACATTACGTAACAAATTATAGGCTTCTCTGGCTGCTAATTTATTTCCTACTTTGGCTTTTTCAAGTTCTTTATTCGCTTCTACATAAAAGTAATCAGCTGCTTTTTTACGTGAATCCAACTCCAGTGGATCAATACGAACAAATTTAAAATCTGCTTTGTAGCCATCTTTTGCATAAAGCGGTAAATAAGGCTCAATGAGTTCTTGTCTACGCTGAATTTTACGGTGAATTTCATTAATCTCCACCCATGAAGCAGCTTGTTGTTCTGCTTTCAAGGCTTCTACTGTAGCCATATCTTTGGCAGTTATTTTACGGAAGGCATCTTCCACAACTTCTACATGTTTACGCTTCTTTTTTCCTTTACGCAATTTTTTAACGGCTTGAACCACCGCTGCATCATAATCGCCTGTAGAAAGCAAATCTTGCGGACTAGAACAACTAGCCACCATAAATAATAATGCTAAACAGGCTACTTGAAGGATTTGAATTTGCTTTTTCATAAGGCTAAAATTTTAAAGATGAATAAATGTGTGTTTTGAAAAAAATTATCTACTATCGAACATTTTACGATCTAGTTTGATTTATAAAAAAGAATGATCCATTTGTAGGAAACGATACCATTAATATGTTTAAAAAAATGAATCATTCTCGAGTCGTTGAGTTAGAATCCATTAATGAAATTCTATATTACAAAGGAGTAAAAAAATTGTGGGAAAGACGGTTAAGAAGATGATAAAGTAGCGCTATAAAATGTTAAAAAGCTTTAATACAAATAAAAAATTATTAAAATGTATTAACAAATGATCTCATCAACAGAAAAATAGTTCTCAAAGCTAGACGCTTGAATTTTGTGTTAAGCTTATTGAATCGTCTTAATATATGAGATAATTCATTAATTTTGAGCGACAAAAAATTGTTCTAACTAAATTTTAAAAAATGCAAAGAACTTTACTCCCTATTTTTATACTTCTTTTTTTAGGTGCTAGCCTTCAAGCACAATTAATTTGTACTGCCATTTATGATGCGCAACCCGGTGCCTCTGGTGTCAAAGGTTATGAATTTTATGCCCTTAGCGATATTCCAGATTTGAGTGTTTATGAACTCGGTGTGGCTAATAATGGCGGTGGTACAGATAGTATTGAATACTCGTTTCCTGCTGATGTTTTAACAGAAGGTGATTTTATTTATGTGGCGAATGATTCGACTATGTTTGCTGATTTCTTTGGTTTTAATGCCAATTACATCTCTGGCATTTCCAATATCAATGGAGATGATGCCTTAGAAGTGTATGAAAATGCAGTTGTCATTGATACTTATGGAGACGTAGAATTAGATGGTACTGGTGAAGTATGGGAATACACCGACGGCTGGGCGTACCGAAAATTAGGTACTGGACCTGATGCGATCTTCAATCCAAGTAATTGGATTTACAGTGGTACAAATGCCCTCGATAATGAAGCTACTAATGATAGCGCAGCTACGCCTGTACCTATTGGCTCTTATTTTATACCAACGATGACTGACGCACAAGATGATGTGGTCATGACGGGCTACAATCAAGCGATAGATATTGATATATTGGCGAATGATTTCCTTGTAGGTGAGTGGACTAGTATAATTATACTAGACGTTCCGTCATCTGGTATAGCTTCTATAAATTTCGATGGTAGTATGACATACTCCCCAGATACTGATGCTTGTGGGGAAGATCAATTTGCTTATGAAGTTTGTGATGCTAGCAGCTGTGATACTGCCACTGTATTCATTACCGTTGAATGTCCACCTAGTTATCCTCAATACAGCATTGCTGAAGTGACGACCAATGATATGAATGGCTTTCCTGATTCTTTAAATGTACTATGTGCCTTGACGGGTCGTGTGTATGGTGGAAACATCAATGGTGGTGGTTTATCATTTGTCATTATGGATGATATGAATAATGGAATTGTTGTGTACAATGAAGATAATAATTTTGGCTATACGCCAACAGAAGGAGATGTAGTAGATGTATGGGGATCCATTGGTTTCTTTAATGGTATTACTGAAATCATTATAGATTCTCTTGTGACGAGTACTGCAAGTATTGCAGAAGTTAGCCCAACGGTGGTTAGTACATTAGATGAAAGCACGGAGTCCAGTTTAGTTACTTTATCTGGTGTTTCGATTGTAGATAATGCACAATGGGATAATACGATTTCTTCTTCAGGCTTCAATGTTCAAGTTACAAATGGCGTAGATACTTTTGTCATTCGTATTGATAATGACAATGAATTATTTAATATGGCGAATCCATTGGCAGATGGTGCTTTATACGACATTACGGGTTTAGGAGGGCAATTTGACGATTTTAGTTCGCCATTTGATATGGGGTATCAATTATTACCGCGTTATGCTGCTGATATTCAAATGAGTGTATCAAATTCTTCTATTACATTAGGAGATCAAATTCGTTTCTTCCCTAATCCAGCAACGACAGAATTGATAATAGAATTAGAAGAAGCAGTAGAAAATATTCAGATTAGTACGATTGATGGTCGCCAAGTAGTTCGTGTATCAAATCCATCAAATTATGAAAAAATAAATACAAGTACATTCACAAAAGGAATTTATCTAATTACATTCCTTCAACAAGATCGTTTTTGGAGTGAAAAATTGATAATAAAATAAGGGAAACTATTTCCTTTTCGTAAAAGAGTTGTTTAATTTGTTTAAGCAACTCTTTTTTTGTCACCATTTCTGGTGAGTTTTAAAAGTACCCATTTTTAGAGGCAGTTATGGAAGATTATGTCAGTATATTTATGAAAACATAGGGAAGAAAAAGTTGTTTGTCATACAAAATTAATAAGGTATAGATAGTCTTTTTCTATTTGTACAAAAGAATTAAAAAGTTAAGTAATCTGTAAACAACAACTATATTATATCTCTATGATCTCTTATTCATTAATATTTAAAACTATCTTATTATGCCTACAACCCCTTATATTGCAAAATCTACTTTTTGCATTCAAAACAATGCACCCGGTTTAAATTTTCATTTACGATTAACTGGAAAAAATGCGGCGAACACTTCAATTATTAAATTAGATGCAGATAGTACTACCAATTTAAAGTGTAATACAACTTATGGCACTGATGGATACTATGTCAATGTCATAGTTGATTGTGCAGAGCAAATTGTTTCCCAAAAAGAATATGATAAAGCACCTGATGTCCTTAAGATTAATAATGTATTCTCCTTTAATAATGACATTGCCAATCTTAATGCAAATTGGCAAGAAGCTCGCCTTTTAGTTCGTATAAAAGGAGCAGGAGGAGCACCTAATCGCCAGGAAACCTTTAAGGCAAAAAAGAATGGCGGTAATACATTAGATACTATCGTAGAGGAGCATCCATAGTCATAGGAATCATTAAGATGTATTTCAAAAGATCTAATTTGAAAAATTAATGTGGTTTTAAAACTATAAAAGGTTCTCAAAACCACATTAAATTGATAAATCGAAATACATCTCTAGATTTTTATGCTATTGATTTAATATTTACTTTAGTAACAATATACCAAAATCAAAAACACTTATGAAGATTAGGGGCATATTGTTACTACTTCTCCTTTTGAAGACTGGTCATGTTTATTGTCAATTTTCTGAGGAAGAAATTGATAGTATAAAATTACAACTTTCAATTGAATTCCCTGATAGTGTTCGATTAGTTGCTTATAATGATTTAGCTTATTACTATAGAAGGGCTGACACCGAATTATCTAGTAGGTACTTAAATGAAGTAGAACCAATTTTATATCAGGTAAATAATGATTATGAATTGGCGAGGTTTTTAAAAACGAAAGGTTTATTAGCATATTATGCCTTTTTTTATAATGAAGCAGAAGAATATTTTTTGGAAGCTTTAAGTTTACTTGGAACAAATGAAAAGGATCGTTATTTAAAATCGACAATTTTTTTAAGTCTTAATAATCTATATCAAACAAAATCCAATTATAATAAAGCAACTACTGCTAGTATTGAGGGATTAAAAATAGCTAAAAATATAAAAGACTACGATTTAATGTCTTCTTTTTATAATGCTTTAGGAAGTATTTATGAACGATTACAAGAACCTATTAAAGCAAAAGAATATTATAAAGCTTGCTATGATTTAAAAGATAAATTTACCTCAAAGAAAAAGAAAGTATTTGTTCAAACTATCTATGGTCGTTATTTAGTCTATGAATACATGGAATTGGAAGATTCCTTAAAAATTCAAAATAAAGATCAATTAAAAGAAGCAGTAAACATACTTAACGAAGCTTATGAAGGATATAATGATTTAGGAGATTCACTAAAAATGATAACAATTACTAATATCATTGGTAGTGCTTCTGAATTTTTAGAAAATTATGATAAAGCATTGAATGCTTTTCAAAAAGCTCTAAAATTATATACCAATAGAAATGATCAGCAAGGAATAGCTCAGTCTAATTACAATATCGCAGTATTGTATAATAAACAAAAGAAATTTCAATTATCTATTCAGTATGCTCAGCAAGCATTAGAAGCTTCTTTAATTAGTAAAAATATTTCGCTAAGCTCAAATGCCCATGCTAGTTTATCAATGAGTTTTGAAGGCTTAGGAGATACAAAAAAAGGATTATTTCACCATAAGGAATACAGAATTTTAAAAGATAGTTTTAATTCTATTGAAAAACGTAAAGAAATTGAAGAAGTAGAAGCCTTATATAAAAATCAACTACTCATAAAAGACAATGAGCTACTCCAAAAAGAAAATGAATCAAAAACAAGAAGAAATCGATTTATAGTCATTATTGGGTTATTACTTATTGGTATTATCGGATTTTTCTTATACAATCAATATTTAAAAACACAATCCGAACGGACTTTAGCCTTAAAAGAAAGGCAATTGCATCTTGAAAAAGAAAATGCCCTAAAAAAAGAAATTGAAGTTAAATCCATCAATGCTTTAATAAATGGACAGGAGAAAGAGCGAAAACGTATTGCTCAATCGCTACATGATAGTATGGGGTCTTTATTGTCTGCAATTAGTATGCAGTATAATAGTTTAAGAAAAAACATTACCTTTACATCAAATGAGTCAATGGCTCGTTTTGAAAAGATTAGTCAACTAATGCAAGAAGCACATCAATACAATAGAGAAGTCGCGTATGAATTGATGCCTCCTGTTTTGACAAAATTCGGTTTAGCTGCTTCCATCAACTTTCTAGCAGATAAGTTTAGAACTTCTAAAACTGTTATTTTGACGGATATTTATGGATTAAAAGAGCGATTAGAGGAAGAACTTGAACTGGCACTATACCGAATTGTAGAAGAATCCCTGAGCAATGCCATAAAATATGCTGATGCAAATGAAATTTCGATACAACTAACTGAACATGAAAAAGAACTAACCATTTTGATTGAAGATGATGGAAAAGGCTTTAACTATGATCCTAAAAACCCCAATTTTGGGATGGGTCTTAATAGTATAAAATCAAGAATCGCTTTTTTTGGAGGTTCTTTTGATATTGATTCTCATCTTGGAAAGGGAACAACCGTCATTTTGAATGTACCTCTAAAATTTAAATCAAAAATATAAGTTCTTTTTTGAAATTGAGAAAATAACGATAACTACCCAAATACCAATCACAACATAGGGAAATTCCAACTGACAATTAAAATAACTATTTTGAGTTCAAAAATTAAAGTTTTTATAGTAGATGATCATAAACTATTGGTTGATGGCATTCGTTCGCTCTTATCCACAGATGATCAGATAGAAGTGGTTGGTACAGCCTACAATGGGAATGAACTTTTACAAAAGTTGAATGATATTGTACCTGATGTCCTTCTTATGGATATTAATATGCCAGAATTAGATGGAGTGAAAACGCTTCAGTCCATTAATTCTTCCGATCAAAAAATTAAAACCTTAATTATTTCTAGCCATAATGACTCTCGCTTGGTACGGGAAATTTGGAAGATTGGCGCGCAGGGCTATATCCTAAAATCCAATTCGAGTGATGAAGAACTCATTCGTGCTATTAAAATTATTCATTTTGGTGGAGACTATTATAGTCAAGAAATTAAAGAAAAATTGAAAAAAGTATCAAGCGAACGCCAAAATAATAATACGAATACTGCTCCTGTTTTACCTATATCCTTGACAAAACGAGAACGTGAAATTCTCAAACTCATTGCCATGGAATATCGTACCACCGAAATTTCCAAGGAACTTTTTATAAGTTCTAATACCGTAGAAACACATAAAAAGAATTTATTCCGTAAACTTGGAGTAAAAGGAATTGCAGGTTTGGTCAAATATGCCGTCAAACACGATTTCATATAAACAAACTAAAGCCCTATTGGAATTATTAATAAAAGGAGTGTGTACCACACAAAAAATTCTTATTACTTTAAAATACTGCCTTTCTTGTAAGTATCACACGCATTCCTACGCTCTCGGCTCTATTTATGTCCTATCATTTCTCAAAATAATTGATCGCTAATAACAAGGTTTTCAGAAAAAATAACGACTTTTAGCATTGCAAACGAATTATCATCTTCATTTAATTTTCAATTATTAAAGGAATTAGATTTTATGCTAATGAAAAAATTAATTTCAAGCATTACCTTCTTTGCATTAGTTGCCTTAACCCCATTATTTTCCCAAACTGAAAATCCTGATTTTTTCGAAAGTATAGGAAAAATATACGTAGTAGTAGCTGTTTTAGTCGCTATATTCATTGGTATCGTTTTTTTCCTTATTTATGTAGAACGTAAATTAAACAAATTAGAGAACCAAATTATTGATAATGAGTAATTTCTTAGCAAGTGTAAATCAAAACTTTGATAAAGCCGCTATTCATACTGGCTTACCCAAAGGATTGCTGGAGCAGATCAAAATCTGTAATTCAGTCTATCAAATTCATTTCCCGATCAAAGTTGGAAATGAATATAAAGTAATCGAAGCTTATAGGGTGCAACACTCTCACCATCGCTTACCAACTAAAGGTGGAATCCGTTTTAGCCAAAAGGTAAATCAAGATGAAGTGATGGCTTTGGCTACCTTAATGACCTATAAATGTGCTATCGTTGATGTTCCTTTTGGAGGAGCAAAAGGAGGCGTAAAAATTAGTCCTCGTGAATATACGCCTGCTCAATTGCAAAAAATCACTCGACGATATACCGCTGAATTAATCCGTAAAAATTTTATTGGTCCTGGTATTGATGTGCCTGCTCCTGATTATGGAACGGGGGCACGAGAAATGGCTTGGATCCTTGATACCTATATGCAATTTAAAGGTGGTGAAATAGACGCTGCAGGTTGTGTAACGGGTAAACCCGTAACGCAACATGGTATTCGAGGTCGTAGTGAAGCTACTGGTCGAGGGGTATACTATGGTGTACGAGAAGCCGTCAGTTATAAAGATGATATGAAAAAACTAGGGCTTACTACTGGTTTAGAAGGTAAAACTGTAGCTATTCAAGGGCTGGGTAATGTAGGTTATCATTCTGCTTCTATCTTCCAAAAAGAGGGTGGAGCAAAGATTATTTCGGTAGCAGAATATGAAGGTGCTATTTATAGTGAAGATGGTATTGATATAGATGCACTAATGAAGCATCGTAAAGAAACTGGATCTATCATGGATTTTCCAGGCGCCCAAAACATGGATCAGCGTAAAAAAGTACTGGAAGTAGAATGTGATATTTTAATTCCAGCTGCCTTAGAAAATCAAATACGCAATGATAATGTAGATCGGGTAAAAGCTAAAATTATCGCAGAAGCAGCGAACGGCCCTGTAACAGCAGAAGCAGCAGAAAAACTAATCAAACGAGGAGTCATGATCATCCCTGACATGTATATTAATGCTGGGGGGGTAACCGTTTCTTATTTTGAATGGTTGAAAAATTTATCACACATGCGTTTCGGACGTATGGAAAAACGTTTTAACCATAATACCTACATGAATTTGGTAAATCTTGTTGAGCGATTAACAGGAAAAACAATTGGGGCAAAAGAACGCGAGTTTCTGACTAAAGGTGCTGATGAGGTAGATTTAGTACGATCTGGTCTAGAAGAAACTATGATTACCGCCTATCAAGAAATACGAGAAATTAAAAAAAGGAAGAAAAAAGTAGAAGATTTACGTACGGCTGCTTTTATCAGTGCCTTAAATAAAATCAGCAGTGATTATTTGGCATTAGGTATCTTCCCTTAATCAATTTAAAAAATAAATCACAAGAAGTCTGTTAGGCTATGCTCCTAATAGGCTTCTTTTATTTGGGGAAATAGAACTTGCCGTTTGAATAGATTCATTCATTTTCGGTTGTCCTGCTTTCATTTCATTATGCTGATAATTTGGTAAAGTTACAAAGAAAGTAGTGCCTTTTCCCATTTCGGATTGTAGCCATATCTTTCCTCCAATATTATCAATAATTTTTTTACAAGTATGCAAGCCAATTCCTGAACCTTCATATTCTTCTTGGGTATGTAATCGTTGAAAAATACTGAATACCTTTTCTTGATTTTCCTTTGCGATACCAATACCATTATCTTTAATACTAATCATTACTTCTTTATCAAAATTCACTGCTGCAATTTGAATAATGGGACGGCTGTTGGCTTGTTGAAATTTTATACCATTTGAAATAAGATTTTGAAATAATTGTATGAGCAATGTTTGAGGCGCAAGAACAATAGGTAAGTTGTTGTATAGTACTTCAACTTGATTAGAATTAATTTTAGCCATCAAATTATTACATACCACTAATAAAATGTCATTTAAATCAATAGGAGTACTTTCTAGATTTACACGCCCAACACGAGAATAATTCAATAAGTCAGTAAGTAGGCGTTCCATTCGATCTGCTCCCTTAGTAGCATAATTCATAAATTCCTGTGAGCTTGCACTTGCTTGTATTGCTTGATCTTTTTGAATAAATCCAAGATACGATTTGATCATTCGTAGGGGTTCTTTCAAATCATGCGAAGCAGCATAAGCAAAATGCTCTAAGTCTTGATTAGAGCTTTTAAGTTCTGCACTTAGTAGTCTCAATTCTTCCGCCTGATGTTGGAGTTCTATTTTCTGATGTTCTAGGATTTTCTTTTGTTCTTCTAGTTCATCATTTTTTTGATGAAGTTGTTCTATAATTATTGCTTTATTTTTTTCAAATATTAAAATGATTCCTATAATGGTAACAAACAATAGCGTATAACTTCCATAATAATAATCTGGACTGAAAGAAGGGATTTGATCTTGAGGGAGCATATTATTTCCAACAGCCATAAAATAAGTATGGGTTGTAATCGCAATAATGTACATTCCCCAGATTAAACCCGACATTCGATTGGCAAAAAGTAGACCTATTAATGGAGCTATTAAAAGCCACAATAGATTATCTGAATATAAGCCCCCAGTTTCATAAACTCCTATGGTAAGTACAGCAGCCCAAAGAAAAGCTAATAAATTTCCAGAAAGTACCAGATTACCATATCGTTTAAATAGATAAATCAAGCCGCCTAACACTACGACACCTATTTCTATAGGTACTCCTTCTGTAAAGTTAGTATGGAAAACCCTACTACTTATCATTAAAATGAAACAAATAGATATAACGAACAGGTGAATACTAGTAAGGGCAATAGCCTTAATATGAATGTATCTTTCTTTCTTTAACCCACTAGGTATCAGAAACTCAAATATAGACGATATAGATGATTTTATCATTTTTGAATATTCATAAAGCTGAATTCAAATACGATATAATCTATTTTTTAATTAGCACTTAAAATGGAAAATAAAAGGACTATTGTGACAGGAAAATCTGTCACAATAATAAATTTATCCAAAAAGTAGAGCACTTTATTTTGAAAAAGCAGCTATAATTTTTTCTTTAGAAAAATTCTCTTCACGCATATAAAGATCCAATAACTCTTTTATATTTTTCAACAAATTATCTATATCCTCAAAATTGAGATGTCGATTTACTGTAACCCTTAAGCCTGTTTTATTTATTGGAGCACTTGGATACATAGCAAGGTTGGTATAAAATCCTATTTCTTTTAAATGTTGGCATAATTTAAAGCCTATTTCTACCTTCCCTAAACCAATTAAAAATATAGGAGATCTAGTTTTATTTGGTAAAAACAAATCATAATACGCAGCTCGTTCTATGAAATAATCCACTCGTTCCATCAATTCTTTCTGATATAAATCTATCTTTTCAGAAAGATGAATTTTTGCACAAGCTACTGACGCGCCTAGTACCGACGGAGGAATAGGGTTTGAAAAAATATAAGTAGACCCTAGATTACGTATCAATTTTCTTACCTCTTCATTTGGGAATATCAATGCTGATCCGCCAGAAGCAAAACCTTTTGATAAAGAGGTGATTAAGATCATTTTCTCATGATAAGCAATTTGACTTAATGCATAACCTGCACCATTTTCACCCGCCCAACTCATGCCATGTGCATCATCAACGTATGCATAAAAATTAGAATACTTATCAAGTAGGGTTGTTATTTCTTTTAAGGGAGCAAAGTCTCCTTGCATAGAGTAAACACTATCGCACATGTACCAAATTCTTTCATACTTATCTTGAAGTTTTTTGATTTTACGCTCAAGAATATTCATATTATTGTGCCGTAATAACTCTATATGAGTGCCATTTACTTTTGCTAATTTAGAAGCATTTTGGACACTATTATGTACTAAATGATCCAAAATAATTACATCTTTACTTCCCACTAATAATGGAATGTTAGAAATATGACCTAAGGTTGTAGTTGGTAGAACAATTGAAGGATAAGCAAAAATTTGATGGAAAAGATCTTCTAATTCTTCATATAAAGGAATAGAAATATAAGCTCTAGAACAAGAAAATTGAGTGCCATATTGATCAATAGCATCTTTTGCTCCTTCAATGAGATCTTGATGAAATTCCAAACCTAAATAACCAGATGAACCAAAGTGAAGGTATTCTCCGTGTTTATCACGAATGATTCTTCCATCTAATGTCTTGTTGGTTAATTTAATTTGTGCTAGTCGTTTGCTTTTGGCTTTTTCAACAATATCGTAAGCCATTGCAACATTTGGTGATAGTGTTAATTTATTCATAGTATGATTGTGCGTTAGTTCTTCATGATTAATAATATCCTATAAGCTATTGCGAGCAATAGGTGGTACGTTCTAGAATGCCTTGAAATGTACGATAAGATACTATTTGGGGTCTCGATTAGGTGTGTTTAAAGGGATTGAATACTAGCCTGTAATTTGTTAATGGTTTGTCTATGAATAACAATATTACAAAAAAAAAGTGATTTTGTAAAATAATTACTAATTAAAATGTGATTTTTATAGCAAAAGTGACAATATATTCCTCATGGAATTGTATAAGTTCGAAAAAAATCATTTAAAGTCTATTTATCGAAAAAACGACTTAGGTAACGTAATAAATAAACTGTTCTTAAATTAAATGATGAAGAAACGGAAAAGAATTGCCCATTCAATAACAACCAATCTTTCTTTACTTCAATTAATGAAATATTGTTATAATTTAATATTCCAGCTTCTTGAAATTGAGCTTTCCAATAAAGTGCTTTATCTGTAAAGGCAAATCCCACTTTCCCATTTTGTCGAATACTTAAATCTCCCATCAAGAAAATTCGTTCATCTGTAGCTGGAAAGAGATAAAGAGTAGTCGCATTTTTAATTTGCATTTTGGAAAAATTAAGCAAATTACTATGAATCGTATAGGCGGCTATTTCTGGCTGAAGGAAATCGTTTAATAAAGATGGAAAATCTAGTTTTTCTGATCGTGTGGAATCATACTTTAAGATCGACTGAGATAGCGCAATTTCATTTATCGCCTCACAAAAATGGATAATAAAATAATCTACTTGCTGCTCTACAGTCTCTAGCATCAAATGGTGTTGATCATCCCACTCAATAGTCTTTCCTAACAATTCATTTTGTTCGAATAGTTCTTGTTTTAGTTGTCTTCCTGTTTCTAATAGTTGTTTGTTAAACCCACTGGTGTAAAAAAGCTGTAAATATTCTTCTATATTAGAAGCTTGGTGATCTTCAACTACGCGTTTACGAATTCGTTTTAAAAAAAGTCCTAAGAATTCTTTCTCAAAAGTTTCGTCTTCTTGAAGTAAAAAAGAATGATTACAATTGGTGCAAGAAGTGGCTTGTACTGCTTGTGGCAATTGACATTGAGGACAAATTCTTTTCATACTAGCAAAATCAAAGCCGCATTGAATACAGAATAGTGCATTAGAGGGGTTTGGGGTTTGACATTGAGGACATATTGCCATAAACTAGAAAATTGCTAAACAGAACAATAAAGGTAATGAATCCATCAAAATTTAAGAAGCTGTTTGAATTTAGTTTTTTGAATACTATGAAAATTATTTTTCCGTCAGAAAAAGCATAAATGAACGTAAGCTTGTGAACTGCTTGCGGATGAACAGCTAGTAAATAATAGAATGGTTATGTTAATATCTTCCTTTTTGTAGAATAATAATTGTATTCAATCGTTTAAGCAGTATTCTCAGATATAATTTTGGATTATTAATGCGAACGAAAAAACTAGACTGTTTTTACAAACAAGTACTGGTGCTCACCCTTTTGGGCTGTAGTTACCTATTACAAGGACAAACTTATATTGGATTACAAGGTGGGGTTCATCAATCGAATTCTTTAGTGTTCTTTACACGAGACAATTCATCTTTATTGGTTGCACCTAATGCAAACTATACCCCTACGATTCTTCTAAGTGGAGAATTTCCAATAAATACGAAACTCTGGCTTTGTATTAGTCCTACTTTTCAAATTGAGGGTACACAACTAACACATACTGGACAAGGTACAGATGCTACCTATTATACTACCAATACACTAGGCTATTTGCATTTTCCTCTTGCCTTAAAAATGAAATTAGCTCTCCAAAAAAACACCTTTTATGGTAAATTGGGGTGGACAACAGCTTACCTGATGTATGGCCGATATACCGAATGGCAATCTATTCGCACAAAAACTACAGCAGTCGTCGATTTAGCTAAAGAGCAACTGGAACGGTGGGATTTTGGGCCACAATTTGCGATTGGTTTTGAAAAAGAAATAGCGAATCGACATTTAATTAATATAGAACTCAATTATGCCTTTGGTTTAAATAATATTTATACGGATGCTATGGAGTCTTTTAACGAGGGGTTAAACATACTTATCGGTCTATCTCATCCAATTATTCAAAAATAAAAACATGAATCATCCCAAATTTTGTGGATATATTTTGCTTTTCAATCGTAAAATGTGAAATAATGTCCCTCTGGCACGTGCATAAGTGGATATTTATCCACGAAAAACGCTTTTAGCGTTTTTCATATTCACTTTTTCACCTATTCATACTGAATTTTCACTAAAAATTAGAGATGACTCCAGTTTTAAGAATTCTAGTCCTAAGGCAAAATTAGTACACCATATCTTTAACGAAGTAAATTTGTTTCTCCTTTGAATCCTTTCGTGCTTCCATCAATGTACTGTACTTCTACATACCAAACATAAACCCCAGGAACCATATCCTTACCTTTATACTGTCCATCCCATCCTCTTGTGGGGTCATTTATAGTAAATCCTTTATCTTCAAAAACCAATTCACCCCATCGATCATATAGTTGGAAACTTAGAATTTGGTTAACCATTGAACTTGTACCATGAACCAATAATAGATCATTAAATCCATCTGCATTTGGAGTAAAAGCTGTTGGTACTAAAACCTCATGTTCTGTATTGACAAAAATAGTAATACGGTCTTGTCCGATACAACCATTTTCATCGGTCACTACAATTTCAAATGTTTGGGTTTCTATAGTATTGACCAAAGGGTTGGGACAATCCATACAACTTATAATCGAGGTATCTGGAGTAATCCATTCAATGGAAGTACTCCCCACAGTATTAAAGATGCTAGCATTTAAATTAGCTGATTCTCCTAAATCAATTGTAAAATTATCTCCCAATTCGACCTCTATTTCAGGTGGTTCATTAATACTCAATGTAATTGGTAAACTAGCAACACATTCGTTTTCATCTTGAATAAAGACATAGTATTCATTAGCTCCCAAACCGACGAAAGTATTATTAGGCCCAAAATTACTTCCATTGATGCTATACGTATAAGGAGCTGTTCCGCCTAATCCCTCCACGATAATCGTACCTGTCTCTTGTCCAAAACATTCTACATCAGTTACTTCAGCAGCACCATCAATTTCCATAATAGGTTGTGCAACAACCACCGAATCTATTTTATCACAATTATCTACATCTGTTATCGTTAAAAAATAAGTACCAGCCTCTACATTAGATAGAGTAAGAGAATCCGCACCATTAGACCATTGATAAGAAAATGGACCAGAAGGACCTGAAATACTGGCCGTAATCGAACCTGTAGATTCACTAAAACAATTTACATCTGTTACAGCATAACTACTTTGTATAGATTCACCTTCTTGAAGTGTAATAGATTCTTGTGTTTCACAATTATTACTGTCTGTAATTGTTAAACCATAAATACCCGCAGATACCCCACTCAAGTCTTCATTAGTAGATCCATCACTCCATTCAAAAGAAAAGCCACCATTTCCACCACTTGGCGTAATAGCGATAGTTCCATTAGCTGCTCCATTACAATCCACTCCCATAGAATCCACAACGACTTCAATTTCCGCTGGTTGAAGGACTTCGATCGTCACAGAATCTGTACACATATTTTCATCTGTTATTAAAACTGTATACGATCCTGCTGGAAGATCTGTAATTGAGGTTGCTGAAACGCCATTATCCCATAAATATGTCAAATTACCTGTTCCTCCACTTGAAGTAACACTTGCTTCCCCATTGGTTAAACCAAAACAACTTACATTAATCGTATCGGGAATTGTGCTAATGGCAGGTGGAGAATTAACTAAAGCGGAATCTATCTGTTCGCATCCATTATCATCTGTAATCGTTACATAATAATTTCCAGCAACAATACTTGGTATACTAGAAGTAGTAGAATCATTACTCCATAAATAGGTATAGTCTGAACCTGACCCTATTGTTCCTCCCATTGGTGTAACACTGACACTTCCATCTAAGGTATTAAAACAAGTAGCATCGGAAGCAGATGAAGTACTTGTAATATCGGAAGGTTCATTTAAGGTAAATGACTCTTCATAAGTACAATTTACAGCATCTGTAATAGTAACCGTATAATCTCCAGCCGTTAAACCACCAATCGAATCTGCTGTCATGCCATTATCCCATACATAGGAATAACTCCCTGCACCTCCTCCAGTATTTAATACAATAGAACCACTGGCTTCGCCATTACAAAGTGCATCTGTAGGAACTGCTAAATTAAAAATAGAAATTGGTTCATCTAAAGTTACCATATCAGTGGTTGAACAACCATTATCATCCGTAATAGTCACATCATAATCACCATTGATAAGACCTGTTGCGATAGAATCAGTAGACATATTACTCCAACTAAATGTAAAAGGAGCTGTTCCCCCTGTTAATTCTACACTAACTGATCCTAAAGCACCATTACATCCAATCGGAAGTACAATTAAGGGATCTGACATAAGAGTATCTGGTGCTGGAACCGTCACATCAATTGAGGTAGGACAACCTAGATCATCCATAATATCAACGGTATAATCTCCTGCTTCTAGTCCTGAAAATATCCCTGTATCGTTACTTGTTCCATTTAAGGTAAATGTAAAAGGAGCTGTTCCACCTGATGCAGATACCGTCAAACTACCATTTGAATCACCAGGGCAATTTACAGCACTCACATTATCTAGTGAAGGCGTAGAAGGGATACAATCTAAAGCACTACAACTTTCCATTGCAATGGGACCATCTCCACAATCTGTAGTGACTCGAATTTGAAAATCCACGGATTCCCCCATCATTAAGCCTGTGACCAAATGGTTTAGGGGAGGCTGATTAGGGCTTACCCAGCCCGCACCATTAATGTTTACTTCAAATTGACTACCCACATTATCCCAAGTAAATAAAATTTCTCCTGAATTTGTATTATCGCAATTTACGGTTGGCATTGGGATAGAAGAAGCTACCTCGATATGGACAGTATCCAATACTTCGCAGCCATAAGAATCTGAAGCTGTATAATAATAAGTCGTAGAAGTAGTTGGAGTCGCTGTAGGATTAGGACAATCCGTACAACTCAATCCTGTTGCTGGTGTCCAGTTATAATTTAAGAAATAATCATAGTTAAAAGTAATCGACCATTTATGAAGTGTACCAATACCAATGGGGGTGTCATCAATTATCATTAAACGCCATGTACCATTAGCAGGTTGATTACCCTCCCATAAATCTTCCATGTATCCATCAGGCGCATATTCACCAGTAAAAGGAACTTCACTTGCAGGAGCCCCTGGATCCATTCCAAAGTTGATGTTTTGAGTAGCTGTTGGAGTAAAACAAGTTTGTATATAAAAATCCTCCAACAATCCATTTCCTCCATCTCCTCCATTATCTGAAGTTAGTTCTATAAAAACACCACTTGGAGCAATCAAATAAATATCCAAATCTTCAATCCAACTATGCGTCAAACTATCAATACAGATGGATTGTAAACTACTAGGATTTAAATCAACTGGAGTAACCCCAGAAACGGTAATATCAGAATAGTAAACAAAGTCATCCATTATGATTACTACATTATTATCATTTTCAAATCGAGGAGATTCTGTTACAGCTACATCGATTGTACCATCTAATGGAACAGCTTCACCAGGATTACAAATTAAGATCGTGTCCTCTAGCATTGGAGGAATAAGTTGTTTATCCTTGATATTTAACCAAAACGTATCTCTTGTACAACTATTAATTTGTATATCAATCCCAATTGTTTCGATAGGTTCTAGCTGATCATCTTCAATTGTAGTAACAAAGATACTATTGGAGTTCGATCCAGCAGGAATAGTGATTGAATTAGGCAAGGCTTCATAATCCACACCATTTGTAGCCGTACCAATTACACTATAATTAAGCGTTAAATCTGAAGGCGTATTTTCTGGTAAGATAAATTGAATTTCTGCTTCTGCACATTCTTCTACTAATGTATTATCATTGCTAGCCGTAATTGTTTCTACATTTAGTGATTGTGTACTAAAACTTTTCGCCTCAAGAAAAATACCTGAATCTTTCTCACTATCTCCAAGATCGGCTATTGCCAATTTGATCGTATATTCTTCACAGGGAACGACTTCAACCTCCGCTTCAAAAACATCCAAATAAGCATCAAAAATAAAATCCGAACTGCCGCTGTTATCATTATAAAATTCTGGATTTATGGGTGTACAAGGAATGGGTTGTGGATTTCCATTGTGAACATTATTAATAGCTACAGGTAAATTAGTTCCCGGTACTTTTGCAATATTTTCACCCGCATAGTTACCGCCACTTGGATTAGGTCCCGAAATAAAGAAACCAAAAACATCATTGAATGCTCGGCAGGTATATTCTGGGTATTCTTCTGATGCAAATACATATCTAAATCGTAACACATCACTAGAAGGACGAAAAGTAATTTCGTATTTTATCAAATCATGAACAATAGTAGCTCCAGCGATTGCCTGAATATCAGGATCCGTTCCCAAACTTCCAGTATTAACATCATTATCTATAGAAGCTTCATCGTTTGCCTCATTAATCATAGAAAAAGCATTACTTTTCACAACACCTGTGGTTAGTATAATTCCACGTTCAATACCGAAAGAACTTTGTCCGCGTTGAAAATATCCAACAGAAGCTTCATTACCAAAGTATTCTATATTAGTCACCTCTACACCTTGCCCAAGAAAAGTATTGCTAATTAAATTTTCTACGGTATAAGGTGGTTCATTCGTACCAAACACTTCTAGTTTCTGACTAAAAGAGATCAAAGAATAATTACAAAAAAAGAAGATCAATAAAATTTTATGTGCAAAATAGGTTTGCTTTTCCATAGTATGCTAATCTAACAATTACGGGATTATGAACTATAAATCATGATTGAATGATAACTGCCTCAATTACTTTTACTTATAAAAGGCTACCAAGACAACATATCTTATTTCAAATTGCAAGAATTGTACCTACTTTTATGATCCTGATTTTAGGTCGAATTATTTTCTCTTTACTTGTAAACTATTGGCAAAAAAGCACCTTGATATTTGTCAATTTCGAATAAAAAAAGGCTTTTATCTATAAAACTTGAGCTTCTATCCGTTAATTTTCATTCTTTCAATTACTTTGCTTTATTTGCCAAAATGTAGAAATTTGGTTTAGATTTCTATTTTTCTAATTCAACTAATCAATTAAATTTCATAGATTGTATGGGACAATTTATCAAATACGTTTTTGCTTCTTGTCTAGGAGTATTATTAGCAGGTTTCGCTCTTTTTGGTATTATGGGAGCAGTTATAGGAGGCTTAGCTTCTTCTGGAAACCAAGCTGTCAAAGTAAGTTCAAACTCTATTCTAGAATTGGATTTTAGTGATCCCATTCCAGAAAAATCAAATAATGTACAGCGCAATGATTTTGCCTTAGAAACAGATAAGGTTTTAGGACTTCACGATATGATAAAAGCGGTGGAAGCCGCTAAAGAAGACGACAAAATCAAAGGAATCTTCCTCGATTTATCAAGCGTAAGTGGTGGAATGGGAACAAAAGCCAGTATCCGTGAAGCTTTAATTGATTTTAAGGAAAGTGGAAAATTTATTATTGCGTATGCTAAATATTACACGCAAGGAAGTTATTACATAGCTAGTGTAGCAGATAAAGTTTACCTAAACCCCGTAGGAGATATGGATTTTCGAGGGTTTGCTTCTGAAGTTACTTTCTTTAAGAATATGTTAGATAAGATGGGCGTAAAGATGCAAGTTTTTTATGCTGGTAAGTTTAAAGGCGCGTCTGAACCTTATCGTAGAACGGATTTAAGTGAAGAAAATCGCCTCCAAATTCGAGAATACATCAGTGGTTTATATGATATTTTCCTTACCGATATTGCTGAAAGTCGCGGCATTGCAAAAACAGAATTAAGTCGTATAGCAGATCAAATGGCCATTAGAAGTCCAGAAGATGCGCTTCAATATAAACTCGTAGATGCACTTGGATATTATGATGAAGCCGTTAATGAATTACGCGTTCGTTTGGATTTAGAAGAAGATGACAAACTCAAATCAGTCAATATCGTCGATTATGAAAAAGGCGTAAAGAAAACCAATTACAAAATTAAAGATCGTATTGCCGTTGTCTACGCAGAAGGAGGCATTAATACAGGAACGGGCAATGCTGGAACAATTGGCGATGAAAAATACATGAAATTACTCCGTAAGATCAGAAAAGATGACAAAATCAAAGCCGTCGTTTTACGCGTAAATTCAGGTGGCGGAAGTGCCTTAGCTTCTGACAATATTTGGCGAGAAATGACGCGTATCAAAGAAAAAGGAAAACCTGTCGTGGTTTCAATGGGCGATGTGGCAGCTTCTGGTGGATACTATATCGCTTGTATGGCTGATAAAATCTATGCTGAAGAAGGCACGATTACAGGTTCAATTGGTGTGGTCGGTGCGATTCCAAGTGCGCAAGAATTAATGAATGATAAAATCGGAATTACACTTGATACCGTTCGTACGGGAAAATATTCTGCGGGCATCTCCTTGGGGAGAGATATTTCCGAAGATGAACGAGCAGTCATTCAAGAAGGTGTTTCGCGGGTCTACCAGACTTTCAAACAACGGGTGGCAGACGGACGAGGTATGAATGTGGAACAAGTGGAACAAATCGCGCAGGGTCGTGTTTATACGGGCTCACGTGCCTTGGAATTAGGCTTAGTGGATGAAATTGGTGGTTTGGGAGATGCGCTAGAAACCGCAGCAGAATTAGCGGAGCTAGAAGAATATCGCACCAAAGAATATCCGTTTATCAAAGAACCTATTCAAGAATTAATGGATCAACTCACAGGCAAAAAAGATGCTCAAATTGAGGGGCTACTTCAAAAAGAATTGCATGATTTTTATCCCTACTACCAAGAAATTAAAAATATCAAAGATTTTAAAGGGATACAGGCAAGAATGCCTTTTGTGATAAAAGTCACAGAATAGAATAACATTGCATAAAATTAAAGCTGTTATGAAAATTATTGTTTTTATTATTTGCTTATCACTCCACTTAAACAGTTTAATTGGTCAAACTCCAATTTTTGATACTTCTTTTGGTAATGAAGGTATGGTGTTGATAGAACATGATGAAGGACGTTACTGGGTTCATTCAATATTGGAAACTTCTGATAAAGATTTATTAGTCTTTGGGAGTTTACAAATCAATAATGTTCATTATCCTATAATGCAAAAATTAGATGAATTTGGAAAACCAGATAGTACTTTTTTTGATAATAGTATTATGTTTTTAAATCAATTAAATGGTTTACAAAATACTTATGCAAGAGTCTTCGATGTTGAAAAAACGCAAGATAGCAAGCTTTTACTTTTTATAGCAGGCTACTTAAATTCTAACCTTACATTCGCAATAGTTAAAATAGATGAACAAGGAAATCTTGATACTTCTTATGGTAATCAAGGAATATATAAATACAATGGAAAATTTTCTACATTTGGTAGAAGGAATAGAATGAGATTTGATTTCAATAATAAAATATTGGTAGGAGGGTCGGAAGATGGATCTGCGATGTTACTTAGAGTAAATGAAAATGGCACACTAGATTCTACATTCAACTCTACAGGAATTTACAGAGATACTGTTGGTATTTCTAGTCAATTTACTGGTTTAGGAATAGATTATGATAACTCTATTTATCTTACTAAAAACCAGTATGATGGCGTAAAAAGTAATATCATCATTTCGAAGTTGACAAATGAGGGAATAAGAGATTTTTCTTTTGGGGATAATGGTGAACTTACAATAATTCCACCTATTCAATCAAGTGATAATTTTTATAGCTCTGAAATAGAGGTCATTGATAATTGCATGTTAGTTAGTGGTACAAGTTTATCTGAGAATATGATTAGTAATGCTATTATTACCAAATTAGATTTAAATGGAAATATAGATACAAGCTTTGGAAGTCAAGGATTCGAAATTTCTACAGAAAACTCCGAAGAAAGTAGTATTATCGGTTCCTTTAAAGTCGATGATTACTTAATCAATTTAGGTCAATATTTTGATAATACTGGTTCCAAACGTTCAGGATTTCTAAAATTAAATAACTGCCTAGAATTAATAGAAACTAATTACACTGATAACCATGGAGAAATTAGTTTAGAAAATTCAATGGATCAGCAACTAAGATATGTAGAAGTAACTGAAAAAAAGGATATATTTATTGCGGGATTTGCCAATTTTTCTTTTGCAAAACCTAATCTATTAATCTTTAAATTAAAGGAAGATAATTTCACCACTTCTATTAGAGAAACATTAACTCTTGATAATAAAATTACGTTATATCCAAACCCTACAAGTAATTATATTAATTTTGAAATACCAGATTTTCTAGAGAAACATAAATTATATTTTCAAATATACAATACAAATGGGCGTATCAAAAGTGGTATAAACCCTATTACTAAATTTGACATTTCTTATCTCGATAATGGAATTTATGCTATCATTATTAAAGATCAAAAAGATAAAATTATCAGTATTGAAAAAATATCTATTATAAAGTAAAAGGGTTTTCTCATAAAAAAGTTTGAAACAAAAAAGGCAAGAAAAGAATTTTT
>JAHDES010000057.1 GCA_020628645.1 Saprospiraceae bacterium
TGTAAAAAAACAAAACTCAAAAAGTAAACTAGGTCAAGTTTTTAGTAAAGATTTATTCGGTAGTAGAAAAATAAAGTATGATTTTCTTAATAAATCTTATATTAATCAAATGGATTGGAAAAGATTAGATCTAGTTTCTCCTAATTATTTTTTCACTCCAAAAGATTTTTCATTACAAAAATCATATGATACCTTCTTTCAATTAAAATTATTATTTACTGACTATAAATCAGGAATAGAAACCAAAAGGGATAAATTATTTATTGATTTTAATTTAGAAGACTTAAAAATAAGAATAGAAAAAGTAATTAGTAATGATATAGATGAAAATTTTATAAAGGAATTTAATGTAACTAATTCATCAGGCTATAATTTGATAGAACGCTTAAACAGCACAAAAGTAGATTGGTCAAAATTACAAATTGTTAATTATCGACCTTTTGAAAAACTGCATATTTATTATGACGAAAAACTACTAGGTCGTTCAATGTACTCGACAATGAAAAACTTACTTTATCGAGATAATATCGGGTTAGTTGTTTCTAAACAATGTCATAGAGAATTTACCTTTTCATTTATAAGTAATAAAATATTAGATGGTAATTACTTGTCATCAGCAAAAAAACTAGGTGGAGGATATGTTTTCCCCCTCTATCTCTACCCCGAAAAAAACCAAACCCAACTTGATTTAGAAGACAGACCACACACTAGGAGAACACCCAATCTCGACCCCAAAATAGTACAAGAAATAGCAGACAAAATAAACCTCAGCTTTACCCCTGAAAAAGAAGCCGATAAAAACACCTTTGCCCCTATAGATATATTGGACTATATCTATGCGGTTTTACACTCGCCAACCTATCGAGAAAAATATAAGGAGTTTTTAAAGATCGACTTTCCAAGAGTACCCTATCCCAAAGATACGGCTACCTTTTGGGCAATGGTTAAGCTAGGCGGAGAGATACGCCAAATCCATCTTTTAGAATCGCCCAGCGTCGAGCAGTATATCACGAGCTATCCCAAAGATGGCGATAATACCATTACGCGTAAGCTCACCAAAACAAGTATTGGCTATGAAGCTACGAGCGATACACAGGGGCGCGTATGGATCAATGATGAACAATATTTTGATAATGTACCCTTAGTAGCATGGGAGTTTTATATCGGTGGCTATCAACCTGCCCAAAAGTGGCTCAAAGACCGTAAAGGACGTACGTTGGATTTTGATGATATACTCCACTATCAAAAAATAATAGTCGCGCTGACCGAAACAGATCGACTAATGAAAGAGATTGATAAAATAGATTTTATGGAATAAAAATAAGTTTACTACACTATGAATTACGAACACTATTATCAAGAGCGATTTAAGTATCATACTCAATATTTAGAACAACATTTCCAAGATGAAGTTATCCATAAACGGGGGCCTAAAAATGATTTGAGAAATCATTTTATAAGAAAACTTAATTTTAAAAGAGACACTATCATAAACGAAAGAGTACCTTCCGATATGAATGCAAGTTCATATAATGTAAAGTACAATTCTTTTAAAGAAAGGCTAGTTTCTCGTTTTAATATAATAGATATAAATTTCCCTGAAGAAGGTATAAATGGTTTTGTCGAATATGATATACCTAAGCTGAAGAAAGAACACATTGAACGATATGAAAACGGCAATGAGAAAAATTATGAATCTGATACTCGTTTTATGTACGATGCAAGTACAGAAGACATACTAAACATGATAGCAAAGTATAATGCCTTTAAACGTTATAACGTACCGAGTTTAGAAAACCCCAATCAACGAGTACCCAATATAGAACTTGAAGAAGATGAAAATAAGGAGCAAGGAAGTACTGCACAAATAGTTAGTTTATTGCTTATGATAAATGATGAGTACAAGTTTATCAAAACTCAAAATAAATCTGAAAAAGTTAAATTCATTCAATTTCTAACAGGCAGAAATAAAAGAGCTATTGAGGATAATATTCGTTTATATGAACGTAATGACGGTGAAATACATAGAACAATAGAAAAGAACATCAAGGACTTTGAAAAAATTAAAACTATAGTAAATTGTCTTGATAATCAAACACTTAACAAGGCTGTTGATATGAAAATTGACAAACAAAAAGAATTATCTGCAAAAAGTCGAGACTCTCGATAACCCTCTCGAACGTAAAACTCACCCATAACTTGCAACCATTAATAAATTAAAATTTTTATCATGGTACAAGTTATTGTAACTTCAAAAGACGAGCTTTCCAATATCGTAAAGCTTGCCGTACAAACTGCCATAGACGCAGTAGTACCCACGAAAAATGCAGCAGATACCACCAAAGACAAAATTTATGGTATTACGGATGCAACTACATTTTTAGGCATTGCCAAACCCACCATTTACGCCAAAACAAGTAAGGGCGAAATTCCCCATTTCAAACGCGCAGGACGTTTGTATTTTCGAGAATCGGAACTTATCCAATGGATTGAAGATGGACGAAAAGCAACGGTAGAAGATGAAGCAAACGCAATGGATAATTATTTATCCAAAAAGAAAGGAGGTAAAATATGAGTGCGTCATACCATACCTCCGTTAAGATTTCTACTACCAAAGATACACAAATTTCCCCAACTTGGAATTTAGCCATTTGGGAAACTGCCTATCAAAAAGAATTGACGAAATATTGGAAGCTTTTACAAAAGAAAGCAACCTATGTATTGAAATTAGAGCAAGACGAAGTACTGGAGTTATCCAATTCACAAGCTCAAAAACGACTAAAGCAATTACACTATCTACGAGAAGAATTAATCACCTTAAACGGTTTTAAAATTTTTACAGAAAACCTCAAAGATGCCTATTTAGAAACTTCGGTTTGGTTAGCGGATTATCACCAAGAGAAAGAAAAGACCTACCAAAATAGGATTACTACTTTAGAAAAGAATAACCAAGACTTAGATGACTTGTATCAACAATCAAGTATAAATGAATTATTATACTTAGATACTATCATCAACATACTAAGCGAATTACGAGAGCGAAAAATTGATTTATCCACCAAAATTTTTAGCTCATGGAGGACATAGTAAATCAGGTATTAAATAATACCCCAGAAAAGAAAGATACGCTCGCTTCTTTAAAGGCATTAAGCGTAGCAGTTACAGAACGCGCAAGGCAACGCATCGACTTTGCTAAACCTCTACTCACTCGATTTGGAAACGGTATTATTTATCCAAATACAATTAATGTAGTACAAGGTAAAAGTGGGGTACACAAAAGCCGTTTAGTAGAAGTAATTTTATCTAGCCTTTTGTCTCCTTCATCAAAAGATGAACATTTAGATTTTAGGCGAAGTGCAGATTATAAAATATATGGTGTACTCGCAGATACGGAACGAAATTTAAATGAACAATTGCCTTATGCTTTACAACAGTTAAAGCGACTTACCAATACTACTTTAGAAGATGATATTCAAAATTTCACTCCAATAACATTAATAAAAATAGACCGAACCGATCGCTTTGATGTACTCAAACATTTTTTAGATGATTTGAGGAAAAGAGTAAAAGACCATCTATTTATTGTATTGGATGTAGTAACAGATTGTGTTGAAAACTTCAATGACCCTAAAAGTTCTATGAAGTTAATCGACTTAATGAATAGCTATATCAATGAGTATAATTTGACTTTTTTATGTGTCATACATGAGAATCCAAATTCTAACGATAAAGCAAGAGGGCATCTTGGAACAGAACTTAATAATAAATCCAGTACGGTTTTACAAATTGGTTTTGAATCGAAAGAAAGCGAATTAATAAAGGTCAAATATTTGAAATGTAGAAAATCAAAGCGATTTGACCCTATCTATATGATGTATTCCGAAGAAGCTAAAGGCTTAGTTTTAGCAGATCAGCAACAAGTTCTAACAGCTAAAGAAAGTCGTCAAGTTAAGGCGAGTATTAGCAAAGTAAAGAATAAAATAAAGGAGGTATTATTGTCTCCTATGCAAAAAAATGATCTTGTAGTATTACTTACCACTCAATTTAATTGTGGAACTAGAACTATTGAAGAACGATTAAAAGAAATACTAGAAACTAAACAGTTATTTACCGACGAACAGAATGATACTTTTTACTTAGAACGCTATAAAGAAGGGCGTACCGTCTTTTTTAGATTAACTAAAAATATTACTTAAACCATGTTTGCAACTCGCAACCGCCTATATAGGGCGTTGCAAGTTGCGAACATTTATTTTTTCATCTTAGACGGAAAAATCTAATTTATGTCTGCTTAAAAAGTGGTCTAAAAGTTGAAAAGTGATTTTTTGTTTTTGAGTGACTTAGGTCACTTTTTTTGCATACATATCCGTCGTTTAAATTTTAAAATTAATGTCTATTAATAATAAACTCCCCATGCGTAGAAAATTTAAGAAAATACGCTATGTAGAATATGAATATAAGCTTATCAAAAATCCTCATTATAATGAACAAGAAAAAGTACATTATGAACGTCAAGGAATGTATTACCCTGTTGAAGAATATATAGAAAAAGAGATACCTCAAAATAAATATAAAGAAAGCTCTCACATAGAGTACAAAATTAAATGTGCTTATTGCGGTGGGGTTGGATGGGTAAAAAGAAGAGATGCAAAATTTTGTTGTGGGAATTGTAGAAAGCTTAATTATAGGGATAATCAAAAAACGAAAGAATAATAAAACTAGTACTTGAGCTAGTACAAAAATAAAACGACTTATGGATAATATCCGTAAGTCGTTGATTATCAGTGGTCGGAATGACAGGATTTGAACCTGCGACCCCACGCCCCCCAGGCGTGTGCGCTACCGGGCTGCGCTACATTCCGATGTTAAAATATCTTTTTTAAAAAGATTGTTTTTCATAATATAAAAACGGAAGGCAAAGTAATAAAAATTATTATTCATTGACAAATTGTATGAAGGAAATTTCTCAATGCTTCTACAAATAAAAAACTCACCTAATCCAATAAATTAGGTGAGTCAGGCATTTGACTTATATCAATTCTACTTACGTTCTATATTAAATGACTACCAGCAATCTTGCCATACCGAACCATCCCATACCCGTACTTTATTGGTCGTTCCGTCAAAATACATCAAACCAACTGCTGGATTCGTAGGTTCATTAAATTGAGGAGTAAGTTGTAATGCCTCTGACGCATTGATGACCCCATCTACACAAGCATTTCCATCTATTTCTAAATGCGTGGGCAAACCATTATTTATTTCACAAAAGGTAGTTGATCCAGATGAGCAAATCCCCGCTCCACTTGCACAAAAATCATCCCATGAAGCATCAAAATTATTCACCCCATTGTAATCAATATTGTATTGTCCAGTTTTTAAGGTAGTACAGAGGTAATCTAAATCTGGATGAAAACATCCTGATAGTTGATTATTTTGCATATACAAACTATGTAACGAATCGGGCGAAGCTAAAGAAACGGGCATACTACCTGTAAATCCATTATCATTAAAACTCGCATAGTTTAGATTCGTCATGCTTGTAAATATATCTGGGATAGTACCTGATATATTATTTCCTCCCACTCGAAATTGCACACAATTTGACCAAGCACTATAAGTCGTAGGAATTGTACCCGTAAAATTGCAATCTTCTGCTCTAAATTGAACAAGATTACTCCAATTGCCATAAGAAGAAGGAAGTGCTCCACCTAGATTGGGATTGGAGTTTACATTCAAAAAAGTCATATCTGTAAAATTACCCCACATACTAGAGAGCATCCCTGAAATATCATTACTAGGTATACTAAAGGTTCGTAAATTAATCAGATTATCATAAGAAGAAGGAATCGTACCCGTTAAGGAATTATTTCCAACACTGATAAAATAAATGTTCGTTAAGTTGCCCCAAGAACTAGGCAAGCTTCCTGAGAAGCCATTCACTGCTAGTGAAATTACTTCAAGATTGGGACAAGCACTAAAACTAGGTAAACTTCCACTTAATGAATTATCGCCCATATTAATAAATTCAAGATTTGCTAACGCACTAAAATTAGCAGGAATTGCTCCAGTCAATAAATTAGTATTCAATAGAACTGTCTTTAATAACGAACAATTTCCCAAGTCGGTAGGAATACTTCCTGTCAATTCACATCTTCCTAGGTCTAAATTAGCTAAAGCACTACAATTGCCAATACTCGTAGGAATCGCTCCACCTAACGTATTTCTACTCAAGGTAAGATTGGATAAATTACTTAGATTGCCGATCGTTGAAGGAATTCCTCCTGTTAGATTATTGCTCGAAAGATTGAGTGCAACTAAATTACTAAGCGACGTAAAATTACTTGGAATACTCCCTGAGAAACTATTTCCAGCAAGGCTTAATTCTGTTAGATTAGACAAGGTACCAATCTCGGCTGGAATGAATCCACTTATATCATTGGGTGGATCAGTAACTGTAGCATCGGTAGAATTACCTAAATTTAAAATCGTTAGTTCGGTAAGTCCTACTAATTCAATCGTCGGTAAAATCCCCGTTAAATTTCGGTTCATAAGATTGATAATAGATACACGACCTGCACCATCTAAGGAAACACCTTCGAGTGTAGACAGGTCACAACCCACAGGCGGACTTGCATTATCAGCAACTAAAGCCCAATTGGGGGTCATGTACCAACTAGCTCCATTGGTTGAAAAATACAATGCTCGTAATGCCGCAAAATCGTCAGCATTACATTGAGCATTAAGGGTATTGGTTTGAAAAAATGGGGTTATCAGAGTGATAACAATAAATAAATAAGTTTTCATTTGGGTGGTATTTAATTTTGAATAGGTTAATAATATTAAAAAGCTCTAATGGGGCGAAACCACGCATATTGGTCTTTACCCAATAGAGATATATCTCCACTAACGGAAGAAAAATTTACAACATAAGCATCAAAACCGCCTAGCCCTGAAGAACTCCAGTATAAAGCTCCATCAAAATCACCAATGTTATAGTTAGAACCGCTAGCACCAGGGCCAATTTTCATAAATATTTCGTGTAATTCACCTACAGAAGGTACAAACCAATCGTCATATCCATTCACCGTCATATTATAGATATAAGGTATAAGAAGATCCACTCCACTACAGTTGGCTGCAATATTAGTTGTATTGGTATTTCCTGTGTATATCGCAGTACCTTCTGTCCCAGGAATATCTGTACCATAACACCCCCATTCTCCTTCTACGTCTATTGGTACTGCACCAGTACTTCCTCCCATTAAATAAGTCGATTCTCCATTTTCTGGATAATAGGCAACCAAACCAGTTCCACTTGCTTCCATGTAAAAAATAAGTCCTCCTTGATACTTCAATCCGATAAAATCAGCTATACTCGCACCAGCGTTCAGGATATTGAGGGGCGTTTCACCTGCATTTAATAGTGTTTGGATACCATTGGGTAGTGTGAGGAAATACGTAATAATTGGGTTAGGCTGATTTACTTGAACTTCTAGCCAACTCGAACTGAGGGCATCGTAATAATTGATTTTTCCTGTAGATGTATTGAAAACCATCGTACCATTCGTCGCGCCGTTTGGTCCACCAATTGCATCTCTCTGAGCAGTTGTCATTCGAGGTAGTATAAATCCTTCTGTTGTCGATTCAATTTCGACGATTTGGGCTTGGCTATTCCATCCAAAACAACACGTCAAAAGTAACAGTGCAAAATATTTATAAAAGTGTTTTTTCATTTTCGTGTAGATTTAATTTCGTTTTTAAAAAAGAGAAACTATCCTTTTCCAAAAAGAATACTTCAAAGATCAGTTGTTGTTTAAAATTGAAATAGGACAATTGTATCAATAACTAGCAAAATTGATTTTTCACCTAGAACTATTGTAACATCAATAGCATTAACATAACAAACGCAAGAAAATAGTAGATAAATCCGCTATTACTGACTCACTTCACTAGGCGGAACACCATAAGCTTTCACAAAACAACGGGTAAAATAATTGGGGTCATTAAAGCCTACTTGATAGGCAATTTCAGAGATGGTCAGCTCTTTTTGTCGAAGTAGTGGGAGTGCTTTTTGAAGGCGATAATTGGTGATATATTGGGTAGTAGATTGGTCGGTCAATGCTTTTAGTTTTCGATGTAATTGCATTCGACTGAGTGCCAATTGCTGACAAAGAAAAGGAATACTAAATTCTTCTGCTGTCAGATTTTCATCTAAAACAGTATTAATCTTAAGTAAAAATGGATCTAAGGTTGGAGTTGGCGCTGAAGGAGTGATTGATGTATTACTAAATTCTTGTTGGTACTTCTTTTGTAAAACCTGACGTAATTGAATTAATCGCTCTATTTGTATCATTAGCTCTTTTTCCTCAAACGGTTTCACCAAATATACATCCGCCCCTTGTTCAATACCTTCTATTTTCGCTGCTTGACTTGCCTTTGCCGTTAATAAAACGATGGGAATATGATTGGTTTTTTCCTCCTTTTTTAAGATAGAACACAATTCATAACCATCCATTTCAGGCATCATCACATCACTAATAATCAAATCAGGAATTTGCTCTAGTGCATAGTTTAATCCTTCTTGTCCATTCGTTGCAATTTTGTAATGATAATCATTTGCAATACAGCTTGCAATATAATTGGCAACATCAATATTATCTTCTACAATTAAAATAGAACAGGTCTCTTCATTATTAGGAGAAAAATCGCTCTCCACTGGTTCATCTGGTGGAACAAGCATTTGAAGCGAAACAGAAGTCTTATCTGGTAGTGCATTATTCGAGATGGGAAGCCGTATTGAAAAGCTTGTGCCTTTGTGTAGTTCACTTTCTACATGAATGGTACCCTCAAATAATTGTATTAATTCTTTTACTAATGCCAATCCTATTCCAGAACCGATCGTATTTTTTTGTGGTGTATTGGTTTGATGAAAACGTTTAAAAATATGCGGTAATTCATCTTTAGGAATGCCCACTCCCGTATCTTTTACATGAATCATTAATTGCTGATGAGTCGCATTTACATCCATCCAAATTTGTCCATCGGCGGGCGTAAATTTGATCGCATTAGAAATTAAATTAGAGATCAATTGTCGAATTTTTTCTCGATCAAAATCCATCTTCAAATGCGATATACTCGTGTCAAATTGGAGTTGTATATTTTTATATTTGGCATAAGAGTCAAAGGATTCACACAAAACCCGCAAATAGTTAATAATATCATCTTGGATATAATCAGCTTTGAGTAAACCTGCTTCTAGTTTGGATAAATCTAAAATGTTATTTGTCAAATCTAACAGATAATCGGTATTCCGAAGGATTACATTTTTGCGATTCGTTGATTCTATTTCTTGACTCATCCCTCTGATAACTGTTAGTGGCGTTCTAATTTCATGAGAGATATTGGTGAAAACTTGCGTTTTAAATGCATCTAATTCTTGTAAACGACGGCTTTCTTGTTTTTCCAATTGAAGCGCGGTTTGTAGTTGCCAACGATTGCGCTGAAAACGATAGATACCATATAAAATAAATCCAATCGCTAAACCATACATTAAATAGGCCCAAATAGATTTATACCAAGGAGTTTGGATATGAATTTTTAACCGATACGAAGTGGAAGGTTCAGCCTGTGTGGAGCGACTACGAACAAGTAATTCATACGTCCCAGAAGGGATATTCGAGAAGGTAGCAATCCCTGAATTTTGATTATTCAACCAATTATCTTGATAGCCGACTAATTTATATTCGTAAACGATATTTTCTGTTTTGGGAAACGATAAAGCCGAAAAATGTACTTGGAAATTATCATTAAAATAGGCTAAATCAACGGATGTTTTATCCAATAAAGAAATGGTCTTTACAGTTTGTTGGTTATTATAGATCAATTTCAAAAAAGCAATGGGTGTTGTTGAATTCTTTTGTAAAAGTGATTGCGGTTGAAACCAATTGACCCCATCCAATCCGCCAAAGAAAAGCGTTCCATCTTTCGTTTTGTAACTTGCACCCGTATTAAATTCATTACTCACTAAACCGTTTTGCTTGGTGAAATGTGTTAGTAATACTTGCTTATATTGCTCTGAAAGAATTTTTTGAGGATCAATTTGGCAAATTCCCTTATTCGTACTAATCCAAAAGTACTTCTCCTTATCTTCTAATATAGAATAAACTACATTATTTGGTAAGCCCCGTCTTTGGTGATATTGAATCGTACTTTGCGTATTTAAGTTATAAGCCAATAAACCTGCACGTTGTGTACCTATCCACAAAATGGAATCCTTATAATACAAATCTTTGATCGCTCCTATGTTTGCTGGCGTAAAATCCTCCCCTAGTAGTATCGTTTTAAATTGTTCTTTTGGGCGATCAAATAACTGAACGCCTCGTTCTTGCGTACCTATAAAAAAAGAATTCGCTTTGTATGGTTCAATAACTCGTATATTGTTGGAAGCAATACTATGAACATTATTGGCGGCATATTGAAATTGCTGAAAGGTGTTCTTTTGAGAATTCCAACGTATTAAGCCTTGTGTACGAGTACAAAGCCAAAGTTCATCTGGATTTTGGGAATGAATAGACCACACTGTTTTACCTGGTAAATTAGGAAGATTTTGAAATTTTCCTTCTAGGTTTCGTACAATTAAGCCTGCATCTTGTGTTCCGATATACAATTGATTCAGTGAATCATGCCAAAGACTCATAATTCGATTACTCGCCAAAGCACTTGAAGCGGTTGTGTAGGTTTGAAATAATTTAGTTTGGGGATCATAAGAGGTAAGTCCTTTGCCAGAAGTACCTATCCAAATCACTCCATTTTCATCGGTGCTGATCGATCGTACAACATCAACTGCTATATTGTTGGGGACTTGATTTTTGGATAGTCCGTAAAATTGATTGTTTTCTTGTTTAAAATAAGAAACGCCGCCCCCATCTGTTCCCAACCAAATTGTTCCATCTCGATCTTCAAAAAGACAGAGTACATCATTATAATTGATAGAAAAATTATTTTTAGGGCTGAAGGTAAAGTGCTGAATAAGGGAATTATATTCCAATAAGTAGGCACCGTCCCCATACGTAGCGATCCAAATTCGCCCTTTAGAATCCGCTAGAACATCTAATACTTTCGAAGTATTTGGTAGATCATCCAGTTGTTGTAAACTACCATTTTGGTTAGCGATAAATAGTCCATCTCCATACGTACCGATGTATAGCAGATCATCTTTTTGAGTAATACAGCTGATATTTTTTTCTTGTAGACTTGGGAAAACCAGTTTTGCTTTAGGAAAATAGGTTTCTGATAAAATGGTATAGATTCCCTTTTCTGTACCAATATAAAGTGTTCCTTCTTCAAAAGAAGTGATAAAATGAATTTTCCAATCTTGTGTACCTTCTACTAATTTTAATTCGGATGTTTCGTCAATCCAAAATAAACCATTTCCAAAAGTGCCAATCCAGATGCGTTGATTCTTTTCTTGAAAAATACAACTCCCTTCCTTAATCTCAGGAATAGTAGAAATGATGGTTCGATCCTTTTCAAAATAGCTTAAATCTCCATTGATATTGGTCATCCAAAGTTTATCTCGAAGACTTGTATATAAACGCCCTAATCGAAAAGACTCTGTATCCGTTCGATCAATAAAATATTTTTCATGGGGAATGATATTGGTTCCATCTAGTTGATTGAGTCCATCTTGAGTAGCTAACCACAAAAAACCTAGGGAGTCTTGAGTAATATCAATCACACTATTTTGAGACAAACCTTCATCAACGGTGAGTGAATTGAAATTCCAAGATTGAGCAGATAAATTGTTATTAAGATAAAGAAAGATAAAGGAGAGAAGTAAGTAATAGGTAGAAGTAATTACCCTGTAAGTAGATTCTTTTTGTTTGAGCTTATACAAAGCTATTATCTGGTTTTTTAAACGTAAGTAGTGGTCAATATTGGATTCGAACCAATGACCTCCGCCCTGTCAAGGCGGCGCTCTAAACCAACTGAGCTAATTGACCTTTCAAAGTTTTCAATTCTTTATAATCTTATAATATTAACTCTAACTAAATTTTGAACCAATGACCTTCCCGACATTTGCAATGTCGGGACGCTCTAAACCAACTGAGCTAATTGACCTTTTTTGGAAATGCAAATATAATTCTTTTTGCGGATTTCAAAAATAGTAAATTTTCTTATTGAATTACATAACGAATAGATTGAAAATCAAATTCCTTCAATTCTTTATTTTTCAAAACCATTTGTAGTTTACCAATATCCGTTACCCCTATAATCTTTGCTAAAAAGGAATCTCCATTAGCTCCTTCATATTCTGCCATTTGTTGAAAACGATATAGATTACTCAGGTAGTCCGTTTTTATTAATTCGAAATGCTTAGCTTTTAATTGAAGATAACGCTGTTCTATTTTATGAAATAAGACTTGTTTGACTTCTTCTAATGAAAAAAATATATCTTTCAACATAGCTAATGATACTGGATTGGGAGCATCAGATATAAATATTTTTTGATTCACATTGATTCCTATACCAATGATTGATTGAGCTAGTTGTCTACCAGAAATACTATTTTGTATTAAAACTCCACAGATTTTTTTGTCGTCTACATAAATATCGTTGGGCCATTTTATCCTCACATTATCAATTCCAAAGTGCGAAATAGTAGCTTTAATCGACAGTGAAACAGCCTGATTTAATAAAAACTGCTCCCTTGCTAAAAGAAAATTTGGATACAAAATAATACTACACATGATGTTTTGTCCCACTGCACTTTCCCATGATCTGCCAATTTGTCCCCTACCTGCTTCTTGAAAATCCGTAGATATGACAGTTCCTTCGCTTGGTTTACTTTTTGTAGTTAATTCTAATGCATACGCATTGGTAGAAGATAAACGTTCAAAATGATGAAGAACTTTACCCACAAAAAGTGTGTTGTATACTTGATTCAATTATCTAATTATTTTTTACCTTTATGTGTTTATGCAAAAAAGACTAATCTAACATTTTTTAACATAATCAAATAAAGACAATTTTCTACAATAGTATTTTAATCAAAATGGTGGACAAATTAAGTAATCTCCACTAATCATATCAATAAATCAATTAAAAATTTGAATACACCAACAGAAGTAGTATCTAAAATTCAATCTTCAGAAGAACTCTTAGCACTGATTGTCGACAGTATCCAAGATATAAAAGGAAAAAATATAGTGCAACTTGATTTACGACATTTGGATGAAGCACCTACCGAATATTTTGTGATTTGTGAGGGAGATTCTAATGTTCAAGTAAAATCAATTGCTGACAATATATATATGCGTCTAAAAAAGGAAGCCAATAATCTTCCTAATCATATCGAAGGACAACAAAATGCCTTATGGGTATTGTTAGATTATTTTACTATTGTGGTGCATGTATTTCATAAAGAAACTAGGTCTTTTTATGAACTAGAAGACCTCTGGAGTGATGCAATCTTCACAGAATATGAAACTTTATAGCTTTTTTTATAAAATTTGTCGATTTTTTGGCAAACTTATCTAACGAATTGTTATTCTAAGCGTTTATACTTTAGAAAATAGTTACAGCAATATATCCAAATTAAAATGGAAAATAATAATAATAAAGAAGATCAATCCAATAAACCAGGGAATAAATTGAATTCCTATTGGATTTATGGTGCTATCGCCCTCTTCTTAATAACACTAAATATCTTTACCTTTAATACAGGTACAAAAGGCAAAATCACCAGCAATGAGTTCTGGATGATGATGAATAAAAATCATGTCAAATCTGTAAAGGTAGTCAATGATAAAATTGCTCGCGTCAGTTTGAAAAAATCTGCCCTCTCTGAATATGACAATGCAGATAAAGGAGGCTTAAAAGGTGAAAAAGGCCCACATTTTTATTTTGAAGTCTTTTCAAAAGAAAATTTTCAAACACGATTCGATGAAGCTCAAAAAGATGTAGCACTTATTGATCGCGTCCCTTTAGAATCAAGTACAGAAGTCAACTATTTGGGGCAAATTATGGGATGGGTCATTCCTATTCTCTTAATTGTCCTCATTTGGATCTTTGTCATGCGACGTATGGCGGGCGGTGCCGGTGGACCAGGAGCCCAAATCTTCAACATTGGTAAATCAAGAGCGACTCTTTTTGATAATAACGCAAAAGTTTCTGTTACTTTCGAAGATGTAGCTGGTTTAGAAGAAGCCAAAGAAGAAGTAATGGAAGTGGTTGATTTCTTGAAAAATCCTAAAAAATATACGTCTCTTGGTGGTAAAATACCTAAAGGAGTACTCCTTGTTGGCCCTCCCGGTACAGGTAAAACCCTTTTGGCAAAAGCGGTTGCAGGAGAAGCTGGTGTACCTTTTTTCTCTATTTCAGGTTCTGATTTCGTAGAAATGTTTGTGGGAGTAGGTGCTTCTAGAGTACGTGATCTATTCAAACAAGCACGTGAAAAAGCACCTTGTATTGTTTTTATAGATGAAATTGATGCCATTGGACGCGCTCGTGGCAAAAGTAATTTCCAAGGTGGAAATGATGAACGTGAAAACACCTTAAATCAATTACTCGTTGAAATGGATGGTTTCAGTACCGATAAAGGAGTCATCTTAATGGCAGCTACCAATCGACCAGATGTATTGGATAATGCACTACTTCGCCCTGGTCGTTTTGATCGTCAAATTGGAATTGATCGTCCTGATCTAAAAGGTCGAGAAGCCATCTTCAAAGTACATCTTAAAAACATCAAAAAAAGTCAGGAAATTAATCCTTCTACCCTAGCCGAAATGACACCTGGATTTGCTGGTGCGGAGATTGCAAATGTTTGTAATGAAGCTGCCCTTGTCGCTGCCCGACGAAATAAGTCGCAAGTCGATATGGATGATTTCAATCATGCTCTAGATCGTGTGATTGGAGGATTAGAGAAGAAAAGCAAAATCATTTCCCCAAAAGAAAAAGAAATTATTGCTTATCACGAAGCAGGTCATGCCGTGTGTGGATGGTTCTTAGAACATGCTTCTCCATTAATTAAGGTAACGATTGTTCCTCGTGGTATTGGCACTTTAGGCTATGCACAATATCTACCCAAAGAAGAATATATTACGCGAACAGAAGCACTATTGGATCGTATGTGTATGACCTTTGGAGGACGAGCCGCCGAACAAAATATTTTTGGGAAAATATCTACAGGTGCGCAATCTGATTTAGATCAAGTGACCAAAATGGCGTATAGTATGACGACTGTTTTTGGTATGAATGATAAAGTAGGGCAAGTCTCTTTCTATGGTATGCAAGATCAATTTAGCAAGCCTTATTCTGATGAGACGGCTTCTTTAATCGATGATGAAGTTCGTAAATTATTAGATCAGCAATATGATCGAGCAAAAGATTTATTAAAAGAAAGATCTAAAGAATTGGAGATTTTAGCACAAGCTCTTTTAGCAAAAGAAGTACTACTTAAATCCGATGTAGAACGCCTCATTGGTCCAAGACCTAGCGATATTAAAGCCAGTCAAAATGGAATTGCCAATCAATCAGAAGAAGAAATTCAAAAAGAAATAGAATAATAAAAATATAACTTTCTTGAAAAGCCAACTGTTATTCTAAATAGTTGGCTTTTTTTAATCCCCTTACTAACAAGGCTTATCTATTTTTTAAAAAAGGGTATAATTTCCTAAGAATAAGCCCTATCTTTGTTTTTTGCGGTTTCAGAAAAGTGGGCAATTTAATTCGACCATTATGATGATAAATACAGAAATGCAAGAAAATATCATAAAAGAAGTGATCAATATTTTTTCTGCTCATTTAGAACAGCATAGCTTTCGAAAAACACCCGAACGCTTCGCCATACTAGAAGAAATATATAAACGTACCGATCACTTTGATGCTGAAGCGCTTTACATTCATATGAAAAATCAAAATTATCGAGTTAGTCGAGCCACTGTTTACAATACGCTCGAATTACTGGTCAATTGTGATTTGGTAAAGAAACATCAGTTTGGAAAAAACCTAGCCCAATACGAAAAATCCTATGGATTTAAACAACATGACCATTTAATCTGTGTGGATTGTGGTAAGGTACTCGAATTTTGTGACCCAAGAGTACAACAAATCAAAGATATGATGGGAGAGATTTTAAATTTTAAAGTAACCCACCATTCTTTAAATCTATACGGAAAATGCGAAGGAGCTTGTGAAAAGACACAAGTTCAATAAAATACAAATAATAATTTTTAAAATATAATAAAATTAACTATCATTGTGACGATCAAATAAAATACTTGGTAAGTTTTTTGATTCACTTTTCTAAAAAACTTCTATTGTATTCTATCACTCAAAAATCGGCACATGTATCATTTTAATTCTAGCTATCAATACATTGACCAACACAATTTTTCAGATCAAGAGGCAAATCATGCCATTTTACAACAAATAAGTAGTAATGAATCTGAGAAAGTAGTAATCAATCTTTCGAGTACACCATATATTAATAGCTTAGGAATTAATTTTTTGATACACATAAAGAAAAAAATGTCGCGCTCAGGAGGAAGTGTGCACTTAGTCAAACCATCTAATGCAATTTTAAAAGTATTGGAATTGACTCGATTGAAATCAATGTTTAACATTCATCAATCTTTAGAAGAATTTATACCACCGAATAATGAGATTACTTGATGTATATAAACAACTTAAAGAAATACTAAATAAACCTAGCAGAAAGAAAAAACTGTTAGGTTTTATTTTTTAATATATGTTAATTCCATTTTCAAAATAAAACGAACCATATCCAATGGCAGTTGATGTTATTTTAGGTCTCCAATGGGGAGACGAAGGGAAAGGAAAAATTGTTGATTATTTAGCTAACAATTACGACATCGTCGCTCGCTTTCAAGGGGGCCCAAATGCTGGGCATACCCTAAAATTTGATGGTAAAAAATTTGTTTTACATACTGTACCATCAGGTATCTTCCGAGAAAATTTAATCAATTTAATCGGTAATGGTGTAGTCATCGACCCCATTACACTTAGTCGTGAGATAGACAATCTAAAAGCTGCTAATGTCGATTACCAAGATCGGCTTCTTGTAGCGAAAAAAGCTCATCTCATCTTACCTACCCATCGCTATATTGATGCTGCTTCTGAAGCGTCTAAAGGAAAAGCAAAAATTGGCTCTACCCTTAAAGGAATTGGTCCTACTTATATGGATAAAACAGGGCGAAATGGCTTACGTGTAGGAGATATCATGCGTTCCGATTTTAAAGAACGTTATCAAGCCCTAAAAGAAAAGCATCTTGGACTTGTCAAATTATATCCTGCTATTGAGTTTGATCTAGCAGCAGAAGAAGAAAAATGGTTTGATTGTTTGGATGTTTTGCGAAAAATGAAACAAGTAGATGGAGAATACTATATCAACCAAGCGATTAATGATGGTAAACGTATCTTAGCAGAAGGCGCGCAGGGATCTATGCTTGATATTGATTTCGGTACGTATCCTTTTGTTACTTCTTCTAATACCGTTACTGCGGGGGTATGTACTGGTTTGGGGGTTTCTCCTAGTAAAATTGGTGAGGTGATTGGTATCACAAAAGCCTATTGTACAAGAGTGGGAAGTGGCCCTTTTCCTACAGAACTAGAAGATGAAGTTGGTGAACTTCTCCGAAAAGAAGGTGCAGAATTTGGTGCTACCACAGGGCGTCCTCGACGCTGTGGATGGATTGACCTGCCTCAATTGAAATATACTATCATGCTCAATGGTGTAACTCAATTAGTCGTTACTAAATTAGATGTCCTCAATATTTTTGAAGCTATTCAAGCAGGAATCGCTTATGAATATGAAGGAGAGGAGCATCAAAATTTACCTTACGATATCAATAGTGTTCCTATAACGCCTATTTATAAAAGTTATAATGGTTGGAATCAATCACTCGATCACGTAACGGAATACAGTGATTTACCTTCAACTGCTAAAGAATATATTATAGCACTGGAAGATCAATTAAATGTGCCTATAACTATGATTTCAACGGGCCCTGAACGACACAAATTAATCTTGAAAGATGTAGAAGTTCTATCCTAAACAAATTGCTTTTTTCAAAAAAATTAAAACATAACAAAACCATGGGAAATAACTTATTAGCTGGAAAAAAAGGGATCATCTTTGGTGCTTTGGATGATAAGTCTATCGCTTGGAAAGTAGCAGAGCGATGTGTAGAAGAAGGCGCTCAAATTACCCTTACTAATGCTCCTGTTGCCCTTCGTATGGGCGCAATTAAAACACTTGGCGAAAAACTCAATGCAGAAATTATTCCTGCCGATGCAACCAGTGATGAAGATTTAGAACACCTTTTTACAAAGTCAATGGAGATTTTGGGTGGAAAAGTAGATTTTGTCTTGCATTCGATTGGAATGTCCATAAATGTGCGTAAAAAACGAGAATATACCAATACAAAATACGATTGGATGCACAAAACGCTTGATATCTCAGCGATGTCTTTTCATCGTATGATGCAATGCATGTGGAAATTAGATGCGATTAATGATTGGGGATCTATTCTAGGATTGACTTATATTGCAGCACAGCGTGTTTTTCCTGATTATGGAGAAATGGCGGAATCAAAAGCATTATTAGAATCTTTTGCACGTAGTTTTGGGTATCATTTTGGTACAGAAAAGAAGGTTCGTGTCAATACGATTTCTCAGTCACCTACCATTACTACAGCAGGAAGTGGGGTAAAAGGATTTGGAGATTTCTTTGGCTATGCGGATAAAATGTCGCCCCTTGGAAATGCTTCTTCAGAAGCTTGCGCGGATTACTGTGTAACGATGTTTTCTGATTTGACGCGTATGGTCACCATGCAAAATCTTTATCATGATGGTGGTTTCTCCCAAATGGGCATGAATCCAGCTTTATTAGAAAAATAACAAATTCCTAGGAATAAAAAGTAGATGCAAGAAAAGCATAAACATAAATCTAAATTACAGGCTAAGACCATTCGTCCTAGCCTGTTTAGATTATGTGTGTTGCTAATGTTCTTTTCTTTTAATACTACTTTAAACGCACAAATAAGAGGTACTGATCCTGCAACGGGTTTTGGGACTGGTGTTCCTGATACCGTTACATTTTTGGATACGCTTCCTTTTACAAGAGTACCTGATACGGTAAAATTGATTTGGTTTTATCCTATTAATCCTTCTCAGGAATATGAATTTATTGATAGTTTACTCAATAATGATTTTCAGCAATATGATCCAAGTCGAAAAGGAATAGATGATTATGCAAATTTAGGAAGTATGGGATCTGCACATCGTCCTTTGGTGTATGAATCCCGTTTTCGTAGAGGTTTAGATGTAGGCTTTCATCAATATGATTTATATCAAAAAAAACCAGAAGATTTTCGCTTTTTCAATTTACAACCTGCTTATACCAATCTGTATTATTCACAAGGTACGGAGCAAAATGACTCAGATATTCAAGCGAATTTTTATCGTTCTTTTGATGGTGGATTGCACTTGGGAATTGATTATGAACGCTTAATCCATTCACTGCCCAATCCTGCTCTAGCCCTCAATCAAAATGTGTTTTATCCTTATCAGGGAGCTCGTCATACTTCTCTTTCCACAGGTTTATGGTATAAAAGCAAAAATGATCGTTACAATGGATTTTTTAATTATACCTTCAATGAAATTCAGCATCAAGATCATGGGGGAATTATTCCAAGTTTAACTACAGATACCTTAATTCAATTAGGAAATAGTTTACAGGAACAATATTCAATCAATGTTTTTGAAAGTACAGGAAATGCAAAGACGCGTCATGAAAATCGTTCGCTGAATTATACCCAACATATTCGATTAAATCGTAGCAATGATTCTCTAAAAATTAAGAATAGAAATTTTAGAATTTCCCATCGGATTAATTACGAAAAAAGAATCTATAAATTCTCCGATTCCGACTCCTCTCCTACTCAAGACACACTTTATTATGGCGATTTTTTGGTCGATGCTCGTGGTTTACGCAATTATCTAGAAGTGCGCTCTATCAAAAATGACTTTTCTATTAGTACCTTTAGAATTCGTAGAGAATTATCCAATATTAAACAACAAGGAGATTTAATAGAAGTGGGTATTTCTCACGCTTATCATCAAGTTTTCCAAGAACCTCTTGATACCATTATTAACAATTTATACCTCACTGGGCAACTCAATTTTAGCCCCAATAACCGCTTAAAAATTAAAACAGCAGGTCAATTGGCGCTTTGGAATCAAGCAGGCGATTATCGCGTAACGGGTGATTTTTTCTTTGATTTCAAAAAAGCGGGACAGCTACGTGCGCGAATATTGCAACAACTCTATGAACCCAACCTCATCCAAACACGCAATTTTATTACCGAGACACAAGTTTGGAATAACAATTTCCGAAAAACGCTTGAAACACAAGTCGAAGGCACCTATTCCAAACCAGAATGGCAATTGGAGTTAACAGGGCGATATAGTTTATTGAATAATTTGGTATATTATGATTCATTAGCCCTACCTCAACAAGCCGATCAAGCGATTAGCATTGGACAATTAATCATCGCAAAAGATTTTAAATTAGGTAATTTTCATTTAGATAATCGAGTGGTCTTACAGCAAATTTCAGGAGATATTTTGCGACTACCTTCATTTTATACCGTGAATAGTTTATACGTCGAAGGGCGTATTTTCAAGAAAGTGATGCTGGCGCGTTTTGGTTTGGATTTACGGATGAACAATACCTATCTCGCTGATCAATATTTTCCTTTAACAGGTCAATTCTATTTACAAAATGACCGAGACGTTAAGTTATATCCCGCAGTAGATGCTTTTTTTAGTTTTAAGGTGGATCGTTTTCGTGCTTTCGCAAAAATGGAGAATTTAACTTCTTTTATTTCAAAAGATATTTATTATCACACGCCTTATTATCCCCAAAAAGAAGCCTATTTCCGATTTGGAATCCGATGGTTATTTTTAGATGCGAAACAAAGTGCTCCCCCTACTCAAAATCCGAATTCCAGTGGTGGACGCGCACCGACAGGAGGAGGTCCTCCGACCTTTTTTGGAGGGAGATAAGCATTTATAATAAAATCTAGATTAGTTCAAATTTGATAATTACCCCAAGGGAACATGTTCCCTTGAAAAATGGGATTAGACTGAATTGAAATTGAAAGCTATTAGATTACATTTGTACTAAACTATATCTTCTAAAAAGATCGCTGCTGAAAATTGATGGAATATATTACGGGGATGCTTAAAAAAATCGGAACCATATACATGTAAGTAAAAGGAGCATAAAAGAAGGCATAGAATACAACGAGATAAAGCTTTAAGGTATAAAGTAAATATTTTCTGAATTGCTCATTAGTCATTTTATTTCGTAAATAATACATCAAAATTCCAAGTGCAGTTAAACACGAAACAATAAAATGGGCCATCTTGCAAGCAGCTAATTTCTGTGAGAAATCCCCCTCAATAAAATCATAAAAATAAATACCAAGTGTCATCCCTTGTTTCAAATAATAGGGGATGGCATCTGGAGCTTGCCAATGAGCAGGTTGCCACAACGTATCTATAGCGTGACTATAATTTTCTAATCCTTTAAAATAAGCTTCCCAGTTTTGAGATAAAAAAGGAATCACAAAAACGACTAATATCCCTATTATCACATAAACTCCAATCCGAAAAGCAGGTTTAAACCCAAATTGAAACCAATACAAAAGCAAATAGACTGGCATCCATAAAGTGATCGTATAACGTGATAAAAGACAGAGTAAAAGACCCAGTGCAATAATCCATTTTTTTCTGTGTAAAAGACTAAAACATAATACGAAATAATGACTCACTGCTACCAATTCTACAGAATACCCAAAAATGATTTCATTTTTCCAAATCAAATGATTTAAAAAGAAAAATGGTATAATTCCTTTTATTAATACAGCAATTGTATTGCCTTCATTTTTCAAAAGTTGTCGGTATAAAAAAAAGATTACAAGCAAGAAATAAATGAGAGGTATCCAACGATAGTCAAAATTAAATACCTCAGCAGGTATAAATGGAAGCCAAGTAAAGGGCAAATAGGTAGAATAGACCTTCCATGATTTAAACTGCATGACTTGATACACGACCTCTCCATCTAAAAAGCGATTCACATAGAAATAAATACAAGGAACAATATCTCCTCCTGTCCCATTTGGGTTAATCGTATACGCTTCAAATACAGTTTGTAATTGTAAGACTGCCATCGCTGCACCCACCACAAAAATCATCACTAATAACTCTCGATTGATTCTCAGTTGTACAGGAGCAACTATTTGAGGTAAATTCTTATCTTTTCTGATCAATATTAAACTGAACAAAGCTACCGATATTCCCATCACCATCCACATGACCGAACTTGTATAATTGTCCATAGTCGTTCGATAAATACTCAAGATCAAAAATTCTACGATAGATAGAAAAATTACGCCTATCTTTAGAGTAATATTCGATGTATTAGGTACCATTTTCTACTTAGCCTATTTCTTACATAAAAAACTATGCAAAACAAACATACTCAAAAGAATTGTAAACTCTCTATTATTATACCCGTCTATAATGAAGAAGCGAATCTTTTGCTATTATATGACCAATTAGTAGCTGTGATAAAGCGTTTAGATATTTCTACAGAAATGCTTTTTATCAATGATGGAAGTCGAGATGCTTCACTCGAAAAAATAGTCCAACTGAGCAAACAAGATGAACGCATAAAATACATTAATTTTAGTCGAAATTTTGGACATCAAATAGCCCTCACGGCAGGTTTCGATCATGTCATTGGTGAACGAATTGTAGTCATTGATGCTGATATGCAAGATCCTCCCTCCTTAATTTATGATTTATATAAAAAAATGGATGAAGGCTTTGAGGTGGTGTATGCCAAACGAAAAAAACGATTAGGTGAAAGCAGATTTCGTCTTTGGATTACAGGTCTATTTTATCGAATGTTGGCAAAAATTTCAACTATTCAAATTCCTTTGGATACAGGAGATTATCGAATTGTTTCCAGAAAGATTGTTGATTTATTACACCAAATGCCCGAACAAAGCAAGTATTATCGTGGACAAATTGCATGGTTAGGCTTTCGACAAACTTATGTGGAATTTGAACGACAAGAACGAAATGCTGGTGAATCAGGATACTCCTATATTAATTTAATCAAACTGGCTTTAAACGGAATTACTGGTTTTACTGACTTTCCACTTCGTATTGTTTCTATTAGTGGTTTTTTTGTATCGGGAGTGGCTTTCATCGTGCTTTTTTATGCCTTAATCACTCGTCTTATTTCAGATAAAATCATCATTGAAGGTTGGGCTTCCACCATAGTTAGTGTGTTATTTATAGGTGGTATCCAATTGATTGGAATAGGAATAATAGGTGAGTACATTAGTCGTATTAATCAAAATACACGTACTCGCCCACTTTATATTATCGAAGACTCAAATATCAATCATGGAGCAGCAATACGAAAGTGATTATCATATTCAAGAAGACAAGCACTGGTGGTTTAAAAGTCGCCGAAATATATTGATGCAACTTTTATCTCGTTTGGATAAATCCATAAAAATTTTAGATGTTGGTTGTTCTTCTGGTATCTTTTTAGGGGAATTGCTTAAAATGGGATATTCCGTAGAACAATTATATGGTATTGATATTAGTGAAGAAGGAATTAGCAAAGCAAGAGCGAGGGGATTGAAACATGTATTTGTGATGGATGGTGCTAAGATTAATCTCCCTAAAGAAAGTTTTGATTTGATTATCGCGTCTGATAGTTTAGAACATATTGAATCCGAACAAGAGGCATTGGCAAATTGGGCGAGCTTGTTAAAATCACAAGGACAACTTATTATTTTTGTTCCTGCTTTTATGTTTTTATGGTCGGCACATGATGTAGTGAACCAGCATTTTCGACGATATACGCGAAAAGAATTAGTTCAAAAAGTACAACAGTTTTCGTTTCAAATTGAGCGAAGTGGGTATTGGAATTTTGGTTTATTTTTCCCCATTGCTTCAATTCGATTTATTAAAAATAAATTTTCCAAAGAAGAGAACAATGCCAAAGGAGATTTAGCCTATCCTGGGAATTTAATAAATGGAATCCTTTCTCTTATTTTAATGATTGAAAATACTCTTTTTCCTTGGATTCGTTTTCCTGTGGGGGTAAGTACCTTTTGTATTGCCAGAAAAAAATAACCTTCTTTGACAAATCCCGTGGTCAGTTCAAAATAAAAGAGTAAACGACTACAAGAAGTGAACGATTTTAGATTTGAATTGACTTTTTCACGGGAAAAGTCAAAGAACCAAAAATAATATTTATATCTATCTAAATGCTAAGCCTTTCTTGATAAAATTCCAAAGCACAGGAAAAGGAAGTACTTCTAATTCGTGTGCTTGACTATTGAAATTGATTTCAACGGTTTGCATTTTATCAAAGTATTTTCGCACTTTTTTATCCAAACCATTCAATTGAAAGCCCAATATTGGAATTTGCATCAACACTTTTATAAAATAATAACAGCGAAACTGTGGCGAATCACTCTTTATATGACGACTAAGGTATTTTGTGAGTGCGTCAATTCGTTCTTCAGCTTGGTCATAATGTTGTTGTATAATCAAAAAAGCCAACTGAATAATCAAGACTGGGATATTCATCCCTGACTTATCTTTTGAAAAACTAGGTACTTGATTAAGAAAACGCCCTAATCGTATTTTATTAAAGGTTGTATCGGTTTCCTCTACTTTTACTTGTTGACTAAGCACTAAAAAATGAAGATACATTCGATTGATGTGCCAAGTTTCTTCGAGTAATTCTTTATATTGCTTGAAACGTTTATTATTCATCACTTCCCAATAAGTGGTATATGCTTCTTGATAGTTTTCGGTATGCATCGCTAGCATAAAAAGGTATTCTTTGGTCTTAAACCAATTGAAAGTACCTGCTGTTAATAATTGCTCACACTTTTGGGCAGTCTGCTTTCCTTCTTCGAATTCTCGCAATTGAATATGACAGACGAGTTTGTTGAGATAAAAATTGAGTGGATTTATTCGTTTTCCTTTTTGGGGATTTTCAATCAAAGTCAAACCTTCAATACAAATTTGTTTGGCACGTTCATAATCATAGATTCCCATCGCGCCAAGTAAACGAATTTGGAATAAAGTATAATGGAAAAGCTTCGATTGAATTTTATCTTTAAAGGGTTTCAATAAATTATAATAATGGTCGCTATCTTCTTTGATTCGAGGATTGATAGCAACTGTTTTAACAGCATGATCTAAAAGAAGACGATTATAATATTCTTTAGCTAAATTATTATATTTATAAATTTCTTCATGCCTTTTATATAATTGATTGTAATAATCGAATTTTGTCTTGTTTTCATATCGAATAGCATAATAGTTTCTTAAAAATAAAGAAACTGGAATAATAAGATCATCAAATTCAAACTTAACCGCTTTTTTTAAAATACCTTTAGCAATTTTAGTAGCTAAAACATCCCCCATATCAATTCTTACTATATTACAAGCTGCCCATTCTTTCCAACACTCTTGGTAGATTTTTGCCCTATTATTATTGGTATTACTTTCTATAAATAATACTGTATTTAATAATCGTTTTTTTAGATGGAATTTAAGATTTCGATATTTTGCTGAATTTTTTGGTGAGTTGTAAAGCAATTGCGCTGCTTCTTCATCCGAATTGACCTTTCCTTCTTGCACTGCACGAAAGAGCTGATACATTTTGGAATCTTGTTGGTGATACTCATCTCCAATAATCTCAATTTTTGAGATTTTCTGTTTGGTAAGAATATACGCCAGTTCTTGTAATTCTTTCATAGTAATTACTTGTTTTTATAGTTTATATTTTTTTGAAGGAGCAATTTATTCCGCTCCTAACTGTATGTTAAGATACAACAATATCTACAATTCTTACAAATTTTTCTAACAATATTTTTAATATCAGTAGATCAAAATCAAAATAAAACACTATAAATCAAACCTTTATATCTTTTTTCAAATTAGATTGGTATCGATAAACTCTTTTACAAGTATACTCATAATGTCCTATAGAGCTATAATCTTGCCCTATATCTTTGTCATATAATTAAAGCAATAAAAGAAAACATTTACCCAATAAAAAATACAATACTACTCAGTAGTCTTACTTATTTACGAATTAGATAATAAGCTAGAACTACGTAAGCAGTAAGCCAAAAAATTAATAAGTTATTTTCGTTAAGCGTTTCTAAAAATGGTCGCGTTCTTGATTGAAAATCAATTTCTTGCCACATTTAGAAACGCGAAAATAACTTATCATTAATTTTGGTTTGGCACATATTGTAAACTAAAAAAATATAAAGTTATGTCAATTTCAGCACTCATTGCCATCTTGATGGCACTAGGATTCTTTTCCTCCGAAACCGATTATTATAATGCAAGCCCTGAACAACAATCTATTTATCAAGAAATTGTCATTGATGATGATATTGATTCATTTTAAAAAGATACTTCTTAAAAAACCATCTAACACAGAAACAAAAACTGTCCTTTTTAAAAATCGATTCGACCCATAAATTTGTCATAACAAAAGGACTTAAAGTTATGAAACAACAACAAATTGTGCTAAAGCATGAAAACAGGTCAGTAACACAAATTTATGAATTATGACACATCAACAATTTAATTTTAGCGCAAGAAAACCTCAAACAGATGGTTCTTTAGCCCATCAAAATTGGCAGCAGTATTTGGTTGCGGTTACGCTTGGACGACCCAGTGCTTCCTGTAAACATCTCGGTGTTTGCAAGATAGAAATGCTTCAAAAATTACCGCAATCAGTGCTTGCTGCTAATCACAATAAAGGCTGCCCTTTTGTAGTAGCAATAGCTAGTCTTTCGGATACACAAGGCTTAGAAATTATCTTTTGTAGAAGCAGCATTCACCCCAGAACGTATCACAAGCATTTTATGAACACTTACTTTATCGTAGAAGAGCCCTATCCCTTCAACATGGAGGGAGAGGTTCTCTTTACGATAGCCAAAGGACAATATCCCCTACTTAAATCGGGAACTATGATAACAGTTCGTTTTGATAAACGAATGTAATAACAACAAAATATAAGCTTGAAAATAATAGACGATAAACTGGATCCAAATAGTCTATGGGAGAATATTCATTCCTCGAAAATGCCTACGCACTATTGAAGTACAGGCTGACTCCCTTATAGAATGAAGGTGCGATCAATTAATAACATAAATTATAAAAATTATGAAAATCTTATTAAAAAATCTAGGTTTATTTTTAGTATTGGTTATGTTAATCATAGGATTTCAATCTTGTGAAAAAGAACAAATCAATCCCAAAACTAATTCTACCTCTGAATTATTTGGAATAGAGAAGGATATCAGTCAACAGTCAAGTAAAATCAGAAATATTTTTGCTAAGACATTAGCGAGTGCTCTTGAAAATCAAAAATTAAGAGCTTACCTAAAAGATAAATATGAGAAACTTGAAGAAAAAGACCGTGAATTTCTTTATGCTGAATTTTATAAAGATAAGGTAGGGAATGTGCCATTACATGAATTACTAGCAAGTTATGCAGATAAAGGAGTAGATCCTGATTTCTTCTTGGCACTTCCTACAAATGATCCTTTATTAACGATAGACTTTCCTGATGTCTCAACTTTTACTATCGGAACATGGAATCTTAATGTTGTACCAGATGTAGCTAATTATTTGGGCAGTAGTACAGCAACTAGAGGGTATAATTCTAAAGGTCAAGTACTAGAATTCACCGCTGATGATATTCCAAGTAAGGTTACATTAATTGTAAAAACTAGTGAAAAGTCAATTGTTTTAAATACAAAAACATGGACTACACTTGATGGATCCCCTTTATCTGATATTTTACCAACAAAGAGTCCTAAGGATATCTGTGACGAGTTATTAGCTCAAATTATCCAATTGGAAGTAATTATTGAACTAGCTGATGAATTTGGAGTTGAACCTTCTCCAAATATCATCATTGAGTATGAAATATTGTATGATCTTTATTTAGAATTTTGTTTTCCTGATACAAATGGTGGCGATCCTTGTGATGAAAAGTGTGATCGTGACTGCGTGGAAGCTGATGAAACAATGTTCAAGTTCAAATTAGGAGGTGCATTCGGAGGAGCTAAAGAATTATTCAAGGCTTTTGATTGTGGATGGTTTGAAAAGTATGCTGATTTTAGATATATAGTCGTATTTGAAGATGCTCAAGGAAATCCTGCTCTACCTAATCCTTTAATGTTTTCTGGAGGTTCACATAAAAAAAGTGATATACTAAATTGTAGCTGGGGAAATTGTGAAGGAATTTGGATTACCAGAAACCAAAGAATATGGAAAGACTGGGATTTAGATGAAATTGCAGATGTAATGTACTATAACTGGATAGAAATTGACGGCACACAAGTAACTGTAGAGTTTGAAGCAGGTGTTTCTGCTACATTAAAGTTCAAGGTCAAAGTAGGGAAACTTGAAGTTTCATTTGAGCCAGAAATTTCACTAGGAGTATCGTGGGAATTAGAATGTAATGATATTTTCCAACTAGGGAATGGTCCTGTATTCTATTGTGACGATGCAGATAATTTGGGTACTTTATATGATACAGGAGATTTTCAGTATTATGTTGGACATAAAGAATAATTTGAGTATCTCATTAATCTAGAAACTAATTTTTTAGCATAAAAAAGAGCACAAGTGAAAATTTACTTGTGTTCTTTTTCATTTTAGCTTATAAGTTTCCTTTGTACTTTCCCCTACCGATCTGCACATCGTACACAAGTTGTACTTTCGGGCATGTACATGAGGCGGGGCGCAGGGATGGGCTTTTTACAGTTTTTACACATACCAAAACCCGCTTGGTCTATTTTGGTGAGGGCGACTTTGAGTTTTCCTAGTTTTTTCTTGGAGGAACGTAAGGCAGCTTCTGCTACGCCTTTATTGTTGATGGCATCCATACGGCTAACACGCCCCAAGGAGTTCTCAGGTGAGATGGGTTGGGTATTGGCTTCGAGATGGGCAATTTCTTTTTCAGCTTGTACGATTTTTTCTTCTATTTTCTGGCGTAAGTCTGCTCGTTCTTGATCGTTCATACTTCTTTTGGATTGATACATCTTACTTTACTTGAAAGCAGTAACTTTTGTTGCTTTTAAACTATATTCAACTCAGATAAAATCAATCTGTTTTAACAAAAGAACGAATGGGAGTATCCAAATTTTCAATATAAATGAAATAAATACCCGTTTCTAATTGGGCAATAGGCACCTCCAATTTAATGCTCCCTTTTGGAGCTACTATTTGAGCTTGATAAACAATTCTTCCTTGTTTATCCATGATCTTTAAGGGCGTATCTATAGCCGCTTTCGATGTCCAACTTAACTGTATTCGATCTTGAGAAGGATTTGGATACACATCAATAAGCACTTTTCGCTGTAAGGAACTAGAGTCTGCTTGTAATAAACTGTAATCAATAGTTGTACTAATTGTTCCTTGTGGAATTATCGTAAATGGATGGGTGATTTCATTATTTGTCGGATCAAATTCCAAAATACGATCATCAGGATTTACATCCACCAATAAATAATAAGTACCAATAGCTTGTGCTATTGGTGTAGGAATGGTTTGGTTTATATTTTCAAAATCCCCTGCTGGTAAATTTTGAATTTTTGAATCCATTAAAAGTTGATCTGTTTGATCCAGTTTTCGATCTTCAGATAAGTAATAATGAATGGAAATGGAATCTTCTGCATTGCCTAAACCAATATTATCAACCGTAAAATAAATCTTCAAGGAATCATTTTGTTGAATACTTGTATTTTCTAATTCTAATTTATTTGGGATAAAATCAGGCACTAAATAATTGGAATTAAAAACCCTGATACTTACAGAATCGTATACAATATTATTCGTCTCCAATAATTCTTCTATCGAATTATCATAATTTACGTCCAAGCGTAAATATAAATTACTCACAGAATTTGTAGGTGTAGCTATGACATAATCGCGAAATTCAATATGCTCACCTGGAGGAACTGTACTCGAAATTGTTCCATATCTTGACCATCCTCCAATACCTGGAATAGCACTAAGCGCACGAAATTTCACGATAAATGAACTATCATAAAGACTTCTTGTTCCTTGATTCTCAATTTGATAGGTAAACCAAATTGTATCTCCTGCATAAACACTTGGGCTTTCTTTTGTAATAGAAACAGCGATTAAGTCAGGTAAATCATAAGAACAGGATTCTTCTAAGGCTATTTCTTCACTTATCCTACATTCTGTATTAATCTTATCCAGTATTGGCAATTGAGTTGTTCCAACAGCTAAGGAATCTAATGTAGTAGGTACATTATAGAATCCTGTCCAAGAGGAAGAATGATTCAGTGCTGCCCAAAGTATTCCATCCCCTTCTACCGTCAAATCTAGTTGGTAAAAATCATCTGACTTAATATCCTGTGTCCCATTATCATTACAAGATACATTTTCAATTGTGGCATTCATAGAACAAGATTCATCTAGAAAACAAGCTGTATTTAAAACATAGGTAGCATCTCCTTTTTGATAAAAAATAAGTGCCTCATTTTCTGCTACACGAATAACATGAGTGAAATCTAAAATGGAAATAAGGTAATCCTTCTGAGTATCTTCATACGTCAGGGTCATATGATATTTGGGTTCATTATAGGTAGTAGAGCATTCTAAAGTAATCGCATTTTTATAATCTTGAAATACCTTTTCACTCCAAGGTATCCCTAGAAAAGTCAATCCATTCATCTGTTGTAATTCATAGTTCGGTTCTAAATACTCATCTAGATAATAATCTATAATTCCAGAATTTGAAGCCCCATTACCAAAAGTAGCCGCATTAGAATATTGATTTACTTCTTTTATGATTTTATAGGTGTTGCAAGGTGTACAAAGTACTTTATAGTTTTTTTCACCCCAAAAATCTTCTTTTTCAATTAATTCTCCTGATGAATCAAACACAACTTTGGTTGTTACATAGTTTTCTGTCAGGGCTGGTGCTTTATACCATTCATAAAATACTGTAAATGCACCATCTGTAATCGGTACGATGGCTCGAATTTGGGTATAATTAAGTGCATAATCCCAACCATAGTGATAATCAATTGATCGCCGCACTAAAAATTCATTTTTTACTATTAAATCCATATCTGTTTGAATAACGAGAATAGAGTCATAACTAAATGCATTTTCAACTTCATAATCTGGTGGCATAGGATAATCTGCATAAAGAGTCCCCAGCCCTCCTAATAATAAATCTCCTGAAACTGTTTCGACTGCAATGCTTATTTCTGGATAATCTTCAAGTATAGGAGCAGGTATTTCTTTTACCCAAGCTATTGTTCCATCGGCTAATTTTTTAATTAGTTGACTGTTTTCTACCAATATAGAATCTTGTGCTAAAGGACTCGTGTTCAAAACGGTAAAAACACCTTGTTCCTCCATTTGATAAGCCGTAGAAGTGACATCATTGTTATTTAAATGAATAATAATTTCATCTTCAGAAATATCGGCACACAAAAATTGTCCCTCGCCAATCAGTGTACTACAATCGTCTAGATAGGTCATCGGAACTTCTATAATATATCGCGCTTTTTGAGGAATATCCACATTTTTCCAAATTCCTGTAGTAGGTTCAAATAAGGCTTCACTTGGAAAATCTGATTCTTCAAAGTTGGTATAATTAATAGTAGATCCACTTGCCCAAGTATTAGTTAAATGATCAATTCCAAGCCATACAGGTTCTTTGATTCGCTCGAAAAGATAAATTTGTTCTTGCTCATTTTCTATAGATAATAAATATCCACTTAATTCCGTCGCTTTTTGTTGTGCTTCTTCTAAAGTTACCTCTTCTTGTGAAAACAGATAAAAGTGTTGTTGATATTGACCAATAGAAAGGAAGCCTTTAGGTGTACTTTCTTGGCTAAAAAGAATAAAAGTTGAAAAAAAGAGCGTTACTATTATACAAAGAATACGTTTCATGAGGTTATAAATTTGTTTGTCCATAGCAATGAACATGCAAAACAATGTTAGGTGTTTTTGGTCATACAACAAGATAATGATTTTTGACGATAAGTTGTTAAAGCTGTATCTTTTGTTGCCTTTGTTTGTTATATTATTAAGAACTATCAAATTTAAATGTAGCTATCGTTAAACTTTTACTACCAAGTCTGGTAAATTCATGAGTCAATTAAATTGGGTGTACGTTGATGATTATGGTAAAAAGAACCGCGTAGGTATCTTTCATGGTAATCGTACGGGGCATGTTCTGATTCATTGTAATGCAAAAGTCATGGTGATTGATTTTTCGGTGAATGAATCGAAAATGTATTCCTTTTTTATTGAAGATGAATTATGTGAAATTGAAATCGAAAAAATGCCAGATGGTAGATTTGGCTACAGTTTTGAAATTAATAAAGAAGTAGATACGCCAAGAAATCGAGAACGAAAACGACTCGATAAAAAATACATGTGGCAAACGTTCCTATTTTTTGGTGGAATTTTGCTTTTAGTGGCGATTTTCATGCTTGCCTTTAATTATTTTAAAGAAGTACGAAAAGAAGAATTAACGGAAACCATACTTATCGATCATGGTAAATATTCCACGGCTCGCTTTTTTGAAACCGAAGATCCTACTATTTATCGCTACGCTTTCATTGGTAATGACCAAGTCATCGAACGAACTATCTCTTTTGATAAAATAGAGCCCCCCCTCCCCTTTCCTATCCAAACGAATGATGAATTCCCTGTTCAATATTTGTTGAGTAATCCCGTCATGCACCAAATTCATTTTGATAGTATCCTTCCTAAACAACGTACGCGCTATGAAGATTTAGCCATACAAAAAGAACTTTCGCTTCATTCTAATATAGATGAAACAATGGCACGTTGTCGGGTTAATTTAGCGTTTCAAAGAAAAGGAATAGAAGGTATCGCTAATTTTTATTATCAAGACGTACCTCCTTCAAAAGACCAAGTTTTGAATGAAAACACCTATTTACGAATGGTTCGCGCGATTGATTTTCAACAGACTTCAAGAGAGGAGTGTGGGTATTGATATTCCTATTTCTTCTTTTGAAAAACGCCAACAAAACGGAGATAAGATTTTGGATGTACTGCTCTGAAATTGGATACTTGATAAACGGTGAGTTCCAAATTTGGACATTGATTTAAAATGCGATCGTTAAGTGCTTTCACATCATAATGTCTGGAGTAAAACTGATACCAATTCGCATACCTTAATCTGAATCGTTGATTATCATCTAAAACCACCTTATGATTTTTGAGTACATTATAAATAGGGTCTACATGAATGGTATATTCATAAGCTAGATAAAAGGGAAGAATAATTATTTTACCACCAACTTTAAGCTGGCGTTCCATTTCTTTGAAAAAAAGCATATCACTATTTCCTTCAAAATGTTCAATTGAACAATGAAGCGTAATCGCGTCTATTGAGTTTTCTTTAAACGGTAACTCATGCCCGTAGCCTCCAATTTGATGACCGTTTATACCTTTTTCATAAATTAAATCTTGTTGGTAAGCCGTTTTTACGCCATATTTTTTTTGGATAATTTGATAAAAAGGAGAAGTACAGGCTGCCATATCAATGAAGACAGCATCTTCCTTTAAGTCCATAAATTTAGTAGAAACATAATGCTCTAGTGTTTTTTCTACAAAATTCTGCTTCTCGTCTTTTCCTCCTCCAAAATAACTATCTGGATAATTGGATTCTTTTACATACGACTGATATTCTGGGATATTTATTTCAAAATCATCTACTGCTATTCCTGCGGATTGAAGATGCTCCACAAGCTCATCATCCAATTTAGGGTTTTCTAGATGTTCAACTGATACATGCCCATATTTGACTGCCTTATTGTTTTTCTTTTTGGCAAAAAATGGATTCCATTTGAGGCTATCAAAAGCCGTATCATGGGTAAAGTGGTATCCTTTTTTCACTAAATTGTATAACATTTTTGTTGTGTTTAGACGAAGATGGAGTACATTTTTTTAATCAAACAAAGTCCCTGTTTGACTTGGTGGTACTACGCCTCGATGTCGATAAGCTTTCTCTGTCGCTTCGCGCCCACGCGCAGTACGTTGGATGTAGCCTTCCATAATCAAAAAGGGTTCATGTACTTCTTCGATTGTACCCGACTCCTCTCCTACTGCTGTTGCAATGGTGTTAATTCCTACAGGGCCTCCTTTAAATTTATGAATGATGGTATCCAAAATTTTATTATCCATTTCATCCAATCCACTACTATCTACATTCAGGGCTTCCAAGCCATATTGGGCGATTTCGATACCTATCGTACCATCGCCTTTGATTTGTGCAAAATCGCGGATGCGTCGCAATAAAGCATTAGCAATACGAGGCGTTCCACGACTACGACGCGCAATCTCTTCTGCTCCTTTTTGTGTAATAGGAATTTCTAAAATAGAGGCTGAACGTTTGATAATCTTGACTAAAGTTGCATTGTCATAATAATCCAACAAACAGTTAATGCCAAAACGCGCACGCATGGGAGCAGTTAGCAGTCCCATACGAGTGGTCGCTCCTACCAGGGTAAAAGGTTCAATTTGGATTTGAATACTACGTGCATTGGGGCCACTATCAATCATGATATCAATGCGATAGTCTTCCATTGCGGAATACAAATATTCTTCTACGACGGTATTTAAGCGATGAATTTCATCTATAAATAAGACGTCTCCTTCGTCTAGATTTGTTAACAAACCTGCTAGATCCCCTGGTTTTTCCATGACCGGGCCAGAGGTCATTTTGAGGTTGGTGTCTAATTCATTAGCAATGATATGTGATAAAGTTGTTTTACCTAAACCGGGAGGACCATGCAAAAGAACGTGATCGAGTGCTTCTCCTCGTAATTTTGCAGCTGCAATAAAGACCTTTAAATTCTCGACTATTTTGGGTTGCCCACTAAAGTCATCCAATGCTTTGGGACGAAGCGCACGTTCTACTTGTTTTTCTTCGGTAGAAAAATGTTCATCAGATGGATCGAGATGTGGATTTTGCATAGTTGAGGTTGCCTAAAATATTTGTCGTGTTCTATAGTATACATTACTTAGATTATTAATTTTTTGCTTGTTGGCTAATTAGCTAATAGCTAAATGCCAAACACAAAAAATTAATAATCCAATTTCCAAATTACGTAGGGTTCTCTTAGTTGCCCTTTTATTTTACTACAATCACCAATCATTCCTTCACAAATTAAGTTGCCTTGACAATCGTAGATTAGTTCTTTTTCCTTTGTTCTCAATTCGTAGGCAAAGCCATCATTATAGATATGTCGTGTTACGAGATTGGGTTTTATTTTGGTGTTGAGGGCTTTCATCCAAGCGACATCGTTAGGACTATTGAGTTTATCACAATTCTTTTTTTGTGGTTTGATGCCGCCTGTCATTCCTAAGTTTTCGATACAAGTGACCTCTACCATTTTATCTTCTGCCATACAAATACTCATGGCATCTTTTACTTCTTCATAGCTAATTTTAAGCATCAAATTATTCGCTAATTGAATATCATTTTTAGGCATACTCGTCGCTAGTAAGCGCGTTCCATCTTCTTCTTCCAATAAAAATTGACAACCATCAAGTCCTTGCATATCTTTTACTAAAACGATGGTATTGCAATCGCCAGAAGAAGTACTTTGCCCTGTTTGTTGCTGCACTTTACAAGCAGAAAAGCCAAGAACAAGTGCGAAAAAGAAACATAATTTTTGCATAATAACTATTTAATACAAGTATGTTTTAAAAAGCTAAAAATAAAACATTTTTTGTAAAAAACGGAATAAATTTAACCCAAGTTGATTTTATCCGTATACTTATTGAAATAACGTTAAAATATAGGAAAACTATGCATTTTTTTATAAAAAACAGTTGTTTTACGTCAAATAAAGCCTTTGTAGTATCTATTTAAATGGCTACATTTGTGCCGATTTTCAAGAAAAATACCCTTAACTTAAATCTTTATATATCCATGAGTGGTACAAAAATAACTCTTTCAAGAAGAAAACGATTACAAGTCCCTAAAGATCCAATCATCCCATTTATCGAAGGTGATGGTATTGGTCCAGATATTTGGGCATCTGCTGTGCGTGTATTTGATGCAGCAGTAGAAAAAGCCTATGGTGGCGAACGCAAAATTGTATGGAAAGAAGTCTATGCTGGACAAAAAGCATTCGATAAAACAGGTGAATGGTTGCCACAAGCAACTTTGGATACCATCCAAGAACATTTAGTAGCGATCAAAGGGCCATTAACTACACCTGTAGGTGGCGGAATTCGTTCTTTGAACGTAGCACTTCGTCAAAAATTAGATTTATTTGCTTGTGTACGTCCTGTAAAATGGTACCGAGGCGTTCCTTCTCCTGTGAAAAAACCAGGTTTAGTAGACATGGTAATCTTCCGTGAAAATACCGAAGATATTTATGCAGGTATCGAATACTTACATGGTACACCTGAAAATGACAAGGTAAAAGCCTTCTTAATGGAAGAAATGGGAGTAAACCAAATTCGTTTCCCTGATACCGCTTCTTTAGGTGTAAAACCTGTTTCTGTAGAAGGTACAGATCGTTTGGTTCGTTCGGCTATTAATTATGCGATTGCGAATAAGCGTAAGTCTATTACTTTAGTACACAAAGGAAACATCATGAAATTTACCGAAGGTAAATTTAAAGAATGGGGATACGAAGTAGCAAAGCGGGAGTTTGGTGCTAAAGATTATCAAGGTGGTCCTTGGCAAGTAATTGATAATAAAGGAAATGAAATCATCGTAAAAGATGTAATTGCTGATGCTTTCTTACAGCAAATTTTATTGCGTCCAGCAGAATACGATGTTATTGCAACGCTCAATCTAAATGGTGATTATATTTCTGATGCCCTTGCAGCAGCAGTTGGTGGAATCGGTATCGCGCCAGGTGCAAATATCAACTATGATACGGGTATCGCAATCTTTGAAGCTACACACGGTACTGCGCCTAAATATACAGGAATGGATAAAGTAAATCCTTCTTCTGTAATTCTTTCTGGTGTAATGATGATGGATTATATTGGCTTTAAAAAAGCAGGTAAATTAATTGAAAAAGGAATAAAAGGAGCTATTCGTAAGAAGACGGTAACTTATGATTTCGAGCGACTAATGAAAGATGCAACTTTATTGAAGTGCTCTGAATTCGGTTCAGCGATTATTGAGAATATGTAGTCTTTCTAGATGGATAGACTTTAGATGTTTAGATTTTAGATTTTAGATTTTAGATTTTAGATTTACTAAAATCAACCATCAATATAAAAAATTAGGCAGCACCATTTTACATGTGTGCTGCCTTGTTCATTTAAGTGTGTAAATCAGTTTAGGTTGAAAGGTTAATAACTCCAGTATTTTATTAACAATTTCAAAACGAGATATTGCAAAATTAAGCTGCTTTAACCATGTCACAAAACTGAGTTTTGCAAACTAGCCGTCATCTCAAGAAAAAACCTTCTTTAAATGGATCATTAGGATCAATAAAAAAAGTATGTTGCCCCGTGATATGCGCTGTTCCTTCTACATACGGTATAACGGCAGGATACTTTCCGTAAGTCGTTTCTTGAACGACTGCGCCTTTAAATACACTTCCTGTAATACTTTCAATACTCATCTCTTCCCCGATCTGTATTTCGTTTTTGAAATAATGTAAAGGCATCCGCCCTGACACACCTGAACCTGTAGGGCAACGATCCACTTCTCCATCGGCGAAAATGCACACATTTCGACTATCAATACCTTCTGAAACAGGGCCACCAATAAAAATCGTTCCGTATAAAAAACTCAAATCTTCTTCAAAAGGATGTTCGATTTTTATATCCGACTGCATAATGGCGTGTTTGATCGCCATGCCTTTTTGGATAAGTTGGGTGTAATTGGCTGGTGTAAGTTCTAAATTCAATTGATGCGCATCCACATAAGCATAAAACGCTCCACCATACGCCAAGTCATATTTGATTGTACCCAATCCATTGACTTCAATTTCTAAATCATTCGCCACTACAAAAGAAGGTACGCCATGAAAATAAACGCCTTTTACTTGTCCTTCTTCAATTCGTACAAAAGCATTTATTCGTCCACAAGGAGCATCAATTTTTAAATTGGTAATAGGACTTACTATTTCTACCCAGCCCATTTGCACCGCCAAAGTCGCAATCGCAATAATCGCATGTCCGCACATGGTACTATAGCCTTCATTGTGCATAAAGATAATTCCAAAATCTGCTTCTTCATCATTTGGTGGAATGAGCAAACAACCATACATATCCGCATGCCCGCGTGGCTCATACATGAGTGCTTTACGCAAATGATCAAATCGATTTTTCACATCTCCCCGATAGGCTAAAACACTGTTTCCATTCAATTCTGGAAAGCCATCTACAATGACACGAAGCGGCTCGCCTCCAGTGTGTAGATCAATGGTTTTAATTTGAAGCCAATCGGAGGGTGGGTTGAAAGTAGTAGTAGATTTAATCTTTTGGAAGGTGGTCATTTGTTTTTGTTGTCAAAAGTACGGAATCTAAATCGACTCGTACTAATGCCGTTTCCAAACTATCAAAAACGGACTCATTTTTTCGATAGACTTGATAGGTTCTGATATTTTCTTTTTGAAGAAAGGTATAGAGTGGCAATAACGAATCTATTGGAGTATCTTTATCTGCATAAATAGAAGCGTAAATACGAGGACGTTGTTGTTCTGGAACTTTTATTATAAATTTTTCCAGTCTTAATGCAAAATCATCTTTTAGTCCTAAATAATCTTTTAATCCATTTTCTTTTTTATTTCCATAATAAAAGGGAAATTCAAGACTTCTATGCTCGTGTTTTTTTGTTTTCTCATTTCTTGAAATCGGTAAATCTATTTCATAAGGATCATGATAAAAATAGGCTTTTTGTTTATCGCATAAACTCATATTGGTTTTAACTGCTTTAATTAAACGAGTAGATTTTTGATCAAAAAAATCATAGATCGTATCTACCAAGAATAATTTCAAAAGGGTACACAAAAGCTAAAATTAGGACAGGATAAAAAAAATCGCTTAG
>JAHDES010000058.1 GCA_020628645.1 Saprospiraceae bacterium
AAATACGACAAAAACATGATCGATCAATTAATTTGTGTACCCTTTTGAAAAAATAGATAGCAAAAACAATAAATATTAAAATTCATCTTAATCTAAAATTTTTCAGCTTAGTTCAAGAATCAATTCATCAATCATTAAATTTAAAAAAGAAGACCCACCTTCAAATTTTTCATCTGGTATCATCCTTTTAAAATAAATTAATGCTTTCACATAGATATTACTATTAAATTCTTTATGCACAAATTTTTTTGCATGGCATAACATTGTAAGATCATCAACCACGAAAGATCCATGCATTAAATCTAACAAATAACAAAAACTATCACTAAATTCGATAGATAAAACTTTAGAATCCAATTTAACCTTTTTCACTATTTCTTTTGATATTGCAGTTTCATTTTTCTTTAACCAATCAGCTAAAGGTTTATATCTTAGTGGAAGTAACTCTTTCTCTACTTCTTTTATCATTTCTTCTAGTTCTTTTTGAATTATCTTTAAATTCTTAATAGTCAAAGAATCTCCGATTTTTTCATCTAAAAAAGATGATCCTAATACTTTGTTACCCTTTAATATTATTGGTAAATCATTATTAAAAAATTTTCTAAGTTCATGTTTAGTCCAATTAAAAGATTGGTTAATTGTTAATTTATCACGAAATAAAAATTTATAGAACCGATGAGTAAACTCAATAGCTAAGTTATCACTAATATTATCTGTAGTACCAATAATATAATCCAATTTTTTTGACAAGGAATATATCTGACTCTCTGCGTGGCATGCATTCAATATGATACATTTGATACAATTATTTGTCTCTTTTTGTAAAAAATCAATCTCATACTTAAAGTCTTCCACAGAAATAGGATTTGACTTTCCATTTTCATTAAAAATCATTTCTCCATTTTCACTTCCATGTCCAGAAAAATGAATTATAGAAGGTCTATAATTTATAACATAAGTTTTAAGTTGATTAAAAGCGATATCTGGTAATAATTCTATTCTGTATCCACTTGCAGGATGTAAATTCTCCCTCATTAACCTAAATTCCTTTGCAATATTAAGTTGTTTCTCTTCTTTGGGACTCGCAGTTACCACAAGTATAGTCTCCATATTTTAAATAGTTTTAATCAAAAAGAAGGTGTCTTTCTCACCATTAGATGTATGTTTCGGTGGTGAATGAAGAGATAAAGCAATTTCTAGACTTTCTATAAGATTTCCAAAATTTTCAATTCTACGCGTTGATTTTTCTTTCTTCCTGCACGAGTATCATTGGTGGCGATGGGATTGGTCTTGCCGTAACCGCGATTTTGGATGCGATTTTCAGGTATACCTTTGTCAATAAAATATTGGCGTACTACGCTGGAGCGATCGGTCGATAATTCATGGGCAAATTCATGGCTACACCAGCCGTTGGTATGTCCACCTACTTCTACTACGAGATTGCTATTATCTTTTAAGAAACCTAAGACTCTCTGCAATTCTGTTTCCGATTCTGTTTTAAGAGAAGATTCATTGGCATCAAAAAAGATATTATTCATAGGAATAATTTGTCCTACTTTGATTGGGATGAGTAGGATTTCTTTTTCGACTTCTTGATATTCGGGTTCGATTGGATTTTCTTGTGTTTGTGTAGTAGTAACTGTTGTATTATTTTCTTTTTCCGCTTGTGCTTGCGCTTTCATTTTTTGCTGAATTTCCATACGCAATTCTTTTTCTAATTCTCGGCGAACGGCGTATTCCATTTCACGACGTAAATCTTCTTTGACTTCTTCTTTGAGTTCACGTTTTAAATCTTTTTCCACTTGATCTTCAAGGTGATTCCGTAAATCTTCCTCAATTTCATCTTCCAATTCATAGCGTAAATCTTCTTCTACTTGAGCCGTATAATCTTTTTTCAAATCACGCTTTACTTCTTCCTCTAGTTCTTTCAGCAAGCGTTTACGAACATCTGCCTCTACGGTTGGACTAAGTTGTTGCCGTAATTCAGCATCCAGATCTTTTTCCAGTTCACGGCGCACTTCGGTATACAATTGATCTTGGAGTTCTTCTTTTACTTTGGGGGTTAATTCATTGGCTAAATCTATACGGACTTGATCTTGATAAGCGTCAAAATCAAATTCATCTTCTGAAGGAACAGGCATTTTGTCCTCTTTGGGTGGTGCTTCTACTACTCGCTCTTCTTCTTTTTCATAATGTTTGTTAAACTTACGTTTCATTGCAGCCAATTCATCGTCTTCTTCTTTTGGAATTGAACGATTTGATCTTGTAGATGAAGGTGTCCTTTTTTTATTGTAATGTTGATTAAATTTTCGTTTTAAACGCTCTAATTCAGGATCATCAGAGGTAGCCACATCTGTTTGTCGAGAAGAAGTAGAATTGGACGGTTTATCTTTTGAGATGGAATTGAATTTATTTTTGAGATAGGCTAATTCAGAATCATCTTGCTGAGGCTTTTGTTCATAAGAAGTAGGCGTATTTCTTTTTCGTTTCCGTTCTTTATCTAAAGATGCCATTTCATCTTTTACGCGATTCAATTTTAGTTGTAGTCGATCTATACTTGCAGAATTTGTGGTTCGTTTGGGTTTAGCTCCATCTCCATCCAATTCTTTAAGGGCTTTTTTACTCAATTCCATATTTTCGCTCACCGAAAAATACCCTTGTTTCTCTGCTACTAAACCGACATCTTCTCCATAAGGTAATACTAATTGATATTCATCCTCTTCTCCTTTCAATGCTTTATCTTTTGAATCATCAAAATCTTGCAATTTGAGTTTCCCTTTTACGGCTCGACCTGTTTCTGCATCTATAATTTTTGCAGTAAGCAAAGTAACGGGCTCTGGTTGCAATTCTTCAGGCAATGGAATTCGAAACAAATCGGAATCTTGCATACTTCCAGCAGAGAAATAAGCATAATCTCCAGATGCGGGTATGGTATAATTGAATTCATTCAAATCGGAATTGATCTGTCTACCCAAATTTTTAGGTTCTGACCAACGCGTCCAAGAATCATCCAAACGTCGACTCATAAACATATCATAGCCTCCATGATTGGGATGTCCATTACTCGAAAAATAAATGGTTTTTCCATCAGCCGCTAAGAAAATACTATTTTCAGACCCCACAGAATTAATCGTTTTTCCCATGTTTTTAGGTTCCGACCAGCGATTGCCGCCTCGTTTAAAAGAGACATAAAAATCACGTTGTCCATAGCCTTCTCTTCGTTGAACCGACATTAGAAGAATATCTCCATCTATATTGACATAATAACTTACATATTTACTATCGTTATAATGATTTTCTATTTGTAGGGGATTGGGTTTTGACCAAAATCGTCCTTTCTTTTCTGCTGTTGAAACGCCTTCTTTTCGTTTATTGTAATCATTCGCTAAAAAGAGGACATCTCCCACTGTATTCGTAGCGACCACAAAATTATGATCTTCATCATTTAAAGGAGCAGCAATATTAATCGCTTTACTCCAAGTATTATTTTTTTTGTAAGCGACCCAAATATCATCATTGTTTTCTTTACCAATGTTTTGAGGATGTTGTTTTCGAGTAAAAAATAGGGTTTTCCCATCGGGAGAGATTATAGGTAAACGCTCAGGATAACCCGAATTAATATTCACGCCTAAATTTTCAGCCTTTCCAATAGAAGAAGCATATTTCACCTCATTGATTTTAACTTTAATAGGGGTTCGACTATCCGAAATGGCGATGGCATCAATTTGATTGCTCCCATCAACTGCCTTTGTTGCTAATTCAATTTTTAATTCTGCTACGTAATAATCTGTTTTAGGAAAGGTATGTTGAAATAAGCGTGGCCCAGATAAGATTCCTTTGGGTGATTTATTTTCGTAAATTTTATGTTTTTTTCCTCCATCTGTAATTGCCCAAATTCGACTAATTGCTCCTGCATTTAAGCTTTCTGCTACTGCCACTTGTTGAATGCGCATGGGGTCATCAAAGCCTACGTGGATGTATTCTCCTAGATTGGAACTCTCTGATTTGGGCACCCATGCCATGTAATTATGGGTATTGTGATAAAAGGCATTGGGAACACCTAAAGCTTGAATCGCAGCATAATCTTCTTCTGCATATTGACTGGAGAAAGCAACCAATTCAGAGGCCCATTGAATGCGTTGCGCTTGTGTTCCTTTTGAGAAAAGAAATGTTATTCCTATTGTGCAGAGTAGTAGTAGTCTATTCATTAGAAGGCTATCCAAATAATTGATGATGTGTGTTTGGGAAAGTTCAGTTATAAAAGTACAAAAATGTTACCGAAAATCTAAAACTACAAAAGGCACAAAAGAATGATGAATCCCCTTGTGCCTTTCTAGTTTCTTTATTTAAAAACTTTAAAAGTAAAATTTACATCGAACGTCCTCCCATTTGAGAGATATAAATATCATTGATAAAATTAAAAAACTGCTCGAGGGAATTTTGATTTTTATTCACCATATTAAAGGAAAGATTTCCTGTGGCTGTATTGTTGATAATTTGTCTTGAATTCGTGGCGATAATCGAATCAAATGTATTTTTAGAGGCATTCATAATTTGTGTGCCTGTAAAATCCATTGGTAAACCTAAAGTAGAAACAACATCTAGGGTTTTATTAATATCCCAAACAAAAGCAGAAGCATTATTTTGTAAGAGATTGAGATAAGATTTATCAATACGATTTTTTCGTTTAAAGCCTTTTTTCAAACGTTTACGCACTAAGTCATTATTATTGGTCATTACCATAGCACCATTTTCCATACCTAAATGAACATCGAAGGGCATATCAGGAACTGCCATTGAATAATATTTGCCTTTTTTCTGTATGGCACCCATTTGTTCACCCAATTCAAAAAATTTTTCCCAAGCTGGTTCATTTTTAGTAGACATTAACATCGTGAATTCAGGTAATTGTTGAGTCACCATTTCTTTTTTCTCAATGGGGTTAAAATCATCGTCATAATCGTAGGTGATCATTTCTTTTTGGAATTCTTGAAGTCCGTTGAAGGTCATCACCATATCTCCTTGCCAAAGGTCATACATTTCTTGTTCGGTCATACTAATTCCTAGCATTTGTTCCATCATCATACTTACGCTATCCATCATATTTCCACCTACTAAATCTGGCGGTAGCATATCTTGAAATGCTTTAACTGTATTTTCTACATTATAATTAAAGCTAATCATCCCCATCAAGTCTGTTCCATTGATGTAACGCAAAAGCTTAGGATTAAACGTACTTTCATACATGCCTTTGGTCATATTTGCCATTTCATCTGACATAAATGAATTCACATTCATATCAATAGCGCCACTATTAAAATTCATCGCCATAGTCATATAACTATCCGTATACATTGAGTCCATCATACTATTTAAGCCTTCTAAACCTGGTATTGGCATGGGGGTATCATTCAAACCCATTCGCTGAATGTAGCCATAATCCATCCAAAGATCCATATCACTTTTTCCATTACTTTTGGCGTATTTTACATTATTTTTAATGGAAGGCTTGGCTTTTGAGATAAGTTGTGCGGCAAAGTTTTGAACACCTTCTTTTTGAAGTTTTTCTTGAGCTTCAAATTCTTCTTCGGTATACTCTTCAAATTCGTATTCTACATCGCCACTTGTCATAATGACAACATCCTTATTCCAAACAATATTTCCAAGAGAACTCAAATTTGCTTCAAGAAAGTCTCCTTTCTTCTCCACAGCTGTTTCACCTTCTGTAAGGGTATTTTTTAAGAAATAGGTAAATTTCTTCTCTTGATCTAATTTAAAAATGTAGGAAAAGAACGAGCCTTCTTTACTCATGTCCATCACAAAATAGGATTCGTGCATTAAATCCATGCCATATTTTGATGGATTGCGCAGGGCTTCATACAATTTATCGGAATCTTCTGGATTGGAAGCCATCGTCATTTGTTGAAGAAAAGTATCAAAGAAATCCATTTTCATTAAGGTTTCTAAATCAACTTTTTTATCTAAGGATTTAGGATTCATCCGAAAAACAACGGTAGCACCATCAGGTACGTAATCAATGGGATTTTGGGCTTGAAGGCTAAAGGTTAGAATTAAACCGAAGCAACAACTAAATACTTTTTTGAAAGTGGTAATTTTAAATATCATTTGGTACTAATTTTTTAGTTCGTTTAAAGTAGTTTATATATTAGGAATGATTCAAGAATAAATTTACATTCTTCTACTTGTTCTTTTTTCTTTCTACTACCTTGAAAAGCCTCACCATAGCTGGGTTATGTCTACGTTTTTCGCCTTGTATAAAGTAAAAAATAACTATGCATAAAAACGCAATTTATTTTTGTACCATTCCTTAGATTAAAAGAAAAGTAATTTCCACCATTATAAAAACAGTATATAAAGAAAAATAATTCCCTTTGAAAAGACTATTTTTTTAGATGAAGGAAAATAATTTTCGTTCTTAGACAAATTGTGTGGAACAAAAAATGTGAAGACTCGATAAATCTATGATTTTAAGAGACAAGCGTTTTGAAGCCCGCCTGCCAGCCATTGAATATTTTGTAGCGGGCAGGTTTCATTGTAATCACAATTTTCATCTAAGAACCATAATTTTAAGATACAAGTTTAAAAGCTGACTGTATTTTCAATCTTCGTTTCGCCTTTCATAATTTCTGCAAAAGTAGTCATCATCATTAAGGCTTTTTTTGTAGGTGATAGGCGTGCTTTACGATTAGAATATTGTTTTACGGGTTGTTTAAACCGATAGATACTGACCAAATTGGTATTTTCCAAGATGAAACGCTGCATTGTGGGTAAGCGATCATATAAGGTATAATCAATCGGATAATCAAATAATCGTTTAAATTCTTTTCCGTCATACCTAAAATTATCCTTAATCATCATCTTAGGAAGAGGCTGATTGGATAATTCTTTGGCAACTGTGCCCATCATTGAATTAAGGACTTCAATATCCTTGAAATCGCCACTAAATTTAAACACAAAATCTTCAAAATTAGAGTTGGACTGCACATTCGATAAGCCCTCTACTTTTTGGAGTGCATTTACTAATTTTTCTATTTCTGCTTCCATTTCTGATTGAGTGGGCAATTGATTTCCTTCATAACTGCCTTGATCCATATACGACTTGAGGTTGTCTTTACTAGCACTTAAATTGACCGTGACGACCCCACTTCCTGAGCCATCCGCATTGAGATTGACTTCTTCCATGATTTCGATACAACTGGTAAAAGAAAGGCTGAGTAGGAGGAAAAAAAGAATTTGCTTCATGGGTTGTAATTTATTTTAAGACGTCTGTTTGTTCCTAAAGAATAACGTTTTCCATTTGGCATTTGTTATTAGTAATCATAACGATACCACATTAATATACCGCCAAACAAGGTGATTAATGCAATTAATACACTCGCCATTTTGATGGAATATTGCATGTGGTTCACAAAGACCTCAATATTCTCGACTTGATCGGGATAACGTGGATAAATCTCATCTTGCATCTTTTTTTGGTTAAATAAATGCGCCGCACCAAACTCTACTTCATTCTGTACCAACACTTTATAGGAACGAAGTACCCGCACCCGAAAATATACATTTACAAATAACATGGCAATAAATAAGCCAATCACTAAGGAAACAAGCAGGTAATACATAAATTAATAGGTGACTTAGGACTTCTTATAAATAAGCGTACAAGAAAATAATACCGAATTGAAAAAATCCTTTCGTATATAATTTATGATTTTTTCAAATCGGCATTATACGTTTAAGGTGTGATTTACGAAATCACTTATTCAATTGCGTATAATAATTCTTAAAGTACAAACGCAAGTCCAAAAATAGTGTCCTTCTTTGGGATAAAAAAACAAAAGCCGTACAATCTGTAGATTGTACGGCTTAATCTTTATTTTGACTTTGTTTATTTCATCTGTAACATATCTTGCATGATATGTAAACATTCTTCGATGTATGGGTCTTCTTGAATGGACTCCAACCATTCATCGTTACGTGCTTTTTTCGACTCGTCGATTTGAATATCTTTTAAATCGACTAATAAATTTTCAATACGAAGCTCTTCGTTTGTTTGGAAGATTTCTTCGTATTTCTCCGCCTCTTTATCCAATTTTGCTTCCATGGCTTGGTACTCTTCTAAATTCAAAGAATACGACGTAATATCACGTTGTTCCTTCAAACGTTTTGCATTAGCATCAATCATTTGGAAGACCTCGCTATTGGAAACGCGCTCACTACTGTTTCTTTTTAGAGTAGGCAACATCGTTTGAACAGAGGTTACTTTTTGATTGTATTCAACAGGATCAATCTCTGTCCATTTCATGGCATATTCTTGATCTTGCTCGCCCGTTTTGATATACGTGTAATTATCTGGAAGGATAATATCTGGAGTAACTCCTTTCAATTGAGTAGAACCACCATTGACACGATAAAACTTCTGAATGGTCATTTTTACTTGACCTAAAGGCTTGATTTCACTATTACCACGAATGGCACGATCCAAATCAAAAAATCGTTGTACGGTTCCTTTTCCAAAAGTAGAATTACTACCTACGATAAGGGCACGATCATAATCTTGTAATGCTGCTGCTAAAATTTCAGATGCAGATGCACTAAATTCATTCACCATCACAATCAAATGTCCTTTGTATTGTACGCTATCGTCTTCATCTTCTAATACTTCTGGAGAACGGTCACGCGCTTTGACTTGTACGATAGGACCTTCTTCGATAAATAAACCTGACATACGTACTACATCACGCAATGAACCACCACCATTATTTCGAAGATCAAGAATGATTCCTTCTACATTTTGAGATTTTAATTTTTCTATTTCTTTTTCAATATCATCTGCACAACTACGACCTGTTGTTCCTTGAAAATCAGCATAAAAACGAGGTAATTTTATATAACCAATGTTACTAGCTACACCTTCAAAATCAAGAATAACAGATTTCGCATAACCTTCATCCAAGATGACAATATCGCGGGTAATAGAAATCACTTCTGTAGAACCATCTACTTTTTTTACCGTTAGATTAACCACTGTACCTTTCTTTCCACGAATTTTCTTTACCACATCATCAATTCTCCAACCATTGATATCAATAGGTTCGTCATCTCCTTGTGCTACCTTCATGATTTTATCATTCACTTCTAGTTCTCCACCTTTCCAAGCGGGACCACCTGGTACAATACTGACGATCTTTGTTAGCTCATCATCTGTTTGTAAGCGAGCACCAATTCCTTCTAAAGAACCCGACATGTTAATGTCAAAGTTTTCTTTATCTTTTGGTTCGTAATAAGAAGTATGAGGATCGTAGATATTGGTGATGGCGTTAAGATAGTAGCTTAAACGATCCGAACGACGTTCTTTATCCAAACGTTTAAAATAATCGTCGTACTGCTTAATGACATCTTGGCGTACTTTCTCCTCCATTTGCTCGAAGGTTTTTTCCTCAAAATCTTCCACTTCTTCGCCCTTTGCAATTTTTTCAAGACTTTCTTTTTGTTTTTCTATTTTATTAGCAAGGCGGCTCATCACATTATATTTGAGTGATTTACGCCAATTTTCTTTTAATTCCTTATCATTTTTAGCAAAGCCTTTTTTATCGCCATCTAGCTCAATCGTTTCATCTTTTTTATAATCAAAAGGCTGTGCCAAAATATCTTTATAATACCCTCGCGTTTTTGTCATTCCAGCCTCTAATAATTGGACAGAAAGATCAAAAAATTTATAATTACTAGAATAAATTTGATCGTCTATTTCATTTTTGAATGGTTCCATTTGCTTGACATCCGCCTCTGTTAGCCATCGACGACCACTATCCAGACGATCGAGGTATAAATCAAAGGCTTGAGCGGAGAAGTCATCATCAATATCTTGTGGTTGATAATGTAGTTGTTTCAATCCACCCAAGATGGTTTGCATTAAAACAGCTTCTTTTTCTGCATTATTTACGGGTGGCCAGTAAGCAGCAACCAAAAAGATAACTGCACAAACAGAAAATAAAATGGATCCTCTAAACTTCATCATGATATGTTTCGATTAGTTGATTTATAGAATATAGCTTTAAAATATAGTGCAAAAATGTTACCGAATTTAGAAATTAATAATTGGTCAATTCAGTTCTCTTGCATGATGTCCTTTTTTAAAAACTGATTATAGGAAAACAATGTTGTGAATTCTTCTATAAATATAATTCATTTTGTTAAAAAAATAGATAGAAAGCAAAAAATGCGCTTACTTTAACGAAATTCTAACAAAAGAAGTTATCTAACACTAAAGGACTATCTTTTTGACGAAAAATTGCATCTAAAGGCACATTTCCCAAAACAATCAAAAGATACAAAACTAAAAACAGCCCTGCTGGATGTCCAACAAGGCTGCTTTAGCATGATGATCTACAGCTCTTTTTCTAGTGAGAAAAAGCTCTAGATGCTCCAATTAATTCTATAAAAATGGAGCAATTACTAATGCCACTACAGACATTAATTTCAATAAGATATTTAGAGAAGGACCAGACGTATCTTTAAATGGATCACCTACTGTATCTCCTACTACGGCTGCTTTGTGCGCTTCAGATCCTTTGTAGTGCTTGTCTCCTTGAATCGTAACGCCTTCTTCAAACATTTTCTTCGCATTATCCCATGCACCACCAGCGTTTGATTGGAAGATTGCCATCAATACCCCACACACCGTTACACCAGCTAATAATCCACCTAACATCTCAGCACCACCACCAAATCCAATTAATACTGGACTGATTACTGCTACTAAACCTGGTAAAATCATTTCACGAATAGAAGCTGCTGTTGAAATTTCTACACATTTGCTATATTCTGCTTTACCATCTGCTGCTTCAAAAGTCTTACGATCTGCATCACTCCAATCATTCATTTCTTTTCCATCATTCTTACGCATTACAGCTAAAGCTGCTTTCAATTCAGGAATAGATTTAAATTGACGACGAACTTCTTGGATCATATCCATTGCTGCACGACCTACAGCACCCATTGACATCGCAGAGAAAACGAAAGGTAACATACCTCCGATTAATAAACCAGCCATTACTTTAGGTTGAGAAATATCAATACTTGTAATATCTGCTGTTACCATGAAAGCTGCAAATAAAGCCAATGCTGTTAATGCCGCAGAACCAATTGCAAATCCTTTACCAATTGCCGCAGTTGTATTTCCTACTGCATCTAATTTATCGGTACGTTGACGCACTTCTTTTGGTAATTCAGCCATCTCTGCAATACCACCCGCATTATCAGAAATTGGCCCGTAAGCATCTACTGCTAATTGAATACCTGTATTGGATAACATTCCTACTGCCGCAATCGCGATACCATATAATCCTGCAAAATGATGTGCGCCAATAATTGCTGCTGCTAAAATTAAAATTGGAAACATCGTAGACATCATTCCTACTCCAAGACCAGCAATAATATTTGTCGCTGCACCTGTTACGGATTGATCTACAATTCCTTGAACGGGTTTTGTGCCTGTGCCTGTATAGTATTCAGTGATTTTACCAATTGCTAAACCTGAAATCAACCCAATAATTACAGCATAGAATACACCCATTGAAGAATAAGCAACTCCATCTCCTACTACAGACCAAGTCGATGGTAACATCCATTGGATAATGAAGAAAGTTAACACTAGCATAATTCCTGCAGAGGTGAACTCACCCATATTTAATGCTTTGTGTGGGTCACCACCATCTTTTACTCGAACTAAGAATGTTCCTAAAATAGAAGTAATAATACCTGTTCCTGCTAATACTAATGGTAATAATACGGCATTCAAACCACCCCAGTCATTTGAAGTTTCAAATCCTCCTACACCAATAAAAGCAGCTCCTAATACCATTGTACCAATGATAGAACCTACATAAGATTCAAAAAGATCAGCTCCCATACCTGCAACATCTCCTACATTGTCCCCAACATTATCAGCAATCGTTGCTGGATTTAAAGGGTGATCTTCAGGAATTCCTGCTTCTACTTTACCTACTAAATCAGCTCCTACATCAGCAGCTTTGGTATAAATACCACCACCTACACGCGCAAATAATGCGATAGAAGAAGCACCAAATGAAAAACCTGTTAATACTGTAATTACTCGACGTACTTGATCGGCATCAGCAACTCCAAACATATTCGAGTATACAATAAATAATGTTCCCAATCCTAATACACCAAGTCCTACAACACCAAGTCCCATAACAGCACCTCCTGCAAAAGCAACTTCTAGTGCTTTTCCAAGGCTAGTTCGTGCAGCATTTGTCGTACGTACATTTGCTTTGGTTGCAACACGCATACCAATGAAACCAGCTAATGCTGAACAAATTGCACCTAAAACAAAAGATAATGCTACTAGAGGAGAAGAATCTGCACCTGCTGAAAGACCTAATAAGACCGCCACTACCACTACAAAAATTGCTAATACGCGATATTCTGCTCTTAAGAAAGCCATCGCTCCATCAGCGATATTATTGGCAATGGTTGCCATTTTATCAGAGCCTACATCTTGTTTTGACACCCAAGACGATTTCCAAAAAGTATATGCTAGTGCAAGTAGACCCAGAACAGGGATTGCCATTGTAATATTACTACCCATTTCGTTTCGTTTATTTTATTAATTAGTTAGAAGTAATAATGTGTAAAAAAAGGCCTTTTAGGAAAAAAGGCTTCTTTATCGGAGCGCAAAAGTAAGGTAATTTTATATTATGTACAACAAAATGAGCGATTTATAATATATTAAAATAAAAATTAATATAATTTTATCTTCTTTGAAATAGCTTGACTATTATAGCCATTGTACTTTATCTTGGATGGAATCACGCTTTGGAGGGAGTTGTGGCGTATTATGATAACCCATAAATAGAAAACCTAAACATCGTTCCCCTTCTGCTAACTCAAATAATTGATCTATCGAATGAATGGATTTTGGGCTACTCCAATAACAACCAATATCATAGGCTGCACAAGTGAGTTGTATGTTTTGAACGGCAGCAGCTACCGCTGCGATTTCTTCCCATTCTGGCACGCTTTCTTCTGGATCACGTTGCATACAAATGGCAAGGACACATCCAGATTTTAAAGGTTTTTTGAGTGTTTTTTGATATTTGCGTTCAGAATACTCTGTGGCGTTTTCTTTATACCAAGTCGCTAGGAATTCCCCTAAGCCTTTGAGGGAATCTCCTGTAAAAACTCGAAATCGCCAGGGTTGGGTTAAGCGATGCGTCGGTGCATAATTGGCATTTTCTAAAACTTGTTCGATGATTGCTTTAGGAATTGCTTTGTCAATATAGGTCGCTGGAAAGATGGAGCGACGGTTTTTGATGAGTTTGTTTAATTTATTTGCCTCCATAGGGTAAATATAATAGTCAAAAATAAAATTAGAAAAGATCGACTTATTTTTTTTAAAACTGTACTTGTTTTCGGTAGTTTGCAGGAGCAATTCCTTCTGCTTTTGAAAATAAGCGAGAGAAATAATTGGGATCATCAAATCCTAAATCATAGGCAATTTCTTTTATCGTTTGTGAAGAATATCGCAATTGCCGTTTGGCTTCTAGTAAAATTCGATCGCGTATCAATTGTAAAGGAGTAGGATACCCCAAACTATGTAATCGCTTGGCCAATGTTTTAGGAGAAATAAACAATTGTTCGGCATAAGCTGTAACCGTATGAACTTTTCTAAATTGTTTTTCTACTAATGCAATAAAATCTTGAACCAATCGATCTTGTTGATGCGTTGAGGTTTGTTCAGCCGCTTCCTGTTGATCCACTAATCGAAGCGTATGTATTAAAAACAATCGGAGATAACTTTCTAACATTTCTTGATGCGCACTCCCTTTCGTTTCAAATTCATCAATCATTTGTTGAATCAATGATTGAAACGTATTTCGGTGAGTCCGATCTACTTCTACAACGGCAGCGCGATGTACATTATTAAATAACAAACCATTGCAAGCTATTTCTTTTCCATGCGCTTCCACACAATAGAATTCTCGATCAAACGAAAGTAAATAAGCGGATTTAAGCTGTTCATTTTTCACTTGAAATACTTGTCCTGGCGTAAGACAAAACACACCAGATTCCCGAATAGCTATTTCTTTTAAATCAATAGAATATTCACCACTACCCTCTTCAATCCAAAAAATACGATAATAATCATTCACTTCATCCTCAAAAATGGTACAACGGGTATCCATCTGCAAACAAGTCAATTCAAAAAAAGAACGTTTTTCCTTGAAATGACTATCCTGAAAATTATATTTTTTGACGGTTTTTAATGCCACTATAAAAAGATTAATTCTTCTTTAAATTTGGATTAACAATCACAATAATACCAAGTATGCAATTCGCTTTGTAATTGATCTAAGTAGTTCATTATTGCTACTTTACCTTTAATAAGGTCTTTTCCTTCTTTCAGTTGCAAAGTGAAATCTATTGCTTGTTCTTTGGTAAACGCTAATGAAAGTTGTCTTAATCGTTCTTCGATTTCTTTTACTTCCTGAGTATATTGATCAAATCGCAAAATCATTTCAAATATCGTTTAACAAAGTTTAATATAAAACCATTATTTTCTTCGTTTGGTTGTATTGATGTGGTAAAAATAGTATGATCCCATTCTTGATGCCCCCAGCAATTGCCGCAAGCTAGAAGGTCTTTACAATCAGTTTGTACATTTGATTTGTCTTGATTTATTCTTATGATAATACATTTTAAGTTAAAAGAAAGGTGATGAGACACCTCACCACCTCGATTTTTATTCTATTACCTTCTATTATAGGCTTTATGCCGCTTGTACTTGAGCTAAAAGACGATTTTCAAGTGCAACAGCAGATTGATAGCCTACCATTTTATCTTGAATTTGACCATCTTTTAAAATAAATAATGCTGGAATACTTCGCACCCCAAATTGTTGTGCTAATTCAGGAACAGTATCTACATTGACTTTTTGAATGATAAATTCATCTTTATATTTGTCAGCTAATCCTTCTACTACAGGTAATAAGGCTTTACAAGGGCCACACCAGTCTGCATAAAAATCCAATAATACAGGTTTGTTTTGTTTTTGGATTGTTTTAAATTCTTGGATATTTTTAATCTCTTTCATGATGTTAATTATTTTATTTTTGAATTAATTACACCACAAATTTATAGGCATTTTGGTCGCTGATAAATGGACAAAGGTTCCTTTGAACTAGACAAAAGTGTAAAACATAAAAACAAGTGAAGATAAATATACTAATTGGAGGAAGGAGAACCCGTCGGAGATTATTGTACCATTAATTCAAGGTTTTCAAAATAATGGGCAATACTAATTCTTTCATAATTTGATATCCTTTTGTTGTTGGATGAACACCATCTTCTGCGATGTCTTTATTCATACCATTTTGTTCATTTTTCATAGCTGAATGATAATCCACAAAAGGAATATTTTCTTGGTCGGCATACGTTTTTAAGCGATGATTTAAATCGACGATCATAGCAGAACGATCTCCTAATTTTCGATTCCATTCGAATTTAGTAGCTGGTAATACAGCGGCTAGAATAACGTTAATTTGATTGGCTTTAGCTAAGTCAACCATAGATTGGATATTACTCATTGTAAAATCTGCCTGATAAGGGCCAGTATTTTCTGCAATATCATTAGTCCCAATATGAAGGACGACAGCTTTAGGTTGTAAGTCTATAACATCTTGTCGAAAACGCAATAATAAGTGAGGAGAGGTTTGCCCACTAATGCCTCTTCCTATAAAATTATGTTTTGCAAAAAAGGTACTATCCACATTCACCCAAGCTTCTGTAATTGAATTCCCTAGAAAGATGACTCGGTCTTCATTCGTTTTTGGAGGGTCAAGTTGTTCATTGGCGAATTGATAGCGTTCTAATTGTGCATAATCAGTTTGCATTTGTCTAATTTGTTCTTTTTTCCCTTTTGCAATGGCATCTTGCCCATACTGTTTTTCATATTTATTGGGATACATTTTTTTGAGATAGCCTAAGGCATGTAACCACTCACCAAATCGTTCATACCAAGTATCAGAAGGTAGGTTATTAACACGCATTCCGAAACCATGTCCCCCATTTTGATAAATATGGAGTTCAGAAGGTTGTCCAGCTTTTGTCCATTTTTGATAAATATCCAGACTATGTGGCATTAATTGTAATGGATCATCTGCCGCAACCGCTACAAAAATGGGAGTGGTATCTTTAGGTATTGTTTCACCAATCTGCCCTACATCCCATGCATAAATAGGCGCAATAAAATTAGGTCGATTTTCTTGATTAGCATTGTAGGCTACATTCATTGTGAGCGCTCCACCTGCCGAAAATCCAATCAATCCAATTTTATTGGGGTCAATGTCTAACTCTTTGGCATGTTCTCGCACATATTGTATAGCTGCTAAACCATCTGCCATAGCCAAAGGGGCAACTTTGGTAGCATCTTCTACCATCGTCTTTTTCTCCATGACTTCTTTTGCAGGATCATCTGTTTTGCTGTGTGCTAACCGATATTTTAAAACGAAAGCTGCCACACCTTTACTTTGAAGCCATTTGGCTACATCTATCCCTTCACTATCAATACTCAATGCATGAAGTGCTCCCCCTGGTGCAATGATAACCGCCGTACCTGTCGCCAAATAATAAGGTGGTATAAAAGCCGTCAAACTGGGTTCTACCACATTATAGACAATTTTAGTATCCCATACATTTTGTTCACTTACATCTTCTTTCCAATACCAATCTTCCGACCCTTCAGGTTTTCCATTATAAAGGGGTATTTCTTGCTGTGAAAACGCTAATTGATTGATCAGTAACAATAGGAAAATTAATTTAGTATTCATTTTTTTAAATTAAGATGTAGGTACAGGTCGCTGCCCCCAATACATTGCCAAGACAAATCCAGAAATTAAGTGCCAGATACCCCACCAAGCAGCAACGAGTGCCATTCCTCCTAATCCATCAAAGAAATTGAAAATTAAAATAAGTGCTAAACCTGAATTTTGGATACCTGTTTCAATCGAAATGGAGCGCGCATGATACGCAGAAAAGCCATTCAAACGAGTAAAATAATACCCCACTAATAAGGCTAATCCATTGTAAAATAAAACAATGATAAAGATGGTAGACAAATAATCTTTGATATTGTCAAAATTTCCAATTAAGGCTAAGATGACAAAACTGATAAAAATAAGCATTGCCAAACCCTTTACCCATTTTTCTATTTTTTCGGTAAAACTCGGAAACTTAGCTCTTAAAAACATTCCCAAAAACAACGGAAGAATAATCACAAAGACAAAGGTCTCCACCATTTGATAGGGTTCTACTTTAATTTGCTCGCTCAAGGCTTCTGTTCCTGATAAAAAACTCGTCCAAAATACATACGACAAAGGCGTAAATAAAATGGCCGCAACGGTTGAAATGGACGTTAACATTACCGAAAGTGCTGTATTGGCTTTTGCTAAATAAACGGCATAATTGGAAGTCGTTCCGCCTGGGCAAACCGCGACGAGCGTCATTCCTAAAGCAACACTTGGTGGCGGTTGAAAAATAAAAATAATTAACAAATTGATTAAGGGTAATAATAAATACTGCGAGATAACGCCAATGATCGGTAATTTAGGATTTTTAACGATTGCTTTAAAATCTTCCATTTTAATATCCAAGGCAATGGAAAACATCAAAAATGCCAAACAAAAGTTTAAAAGAAACAATTGGTCTTGACTAAAATTTATCTGCAGCGCATCTATATTATCCATAAAATAACATTATCTTTATCAACTCATATCGTTTCCCCAGCTTACCATAATGAAGGTATCAAACTACCTATAATCATCCAAATATAACTAAAATAAACCCATTCAAAGATGAAAAACTACTTTACTAGTTTCGTTTTGTTGTTGTTTTGCATTCAACTTCAAGCACAATTTGCCGTTGGAGAAACCACTATTTCATTCAATGACCCAGCACGTAATAATCGAACCGTAACGGCAGCCGTTCGCTATCCCGCCACTAGCGCAGGAACAAATACGCCATTTGCCACAGGAGAATTTCCTTTACTTGTTTTTGGACATGGGTTTGTTATGGCTTATACCGAGTATGAAGTATGGTGGGATAGTCTAGTTCCGCAATGTTATATTATGGTTTTTCCTACTACAGAAACTAGTTTTTCTCCCAATCATGGTGAGTTTGGAGCAGATATGGCTTTTCTTGTAGCTACTTTACAAGCTGAGAATAGTAATCCTTCTTCTATTTTCTTTCAAAAATTCAATGGGAAATCAGGTGTAATGGGGCATTCGATGGGTGGAGGTGCTAGTTTTTTAGCCGTAGAAAATAATCCTGCTGTAGATGTTCATTTAAGTTTAGCTGCTGCCGAGACGAATCCATCTGCGATTGCTGCCGCTGCTAATATTAGTTGTCCTTCATTGGTATTAGCTGGTTCTAAAGATTGTGTCACTCCACCAGCCGATCATCAAATTCCGATGTATAATGCCTTGACCGCCCCATATCGTGCATACATAGAAATTACGGATGCAAACCATTGCAATTTTGGAATTGCATCCTTTCTCTCCAATTGTGTAACGGGTCAAGCGGCTACTTTTTGTAGTGGATATATTTCTCAAAGTAGCCAACACATACAAATGATTGCCACGGCAAAACCTTGGCTTGATTATCATCTTAAAGATGACTGTGCAGCTTGGGATACCTTTTATAATTATATGACTACAACGACTACACATACCTACATGGAGGGCGGAACAGCACCCATTAATTATCCTACTAATATCAATATTTCATTGGTTACCAATACTACTGCTACTATAAATTGGACTGCCGTAACAGCCGCTGTTCAATATACTATAGAATACTGTGAACAAGGAACAACAAATTGTATGACGGTGACTTCTAATACTACCTCTATTAATTTGAGTGGTTTGAATAATAATACGACTTATGAAGTGCGAATAAATGCTGATTGTGGAAGTGGTGCTACTACTTTTTCTCCTGTAGCAATTTTTATTACTTCGGGATGTGCTGCTGTATTAAATTTGATGAATACCATTACTTCAGGAACGTATCAAGCTAGTACTCAAATACTATCGAATGGCAGTATTGCTACTGGCGCAAATGTAAGTTTCTTTGCAGGACAATGTATTGATTTACAAGCTAATTTTGAAGTACCGCAAGGCGCAGAATTATTAATAGATATTCAATCTTGTTTTGCAGGAGATATAATTCCAAAAGATCGCTGATTTTTTACAAAAAAAAAGTATATTTGTGACATCAAACACACGCCAACTATACAAGTTGGAGTCCAGCAACCAATAAAAAAAACGGGGCGAAATCCGAAAAGCCATACGAGTAGGGTTATAAAATATTTTAAACATGAAAATGAAAAATCTATTCTTCACACTTATTTTTTCCATTTTTGGATTAACAACTTTATGTGCTCAAACTGTAAATGGTACTCCTATTGCAGATATTGATGTTGAATATGTACAAATCGTAGGTACATCGAAATTGCTTAGTAATAAAGTAACTATTAACATTGATTTCGGTCAAGAAAACAAAATCTTTAGTGCCAAAGACACACAAATTAAAGATGCAAATGGGAAATTAACTGTTTTCAATTCTATGATTGATGCGCTAAATTTCATGAGTAAATGTGGTTATGAATTTGTGAATGCATATGTTCTAACTGCTGGCAGTCAAAACGTTTACCATTACATGATGAAAAAACGAAAAGAATAAATCACAGGAACATTACTTTTCGAAGTACATATTCTTGATCTATTTTTATTTTTATAAAATAGACGCCTTTGGGAAGTGTAGACAACTGAATCGCTTGATCTATTTTTTGCTGATTCGTCTGCATTTCCCAAACTTTTTTACCTAGAGTATTGATAATTGTAATATCTAATGCTTGTGTTTCCATCAATTGGATACTCAAAATAAAGTCTCCTTTATTGGGATTGGGATAAATAGATATATCTACAATAGAAGAATTTTCTTGCGTTGCGACCTCCATATCTACCAAAACATCCATACTATTGGTGCATCCATTCGCATCGGTGACGGTAAGCGTATAATCTCCCGCAGCTAGTTCATTGATAGAAGATGTTGTTGCTCCAGTATTCCATAAATAGGTAAAAGGTGACACTCCCCCAGTTGCTATAGCAGAAGCTGTTCCGTCATTATTGGTAGAAGGCGTACTTTGTACATCAATGAGGAGGGGGTCTGGTGCTGTAACTTCCGTCATTAACTCAATTTGACAAGCCTTGAAGTCTGTAATGCTTATATTGTATGTTCCTGCTGATAGATTATTAAAATCTGGAAAAGAAGTTCCCATTGACCATTCCGTTGTATAGGTATAAGGGGGTAGTCCTCCCGAAACATTTAGTTCAATTTGCCCATCTTGTCCTCCATGACAACTTACATTTTGTACAGTTTGAATAGAAGCCATAAAAGGCGGATTGGAAATAGAAATACTTTCTGATGTTGTACAACCCATTTCATCGGTAATTTCTAAAATATAAATTCCATCAAAAACATCTTCTAAAGATGGAGTCGTTTCACCTGTATCCCAAAAATAGGTATAATCTCCTACTCCTCCTTGAACTACGGCTGAAATATTAGCCGAACCATCACATGCTAAGACGGCATCTAAGCTAAGTTCAATTTCTTCAATTACGGTCAAATTAATTGTATGCGTACTATCACATCCTGTACTGCCTACATAAATGGTACTACTAGTTTGATTCTCAAATTGGGCTTGTCCATTATAGTCTTCTCCATAACAAAGTGTAATTTCTTCTAGTGTTTCAATGACATTACTTAAAGTAACTGTTTGTGATGAAGTAGCTGTACAATTATTTTCATCTGTAACGGTTACAGTATAATTTCCAGCAGTAGAGACTATGATAGATGAAGAAGTTTCAGCAGTAGACCATTCATAAGAAGTATAAGCATCTCCTGCATCTAAAATGGTAGAAGCACCTTCGCAAATTGTTGTTCCTCCATTGATTTGAAGATTTACAGCTGGATATTCTGTAATGGTAAAACTTGCTTCGTCTGTACAGCCAACATCATTAGTAATGGTAACAGAATAAATCCCTGAAGAAGAGACATTAATGGCTTGTGTATTCGCAGTTGTAGACCATTCATAAGATGCATAGCCGCCCGTTGCCGTTAAATTAACGGATTCGCCTTCACAGAAACCACTTGGGCCGCTAATATCTGGATTCACTACTGAAGATTCAAAAATCGTAAAACTTGCTTCATCTGTACAGCCAACATCATTAGTAATAGTGACGGAATAAATCCCTGGAGAAGAGATATTAATAGCTTGTGTATTGGCAGTTGTAGACCATTCATAAGATGCATAGCCACCCGTTGCCGTTAAATTAACGGATTCGCCAGTACAAAAAACCGAAGGACCGCTGATAGTTGCATTGACTGGCAAAGATGCTGTAATGGTAAAATTCGCAGAATTAGTACAACCGAATTCATCAACTACTGTTACCGAATAGGTACCCGAAGACGTTACATTGATGGTTGGGGTCGTTTCATTGGTTGACCAAAAATAAAAATCATAAGCATCTGTCGCTGTCAAAACAGCAGATTCACCTTCACAAAAACTACTTGATCCACTTATTTCTATTACAGGAGGTTCAATTTGATTGATCGTCACACAAGCTTCTCCTGTACACGCATTTGCATCTGTAACGATTACGCAATATTGCCCAGGTAGATTCACTTCTATACTTGCCGTAGTTTCATTTGTTGACCATTGATAACTTTCAAAAGGCATGCTAAGTGATAAAGAAGTACTTGCACCTTCACACAAATCAAACCCTCCAAGAATACTAAAAGGTGCGGTAATACTACAATCCGTGTTTGTAATAGGTAATAAAAAAAGAGGTTCTCCAGACAATTGAATGTTTTGAGGATTAACGGAAGTGGAAATACCATCTATCGAAGAAGACCAATTAAATGTAGTCAAACTAGTAATCGAAAAACTTGTAGGAAAACTGTAAGATGCACTTGCCTGTTCACTTTGATCAGTCGTAATAACTGCCCATAAAACATACTTATAGTCTCCATTTTCATTTATAAATGCACCTCCTTTTATAGAAGTTGGAAGATTCAACGCTGCCGTTTGAATAGGATCATAACGCATACCAGAAAGCGTTTCTGAAAGCGTACGTAAAGCAATTCCTTCATCGGTATATTCTTGATTGTAAGGAGTGGAAGCATTCAAATTTTTATATAAACCCATCAAAGAAAATTCATAAGTGGCTGTGGCAGCATCTTCTGTTTCTCCTAAACGAAATAAGTGAACTTGATCTATGTTGTTAGCTTGTGCTTCGACAAAAGCTTTTATGACCCAATTGCGTTGAATTTCATCATTGCCATAATTTTCTGCTCCAAAGGTAACGCCTCGTCTAGGTACATTAGTCTCTGTAATAATCCATCGTTTTTCTGGATAAGTAGTTCCATCATAACCGAATTCATCTAATACTTCTTGAAATTCCATTTTATTGGTAATCAAACATTCCGCCCCAGCATCTGAATGGCGTTGATAATCAAAATCGCCTATATCATTGTTCCAACCTATCCGATAACAACCATCAATATGTGGATACACATGATAGCTCAATACATCAAAGTAAGCCCCTCCTTTCAAGGGATAATCTGGACTAATAGAACCATCTACAGGATTATCGGTATTTCTTAAAATGGCATGTAAAAAACTAGGATAACCAATTCCACCCGTAGTTACATAAGCATCTGGATCAAGGGCTTTTATGACTTCATACGAAATTCGTAGTAAGCGAATATAATGCTGTATGGGCGCTTTTATCGCAATATCACAAGGATCTGGATCAGTAGACCACCAACTTCCTGGCATTGAAGGATCGGCTGTAGAGTTTAGAGAACTTGTCAAATCGGGTTCATTCCAAATCTCCCAATATCGCACATAATCTTTATAGGTATTCACTACATTGTACATGTAGACAGCATAATGATTCGCATCATTTATAGGTGTGCCATTTGCTCCTCCATCCCAAATATCAAGGTAACTATTGGAAAATAATTCAGAAGGGGAACCCATACAGTATTCAGTCATATCACGATGTTCTTCCACAGGGCCTTGTACAAATACTGTATGATTGCTCATGCCCAATTGTTCATAATGCTCAAAGGCATACAAACGAATACCATACCCAAATCCATTCACAAACCACTCTGGTAAAGTAGGTCGAAAAGCCGTCACCCCAGCCCCTTCTACTCCAATAATAGGATTACCTGCCGCGATATTAGCAATGATGGTATCGTGATTGCCCCAGTTGGGATAATACCCTGGATTGACCCCATAACGAAAGTAATCCTCATTTTCTGGCACGATATCATTTGCAGTAAAAGATGGAGTTTGGGCTTGTGCTAAATGAGAAAAAATAAGTAACAAAGAAAGTAATGAGGTAATCAATTTCATTTTTAAGCAGTTTTGTGTGACTACTTATAAGACCCTTTTAGTTGGTATTATGTTACGCTTTTGAAGGACATTTTAGTTATTTATAATTTCTTTGTTTACTTACAGATACTTTATTTTTCAGTTTACTGAACCTAGTATGGATTAGACCTTGTTTTACTTTTAAAGTTTTTTCGAATGAAAGAATCATTTAGATTCTTCATCTGGGTATTAGATTAGATGAAATTAAACTTTACTAAAGAATTTTAGTCAAACATCAAATGCTTATAAATGAACGATCTAGCAATCCATTTGAATAATATGAACCGATTCTTAGTTATCCTTATTATCCTAGTACTATTTAGTTGTAAAAAAGAAGAGGGAGAGCATAACAATTCAAACTCCAACGAACCTACTCCAAACATACTATTAATCATTGCAGATGATTTGGGCAAAGATGCTATCAATGGATTTTCAGAAGGAAGCATTAAGCCCAATACGCCCAACATTGATGCAATCAGAACTACTGGATTATCCTTTACTAATTTTTGGGCTTATCCCACTTGTTCCCCAACTAGATCCTCCATTTTAACAGGAAAATATGGTTATCGTACAGGCGTAAAATGGGCAAGTGATGAACTCGATTTAACGGAAACAAGTTTGCAGCAATACATCAATGAGCAAACTAATAATAAATATGCAACTGCTGTAGTAGGAAAATGGCATTTATCTGGTGGTAATACGACTTTCAATCCAGAAACATTTGGGATAGATTATTATGCAGGCTTAATTAGAGGTTCAGCTCAAAATTATTACAATTGGTTATTAACAGAAGATGGAAATACTAACACAGAAACTCAATACATCACTAAGAAATTCACTGATTTAGCGATAGATTGGATTAATCAGCAAGACGATCCTTGGTTTATGTGGTTAGCCTTTAATGCACCCCACACGCCATTTCATGTACCTCCCAATCCTATGCATACACAAGGCGATCTCCCTGCTTATGCTGACGGAATGAATCCCATGCCCTATTACATGGCAGCCATTGAAGCGATGGATTTTCAAATCGGAAGATTACTAGACAATTTCACTCCAGAAGAAAGAGATAACACTATCATTATCTTTATTGGTGACAATGGAACGCCTAATGAAGTAGCCCAATTCCCCTTTTCGAATACTACTGCAAAAGGAACCTTATATCAAGGTGGTGTAAATGTTCCTATGTTTATTGCTGGAAATGGCGTTTCAAGAATAGGGACTGATGATAACTTAATTGGCAGTACTGATTTGTTTGCGACTATCTCACAACTTGCCGGAGTTGGTATTGATCAAATTCAAGACAGTAAAAGTTTTAAACCTTTATTGACGCAAACGGAATCCATTAGAAGTTATCAATATTCGGAAAAGGATAACGGAACTACAGATCGATGGGCCATTAGTAATGGAAACTACAAACTCATAGAAAATGCAAATGGTAATCAAGAATTTTACGATCTAAATAACGATCCATACGAACAAGATAACCTACTAGACGGAACCTTGACCACAAATGAAAACACTGCTAAATCAGAACTACAGCTGGAATTAACGAAGCTAAGACAATAAAAGACGAGCTATCATACTACCCATCTCCAAAATTCTATTCATTCTTTGTGTAATTATAAGGATTGTTGCATCTTAATTTTAATGCACTGTGTAAAAAGTTAGTTTGTATTTTGAATGAGGCGATTTTTTTCTCAATTGAGGCGCGGCGGAGCCTAATAGCCATAGCTATTAAGGCGAGTACGTAACGAAAAGTGAGATAAAAAGAACCATTCAAAATTATAAGAAATTTGTGTTACAGTGTATTTAATGCAATCCATTTCTTCCTTGTTTTAGAATACTGACAACCGTTGATAATTGGGTTTTGTAGTATGCTATAAAGTGAGAATATTGATTTATTATTCTTCTTTCTTATCCAAATTCTTCGATAAACGAAGGGATAAATGAAATAATCGTGAGATGATTTTGAATCGGTCACACGACAAGAATCTTAAACTTTCTAAATAAATCTCGTATGAAAAAATCGCTCTACATTATTGCCTTGTTTCTTCTACCTTATGTTAGTGATGCACAAAAAAGTGAATCTTTCATTTTCCAACTAGTAGATAAAAATTATGAAACGCTTTCTTATTTCACTTACGCTATTTTCCAACACAATGATCTTATAACAGGAGGAACTTCTGATTGGGATGGAATAATTGAGGTGGAACTAAATGAAAAACAAGAACTACGTTTAATGACCTTAGGCTATGAAGAAAAACGATTTACATTTGACGATCTACAAGAAACGGATTTGGTGATGGTCAAAGATGGGATTTATATGATGGATGAAGTTGTAGTGAGAGCGAAAGGGTTGGATAATCAATGGGGAAATTGTTGTTGGGATGGAATGAGAATAAACCCACAAAAAATAGTTATCAATTCTCCTCCTACGACTTTCACAAAATGGTCCTATTATCCCAATCCAACTACTGATTTTGTTCGAATAGAACCCCAGAATAAAAAAGGCTTTGTTGTTTTGTATGCATCCAATGGTATGGAAGTAAGAAGAAAAGCTATTTATGATCAAAGTATACTTCTATCTCTACAAGATTTACCCTCTGGGGGGTATCGTTTACAATTTCAAAATGAAAAAGAATTTTCTCCTATTGGACAATTGATGGTTTCTTTTGATTGAGCAATACAACTATTAGATTTTCTAAGTTGGGCAAACTTAAACAATCCATTTATACCCCTGTAAAATTAGCTTTGCGTTTTTCAAGAAAGGCATTGACGCCTTCTTGATAATCGCTGGTTTGACCAGCTTCATCTTGGAGTTCTATTTCTAAAAATAATTGTCGTTCGAGATCATTGGATAAGGATTCATTCAGGGCGCGCTTGGTATAGCCCAATCCTTTAGTGGGCATTTGAGCTAATTTGAGCGCGATTGCCATACTATCTTCAGCAAAGGATTCCGCTGGTAGCACTTTATAGATCATCCCCATTTTTTCAGCATCTGTAGCACTGACTTTATCTCCGAGCATCATAAGAGCAGATGCTTTTTGGAAACCAATTAAACGAGGTAAAAAATAAGTACCTGCACTATCAGGAATTAAGCCTATTTTACTAAAGGCTTGAATAAAACTCGCTTTTTCGGAAGCCACCACAATATCGCAAGCAAAGGCTAAGTTCGCAGCCGCACCTGCTGCTACCCCATTTACTGCCGCCACAATAGGTTTTTCAATCGTACGAAGTCGTGTGACCAAAGGATTGAAATGTTCCTGAAGAATACGAACCAAATCTAAGTCATTATCACCTATAGCCTCTTGTAAATCTTGTCCAGCACTAAAAGCTTTGCCTTGTGCTGTAATGTAAATAGCACGAACTTCGGTATCTGCTTTACACTCATCAAGTGCAGCTTGCATAGCTAATGCCATATCACGTGTAAAACTATTATAAACTTCAGGTCGGTTGAGTTTGATAATTCCGACGCCATTTTCTTTTGTGAATAGAAGCGTTTCTGACATTGATTTTATTGGTTTTGTTATTGCATTCGCTCAAGGCTTATGTTGATTTACTTTTTTGAACATGTACTTGCATTAGGGTTTAGGTACAGTAGGTTGTACCTTCCAATTAATCATATTGGGACAAGTATGATAGTTAGATTCTATTTTGATGAAAGTACGATCAACCCGTTCGCTAATCCAATCATTGATAAAAACACTTTTCTTGGATTCAAGGGCAGCTTGTTGAATTTTAGAATAATCTTGTTCTAAATTCGCTTTATGGGGAGCTGTTCTTGATTTTAAATAAACGACACGATAGGCGGTCTCTCCTGTAGGTTGTAAAAATTCAATAGGATTAGAAAGTGTTCCTACTTCCATTGTATCAATGGCAAAATAAATATCTGGGTCAAGATCACCTGTTTCAAAAAAGGTATTGCCTGATTTTGGATTCACCATATTGCCATCATTATTATAGCTCTGTGCGTCTTCATCAGAATATTCTTTCACAGCTTTAGAAAAGGAAATAGAATCTGTAGAAACGAGTTGGCGTACCGTATCTAATTTTGATTTCGCTAAGCGTAAATCATCCGTTGTAATATCAGGTTTGACTAGAATATGCCGTGTATGAATGGTATTTCCCCTTCGTTCAATCAATTGAATTAGATGGAATCCAAATTGAGATTCAACAATATCAGAAATTTCATCTTTTTCCAAATTATAGGCAGCCGCCTCGAATTCTGGCACAAAAGTATTTCGTTTTTGCCATCCTAAATCTCCTCCCGCACGTGCCGAACCAGGATCATCTGAATAAATAGCCGCTAATTCTGCAAAATCCTCTCCTCCTTCTACAATTCGTTGCCGCAAATCTACCAATTGTTGGTGCGCCTTTTCTTTTTCCTGCTCATTGACTTGAGGGAGATAAACGATCTCTCCGAGTTCAACTTCAGAGTTGAAATAAGGCAAACTATCTTTGGGTATTTGATTGAAAAAATCTTTTACTTCGGAGGGTGTGATTTTCACATTGGTCATAATTTGACCTTGCATACGTTCCACCAAAATTTGGTTTTTCAAATCTTCTCTAAACTGTTCACGCACTTCATTGATCGATGCACCATAATAGGCCTCAAACTGGCTCACGTCCCCTTGCATGTAGGCTAAAATTCGTTCAATACGAGCATCCAATTGGGCATTTACTTCTTCATCTGCTACAATTACACTATCCAATCTTGCTTGATTAAGCATGAGACGTTGTGCTAATAAATTATCCAATATCATACAGCGCGCACCTTCAGGTAATCCGCCTTGTTGTGCAGACATGAGGGCGTGTTGTTCTTCAATTTCTGATAATAAGACCAATTCACTTCCCACTTTTGCCACTACTTTATCAATGACCGCACGATCTTGTGCCCAGCTAAATGTGGCAATAAAAAGTAGTAGTATGGCTAAAACCTTATTCATTATTATAAATTTTTACATTATTGCGATTGAGTTCTTGTTCATATAGCTTTTCTCTTTTTGCAGCTAACATTCCTTGTTTTCGTTTATGCAAAATAATTTGCTTGGCTTGGTTTTCAATATACGCTAAAGGCGGTTCTTGATCTACACTAACGACTTCTAATAAACGAAAAAAGTAGGTATAATTTTCATCTTTCCGTACAAAAAAAGAAGTAGTATTAATATTTGTTTTTGTAATCATTCCAGAAGGAAAATGACGCGCTACTTCTTCTAAATCTACCCATTTTTCGCCTTCTAAGTTTAAAACTTCTGCATTCCTATTACAAAAAGTAACTAGCTCTAATTGTAAGCTATCCTGGCTTGCGCTCCACCATTCACTAGCTTGACTGAGATTGGGAGCTGTATTGGGAATTTTTACATATTGAGAACGTACAATAGGGTTTTTTAATTGGTATTGTTCTTTATTTTCTTGATAAAATTCCTCTATCTGTGCTGCCGAGATAGTACTATCTAATTCTGCTTCAATTAAAATCCGTTCATAATTATATAAAACCAAAGAAGAACGATAGTCTCTAACCAATGCATCTATATTCAAATCTTGCGGGATATTTCGCTCTGCTTCATGCATCAATAGCGCATCACGCACCCAACGTTCAATATAAGCATTAACCATCAAGGTGCTATCTTCTTGCGTCATACCTGTGTACAACAAATCTTCTACTTCTGAAAAATACAAACTTCGATTATAGACTTGTGCTAATAGAATAGCCTCTTCTTCTACATCATTTTGAGGAGTACAAGCAATTCCCAAACAAACAATCATTCCAATCAATAGCGTGAAGTGCTTCATGGTTTTAGTAAAGGAGAAAAAAATTCTCCATTTGGTTGTATAAACGCACAAAATTAGGCTTTTTGGATGGAAATGTGGGGATGATAGAGCATTAATTGGTCTATAGATGAATTTTTAATGATAAAAAAGTCTTCTTGAGAAGTATTCTTTTTTCAACTAATTCATTAATTTTTCATTTTTTAGTCGTTAAAAAAAATATGTTCGTTTTCAATTATGCAATCATTTGGAATTTTCTAATCGTAAGACGACTTGAAGTCAACCAACGATAATCAAATTAATTATTTTTATATACGTAAAAATTTTTAATTTATTACTGTCATAAAATCAGTTTATAACATATTGGCAAAATTTTTGAATCAATTATTGATGTGTTTTCGTAATAACACCAGTATCACTATAAAATAGTGATAATTCATATACTACTACTCTTCTTAAACGTAAAATGTAAATTCACATTTAATACTGTGGTTTATATTTTCTTCTATCCATTGTTGTATTAATTTACAACCTAATATTTCTATTTCATTGAGGTCCCAAGATACAGTCTCTACAGTTGTAATTGATTGATATTTAAACCTATTCATTATGGTTTACACAACTATGACCTCAAACATGGATAATTTTCATTTGTATATCCATTGGTATTTAAAAAGAATAGCACTTCTTTGCTTTATTTTTTGCTTATTGAACGAGCCATCCAATGCTCAACTATGCTCATTTATACCTGCGGTAAGTACAGGTGCGGCAAGTGTCCCTACTTCTTGTGATAGTCGTATGGAGGGGCCTGTTTATTCAGGAAGCGTATTAACACTTAATCTCCAGCAAGGAATAAGTTACACCTTTGACGTATGTTATAATAGTGATTATGATGATCCCTCCACTAATACCCCAATGTTTCAACTTTGGACGACTCTTAATGGAACTGTGGCAGATTTAATTACAGAAGAAATTGGAACAGCAGAAGGCTGTGCTACTTATACATTTACGCCTTGTACTACCGCAGAAGAAACTATTTATATTCTCACCTACTCGCATCAGTGTATTGCTGATTGGAAAAAGTGGGATTTGAATATTTCTACGACATGTTGTGTTTTGACTTGTGCTGAAGATGTACATATTGGCGCAAGTATGGGGGGATGCCGTGCTAATGCATTTAGTATTCCAATTCCTAGTTTCACAGGTGCGTGTGAAGCAAGTAGTGGCTTTGATTTCACGATTATTCCTCCGCTTACGGTAGCTCCGACTACTGCTTCTCCAACTTCGACCGCCATTCAAATCCCTGCTAATAATCCAAGTGGTACACATACTATATTATGGAGTGTAGACGACTGCGGTGGAACTAGTTATACCTGTGAACAACAGTTGTACATTGAACCTATTTTAGCTTGTAATGATTTGATTATAGTGAGTTTAGATGCAACGGGAAAATCTGCGATAAGTGTGGATGCTGTTTTAGAAAATGTAGATGATATATGTGCCGATGAATTTGAAGTGTTTTTAAGCGATTTACAAGGAAATATCTATTTGGACACTGCCTACTGTTCAATGATAGGACAAACGATTTTTTATACGGTTCGACATATTTCTACCAATACTATTTGTACTGGTTTGGTGCTGGTAGAAGATAAATATCCTCCTATATTAAGTTGCTCTGATGTGAGTATAAAATGTAATGAAGCTTCTGATGTAGATGCAATTGGACAAGCTACTGTCATGGATAATTGTACTACCAGTCCAAGTTTAATCCATACAGATCGTTATACCGATTTAAATTGTACCGACGGAACAAGAGTCGGATTTATTACACGTACATGGATTGCTACAGATGCGAGTGGCAACTCTTCTTCTTGTGTTCAAAATATTGACATTCAACGACACACTTTAGCAGAAATTGATCTTCCTCAAGATACCATGATTGATTGTTCCATGGCATTAGCTAATCCAAATATAACTGGAAGTCCTAGTTTAATGGATATGGAACTAAGTCTGCCTTGTAACATTATTTCCTATTTTGAAGATGATACAACTTACAATTGTGTAGGCAATTATAAAATTATCCGTTCATGGAATGTATTAGATTGGTGTACTAGCGCATCTGTAGATCATACCCAAATCATCGAAGTCATTGATACGACTGGTCCTGTGATAACTTGCCTTGCTGATGTCACCTTTGGTACTTATGTAGACCAATGTGCAGGAAGCGTTACCTTAACTAATCCAATGGTAATGGATGCTTGTTCTCCTATGACTTCGCTTAGTGTCAGTTGGGCATATGGAACTAGTATAGGCACGTATCAGGATATTCCCGTAGGTGAACATTTAGTTACTTACATCGCAAGCGATGCTTGTGGAAATAGCAGTAGTTGTACACAAACGATAGAAGTAATTGACAATAGTCATCCAACAGCTATTTGTCAATTAGCAACAAATGTGAGTTTAACTGCCAATGGAGATGTACAAATATGTGCAGATGCGTTTGATGCAGGAAGTTATGATAATTGTGCAATTGATAGCATTCAAATTAGTGTGATGGGAAGTGGTGTATTTTCAGAATGTTTAGAATTTGGATGTATTGATACAGATAGTACAGTAATGATTATTTTTCAAATAACTGATACAGTAGGATTAAGTAATCAATGTATGGTGGAATTGACGATTAAAGATAGTGCTGCCCCAAATATTGTTTGTCCTGATGATATAACGATAGATTGTACTGCTGATCCAACTGATTTAAATTTAACAGGAAATCCAATTGTAGTAGACAATTGTCCCTTTGTTGTTGATAGTATAAATGTAGAAGATTTTGATATTTGTGGAAATGGTACTATCACTCGAACGTGGACAGTGACTGATAATTCGGGCAATAGTAGTTCTTGTCAACAAATCATAACAATAGAAGATACCACGCCTCCAACGATTACTTTTGCAAATGATACCACCTTGTTTTGCGAATCGTTAACGGATGATTTTGGACGTCCTACAATTGTAGATGATTGTAGTATTTTTAGTTATGGTTTTCAAGATTTGGTCTTAGTGAATGATCCTTGTTTTCAAAAAGTCCAACGAACTTGGTTTGTAATGGATGAATGTGGAAGTTTGGATACTATGCGAAGTTTTATTGCCAAATTAGAAAATGATACGCTTGCTCCTACTTTCACGGGTGTTCCTGCAAATTTGACCTTATCTTGTGAAGAATCTATTCCTGACTTTGATCCTACCATAAATGATTTATGTGATACAAGTTTAGTCATCGAAATGATGGAAATGGAAGAAGCTGGTGCCTGCCCCAATGAACGAACCATTATTCGAAATTGGACAGCTACCGATAATTGTGGAAATATAGGTGTCTTTATCCAAACCATTGTTGTAGTAGATACGATAGCTCCTATTTTCACCAATATACCCTTAGATACCTTATTGTCGTGTGAGCAATCCATCCCTGATACTCCTCCTACCATTACAGATAATTGCGATGGAGTAGACGAATTGACAAGTTCCATGACAGAAACTATTGAAGCTGGGAGCTGTCCCAATGAACAAATCATTACTCGAAAATGGTTGAGTAGTGATGAATGTGGTAATATGGATTCTGTCATTCAAATTATCACAATAGTAGATACCATTGCTCCTGTGTTTTTGGGTGTACCCAATGATACTTTAATAAGTTGTGAACAGACCATTCCTTTTGTAGAACCAACTGTTAGTGACAATTGTACTTCTAATTTAACGGTAGGTTTTAGTGAAACCACAACACCTGGAGATTGTGCGGCTGAGGAAACGATCATTCGAACTTGGACAGCAATGGATGAATGTGGGAATGCAACTACAGTAAGGCAAACTATTGAAGTCTTTGATACCACACCTCCCATGGTCGGTAATGTACCTCCAAATATTACCATTAATTGTGAAGATGAACTCCCTATTCCTATTTTTCAAGTGATCAATAATTGTCCTACAGATTTTTCTGTAGATGAAGAACGTGATACAACAGGTAGTGTTTGTAATCTCATTATCACTCGAACTTGGACAGTGACCGATGCTTGTGGTAATTCTTCTCAAACGCAACAAGTCGTTACCAAAATAGATACAGAACGCCCTACCCTTTCTGTACCCTTCAATGTTGATGCAGATGTATTTATTGGTTGTTCTCAAAATGTTACTTCGCTTGAGCCCGCTACCGCCATGGATAATTGTGATACTAATTTAACTGTCATTACCACGATTGATTTTTATAATGATGGTATTATTTACAATGATGATTTTGTACGAAATGATACGGTGCTTATCAATGAAAGTGCAAATGGTGTATATCCACTTGGATTTCATTTATTAACTTTTTCTGTAACTGATCAATGTGGAAATAGTGCCACTGCACAACGTGTTGTACGCGTATCTGACATTCGTCAGCCCAATAATGGTTGTTTTAGCATTGAAGTGCCTATCAGTAATGCTGTAGATAGTAATGTAGTAATTACAACCGATGACGTGATTAATCTTGATGCGACCTTTGATGCTTGTACAGATGTAGTCTATGAATTTGCTTCTATTCCTGATTTGAACTTATTGGGTGATTCCCTTATTTTTGATTGCAATGATCTTGGTGGACAAACCTATGCCATTGTAGTAACCGATGAATTTGGAAATACTTCTGCTTGTTTTAATGGTATTAATATAACGAATGATCTTGATATTTGTGAAGATGCTCGCCCTGGTCATGTTATCATGGGGAAAATTATGACTGATCATCATTCAGGTGTTGCAGATGTTGCTATTGATATGAATTCGAGTACAAGTCAAACCAATCAATTTGGAGTGTATATGATCGAAGGTATTGATGATGGGCATAGCTGCACTATAGCTCCTTACAAAAATGATGATCCTTTAAATGGCGTTTCTACTTATGATTTGGTGCTTATTCAGCAGCATATTCTGGGTATAAAAAACATAGATAATCCTTATCGACTAATTGCGGCTGATATTAATAATTCAGGTTCGATTTCTACGGCAGATTTGATTGAATTGCGGAAATTGATTCTATTTATTTATACTGAATTTCCAAACAATACTTCTTGGCGATTTTTAGATAGTGATTATACTTTTGAAAATCCATTGAATCCATTTTTTGAGATTTGGTCTGAAAAACAAGTTTGTAGCAATATCACAGAAAGTCAACTCAATGTTGATTTTATGGGTGTGAAAATTGGTGATGTAGATGGTTCAGCTAAATTAAATATAAACCAAAATCTAGAAGTCAATCGAAATGAAGCAGTCGTAATGCTTCAAACGAATGATTTGTATCTAAAAAAAGAACAATCGTATCATCTCCCTATTTATTTTGAAGAGGATGTCAATTTAGAAGGTATTCAGTTTAGTTTAGCTTATGATGCGAATTTGTTACGAATAGATGATGTACAGCTTGCTGAAACCATGCAAAGTGGATCGTGGGCATGGCATAAAGTAGAAGAAGGTATTGTTACCTTTAGTTGGAATACAAATGAAACAAGCATTACACATTCAGGAATACCATTTATTCATCTATTATTTACAGCTTTAAATGAAGGGCAATTAGCTGATGGTATGTATTTACATGCTAGGTATACGCCTGCAGAAGCTTACCAAGAAGGAGCTATAATGGATGTAGACTTATCTTTTACTTCAACTATTTCTACTGCAACTACGAGTATTCAAAAACAAGGATTACAACTGTACCAAAATCAACCTAATCCTTTTCGAGAGCAAACTATTATTCCGTACTCCATTCCTAATGCTTCAAATGTTCGCTTAGCAATTCATACACTAGATGGACAACTGATTTATACTAAGGAAAAATATACATCTGCTGGGCAGCATTATTTCATGGTAAATCATGCTGATTTAACAAAAAGTGGAATTTTTATTTATAGCATTCAAACTGCTTCTGAAAAACGAAGTCAGAAGATGATTTTGATCGAATAAAACATTTATTAGTCGGCGCACGACTTTCTAGACTTAGTTCTTTATTTGCATTAAATATTTATTTCAAATAAAGTAGTCGTGCCACGACCTAAAGATTTTTCATATTTACTATTAATGACCAAACATACTATGTAATCTCATGCACTATGCCATTTAGGTTATAAAAACACAATTACAACTATCCCTTTTAATGCCCTTCTGCTATGCAGAAGGGTTTTTTATTTTTAGTCGGCTCAACTATCTTGTCTCAATTCAATTCCATTATTGAATTTTTACTTTTTTATACCGAATTTAAAAAATCCTTTCGTATATAATTTACGATTTTTCCAAATCGGCATTATACGTTGAAGGTGTGATTTACGAAATCACTTAATCAATTTCGTATTAGTAGTCGGTGCACGACTTCATTCTTTAAAAGAAACTTTCAACTTTGATAGTCGTGCCACGACGAAAGGAATTAATTTACCCTTTAAAACTTCTTGTTCATCGAATACGTTTTAAGGAGACTAATTTTTCATTTACTTTTACAGCATGATTCAGTCTACAATTGCTCGATTATTATTAGCTCCCATTTCCTTGTTGTATGGGTTGGGGGTAAGTTTGCGCAATTTCATGTACCAACGTGGCTTACTAAAAGGAGTGAGTTTTAGTATTCCGATTATATCTGTGGGCAATTTATCGGTTGGAGGAGCTGGAAAAACACCCCATATTGAGTATTTAATTCGACTACTCGATCCTTATATTAATGTATCAACCATCAGTCGTGGCTATAGTCGAAAAACGAAAGGCTTTCGTTTTGTACAAGCGACTGATAATGCAGAAACCGTAGGAGATGAACCCTTACAATTCAAACGTAAATTCCCACACATACCTATCACTGTAGCTGAAAGTCGTACCTTTGCCATCCCTGAAATCATCAAATCTCATCCTAAAATGCAGACCATCCTATTAGACGATGCTTTTCAACATCGTTCGATCAAGGCGGGAATGAATATTTTATTGACTGAATTTAGTGAGCCCTTTACCAATGATTATTTATTGCCTTCAGGACGTTTGCGGGAGTGGCGATCAGGCTATAAGCGAGCCGATATCATTATTGTTACCAAATGTCCTGATGAAATAAGTGTAGAAGAGAAAAAAGCGTTAACCAATGCCATTCAACCACAAGCTTATCAGCAGATTTTCTTTTCTTATTATCAATATTTTCGACCTTATTATTTATTCAATCCAAGGTATGTTGCGCCTTTACAAGAAGACTGGGATGTGATCTTGATTTGTGCCATTGCACGTTCTGATTATTTAGTGGATTATTTAACGGAACAAGTCAACTCTGTTTATACCTTATCTTATGAAGATCATCGCTATTTTAGTAAAAACGATATTGCCAATCTGAAACGCACCTATGATAATTTACCTACTAAAAAGAAAATTATTATTACTACCGAAAAAGATGCCATGCGTATTGAATTGCATCGCGAATTTTTAGTGCAACATAAACTCCCCATTTTTGTCCTTCCTGTACAGGTGGCTTTTCATTTTAATGAGGGCGAACAATTTGATAATCAAATCAAAGATTTTCTGTTAGATTTTAAGGTATAGCACTATCTAATCTTTTCTATATAAATTATTCAGACAGATAATTTTGAAGGTAAAAAACGACCTTTTGTAAAAGAAAAACGTAAGAGTTTTTTAAAGAATAAAAGGTATCTCATCTTTAGAGTACCATAAGTTAATTCTCTTACTATTCAATGACAGAACCCGTATTTAAAAGCATGTCCGAAGAAAAAAAGCTTGCCGACAAAAGGTTAGAACAACATTACTTATCCGATTTATTAAAAAAAGTTGATCAACGACTTCTTGAGATCAATGAAGCTATCGAGGGAAAAAGTAATGAAATCGCCGAAATGCACAAACACATGCAAGATCACAAGCGCGATATGGACTTCCTTGAGAAAAATGCGATGCGAGAAGTGATTCGTAATTATTCCTTGCTAGGAAATCATAGTGTTGAAAATAGAAAACGCTTGATCCGATTAAAAGACACGGCATTTTTCGGCAGAATTGATTTTTTAGATCAAAAAGAAGAAACAGTCAACAACTTATACATTGGTGTACACAATTTTCAAGATACCGAAAGTAGAAAAAATTTGGTGAGCGATTGGCGCGCTCCCATCTCCAGCCTTTTCTATGACTTTGAATTAGGGGAAGCCTTTTATAAAATTAAGGATAGACAAATTGACGGTACTATTTTGCTCAAAAGACAATTCAGGATTCGAAATGGCGTAATGGAATACATGCTGGATACCGATTTAACCATTCACGATGAAGTCTTGCAAAAAGAACTCAATCAAGCATCAAGTTCTAAAATGAAGAATATTGTTGCTACGATTCAAAAAGAGCAAAATGCAATTATTCGAAATGAAAATGCCCGCCATCTCATCATTCAAGGGGTTGCGGGTTCTGGGAAGACCTCTATTGCATTACACCGAATCGCTTTTTTACTGTATCGTTTTAAAGAAACGATTACGTCAGAAGATATTTTAATTATCTCCCCCAATAAAGTTTTTGCCAGTTACATCTCCAACGTATTACCTGAATTAGGGGAAGAATCGGTAGCTGAAACGAGTATTGAGGAAGTGGCGGATGAATTATTGGAGTATCAAATAAAATTTCAAACGTTCTTTGAGCAAGTGGCTGAATTGCTAGAGAAAAAAGATCAAAAATTAATTGAACGCATTGAGTTTAAATCATCGCAAGCCCTCATCTCAAAAATTGATGAATACTACGTCTGGTTGCAAAATGAAGGCTTCAAAATTACAGATATTCGCGTAAAAGGTAAACTCGTACCTTCTTGGTTTATAAGAGAAACCTTTGAGAAATACAATAGAATGCCCCTGCTAAAACGATTTAATGAAGTAGTTCGAGAGATTGTAGAAAACGTTTTTCGATTCTATAAAATAGAAGTTCAATATAAAGATCGAACGGAATTACATACGACTATTCGTAAAATGTTTCCTTCATATAATCCAAGAGTATTGTATAAAGGGTTTTATCAGTGGTTGGGTAGACCCGAACTACTCAAATTAAAAAAAGGAAGTACTTATGAGTGGAGTGATGTGTATGCCTTTTTATACTTCAAAATGAAATTGGAAGGAATTAAGGCAAACAAAAAAGTGAAGCACTTGGTTATTGACGAAATGCAAGATTATTCTATCGTACAATACAAAGTATTAAGCAGTTTGTATCCTTGTAGAAAAACCATTTTAGGGGATATCAATCAATCTGTTAATCCTTTCAGTTCGTCAAATATGGATACTATAGAGAAAGTATTTCCTAGTGCGGAGTCGATGACCATGCTCAAAAGTTATCGATCTACTTATGAGATTACACAATTTACAAAACGCATCAGTCAAAATGTGAAGGTGGAAGCCTTAGAACGACATGGGAAAGAACCACTTATCATTCCATGTAAAAATAAGGATGCTGAGTTGGAGGAAGTAAAAAAATTAATTGCTGATTTTGAAAAGAGTGAATTTAATTCTTTAGGAATTATTACCAAAACACAAAAACAAGCAAATATACTTTATGAATTGTTAAGCCCACTTTTCAAAATTAATCTACTAAATGCCATCAGTGTTTCCTTTGGAAGTGGGATTGTGATTACGACCGCCCATTTATCTAAAGGATTGGAGTTTGACCAAGTGATTGTACCACATTGCACCAACAAAAATTATCAATCTGATACCGATCGGCAAATGTTGTATGTAGCTTGTACAAGAACCATGCATGAGTTATACTTAACACATATTGGAGCAGCAAGTCAATTTATTTTAAAGGAATAGGAAAATAGTATTTATTAAAAAGGTTCTTAGACAAATCTCGTGGAACATAAAATTTATAATTGCATCGGGCGTCGA
>JAHDES010000059.1:0-21288 GCA_020628645.1 Saprospiraceae bacterium
GTCGAGGCTCGACGCCGACGACAACGAGAAAAAATCCAAATCACGGTTTTTGTCTGAGAACTAAACTACTGAATGGTATGGCAAATACGAAGAGACAACTTAAAGTATACATATTCAAGTGAACATGTTCCCTTGGGTTGGGTATTTGTCAATTCTAATTTGTTGAAATAATAAAAAGAAATTTAGAAATGGGAATCGGTGATGGTACTGATTCCCATTTTTTTATAATCCCTGATAACTCAATTTCTCCATCGACCAGTCCGTTGTATCTACTTTAAATTGTGAAATTCCATCTTGATGAAGGACGAGCAAATAAAGTTCATTTTCTTTTTCAAGCAATTGAATATCTTGTGCATCTAAAGGATATTTCTTTAGTGTTGAAAATTTCTCAAGTTCAGATTGTTTCTTTTCAATATCTAAGATGCTGATTCCTTCTTCGCCTTTGGCTATAAACAAATAGTGATCGTATTTGAGGATACGTTTAGGATTAGCAAAAGCCTGAGTAGAGATTTGTTGGTTTAAATTTAAATCAGATACATCCAACTCAATCAAACGATTCGTCCAACCTGCACAATGTGCATTTTCATTCAAGCCAATAAAAGCTCTTTTTTTATCTAAAAATACGGGTGTACAAGCATTCGCATGCAATAAAAAAGAAACGAACGTAGGATGAACCGCATTCGTCGTTTGATAAAGTAAAACATTATTTTGGCTGGCAACAAGCAGTAAATTTTCACTGGTCATCAAATGCTGTGCGTGATTCAATTGATTTTCTAATGCTTGACTTTTTTCGAGACGAATATTTTTTATATCATCAATAGAAAAAATATTTAATCGTTGTAAATCTACATGATACAACATCCCATTTTGAAAAGCGAAACGACTTTGAAAAGAAGAAGAATATGGAACAGATTCTTTTGTAGAAGAACTGACATAATTACCATAACGATCACCTACTTTGTGATTGTTTGATGGAATAAAAGAGTCAAAAGTATTATCATTCGGTGCTGGTTCAACTAATTTTTTAACTTCTTCAATGGTATAATACACGAGATATTCTCCTTCTTCATTGATGTCATCAAAAGGAAATACATCTTTTGTTCGACTTAAAAATTGAATGTTATTTAAATCAGCCATATCAAATGCCAGTAAATCCATATAATTATCGGCATACAACAAATCATCTACAACGATCATGTCTAAGTTGCCAGCAATAGGTAAGAAACCTATTTTGATAGGACGATTTAAATCCGTATTATCAAAAACATGGATGCCTCGACGAACGTCATTGATTAGCAATAAACGATCATTGGAAAATATTTTTCCACCTTCTTGTATCGTTTGAGGGGCTTGGATTTGGATAGTCGCTCTTATTTCATCAACAGATTTATAGACAGGAACAGAAATACGTTCTGTAATTTCTTGAAACGCAGCCTCTTCTGAACAGCTCGTCAAGAAAAAACTAAAGGAAAGCAAAAAGTAAAAAGTCGATTTTAACCATTTCATAGTAGGTATTATTTTCAGTTGTAATTCTGAAGGTATAATTAATCAACGTAAGAAACGTCCGATTTGCTGAAAATTAAGTTTTATTTAACGCTTAAAGCTATTTTTAGATGCTTAAGGCACGCGGAGAAAATAAATTTACTTTCCTTGAAATAGTGAAAATTACCCGCCTGTCATGCGGACAGGTAAGTCGTTGAAAATGCCTGTCCACCTTTGGTGGGACGTTAATTGAGCTAATTCGAGGAATTGAGAATGTAAATTTATTCGTGCCCCCACTACTAAGATGCAATAGATTGAAAAATTCCCTATTCTGGGTATATACTTTTACTATAATTTGTTGTATTTTTGGGATGTATAATAGTATATGATACCTGAAATTTCTACATATATCAGCGATCTGCTCTATGAGCATCAAGCAGTAATTATCCCCAACCTTGGAGGATTTGTTACGGATTACAAGTCAACAACGATTGATCATGTACAAGGATTGCTGTATCCGCCTTCTAAATCAATTTCCTTCAATGAAAATTTATTGATTAACGATGGTATTTTGATTGCACATGTACGTAAGATGCAAAAAATATCGGCTTTAGAAGCGCGTCAACGAGTAGAAGATTTTGTTCGGGTGATAAAAGATGCCTTGGATAATCGAGAGATTGTCGTCTTTCCAGAAGTAGGGCGTTTATATCGAGATTACGAGAAAAATATTCAATTTCTTCCAGATAGCACCAATTACAACACAGATGTTTTTGGATTGCCTACCGTTCAATTTTATCCTATTCTTCGTACACAAGAACGTGCGACACAAGAAGCGCCTGCTCCAACTGCAGCCAGTTCTATACCGCACCAAACGGTAGAAAAAAGTAATCGTTGGCGAAAATTATTACGTCCTGCGGTTCCTTATCTCATCGCTGGTTTGGTGGTCTTGAGTGGAGTCGGAATTTATATGAGTATGGATGATAAAGGAATCAGTATTCCTTCTGCTACCACTCAACCCATTAGTTTGCCTGATCGTATTGTCAATCAATCTCCAACTACGGATCGTCCTTCTTTAACAGATGAAATCAAAGTGGATGAAGATGACCAAGATCGTTTGGATGAGGAAAGAGAATTCTTGCAACAACAAGACAGTATTGAAGACACTTATGAAGAACGAGAAACAGAATCTTATACTTCATCTTCAAGCACTGACGAGCAGCGCGATGTAAAAGTTCCTTCCCCCAAAGTAGAAGAACCTGAAGATACTGAAGCTCCTACATTAGGCCCTGACCAAAAAGTAGCTGTTGTAATTGTACATGCCTTCGGTAAGAAAGAGAATGTGCGCAGTATGACCAAGAAATTAATGGATTTGGGATATAATGCGTATTCTGATAAGCATCGTGGTTTGACGCGGGTGGGGGTAAAGTTTGTGTATAATTCTGAAAATGAATTAGATAATAAACTAAAAAATATTCGCAAAAAACTCAATCCTCACTCTTACAAATTGTAAACGTTATCTTCTGATTTTATCAAGGATCGTATTCAGTTGAATGGCTTCTTCTAAGGTAATACCATTCAAATCTTCCACGATTTTAGCATCTAAAACTTGACTTGCTTTTTCGATTAATTCTTTTCCATCAGCGGTTAAAATAATAGATACTTTTCGGCGATCTGAAAGATCAAGTTGTCGTTCTACTAATCCTTTTTTTCTGAGTTTTTCTACTAAACGAGAAGCATTAGACATTTTGTCGATCATTCGCTTCGTGAGCAGTTTAATGGTGGCGGGCTTTGGATCATGACCTCGCAATATTCGCATAATATTGAATTGTTGCCACGAAATATTGAAGGGCTTCAAAATTTCATTAGTACGTTTTCCAAACCACGCAGAAGTGAAGATCACATTGATATGAGCTTTGTGAAATTCATTACTAAATTTGGGCTGCTTAATCGCATCTTCTAGTTTCATTCCAATCGGATTTATTGATGCAAAGGTAATAATATTCCTACTAATGATTAGTGAGGCAAATGTTAAAACCAAAAGCCTGCATCTCCGAAAAGATACAAGCTGGAAAAGATGAAATTATATCTTTATACGCAATTGAATAAGTGATTTCGTAAATCACACCTTCAACGTATTCCCGACCTTGCAGGTACGGGATTGAAAAATGCCGCTTTGAAAAAATCATATATTATATACGAAAAGATTTTGTCAAAACGGTATTATTTTATGGTGTTTTGAGATAAGGCGCAGGATCTACGGCAGTCCCATTTTTGCGTACTTCATAATGTAAATGGGGAAGTGTTGAAGCACCAGAGCTACCTACCTTACCGATTAAATCTCCTTTTTTAATAATTGCACCTTCTTCAACCAACCATTCTGATAAATGTGCAAATAAAGACTGATACGCTTCATCATGCTGAATAATAATATGTTTACCATAGCCTGATTCATGTGCTTTGGCTGTTTTTACAACACCATCTGCTGTGGCATAGATAGGTGTACCTATAGGAGCTTTGAAATCAATGCCTTTGTGTAATTTAGGTTCTTTTACTAATGGATGTACTCGATAACCAAAATTAGCGGTTACATGAAATTCTTTTCCAAGTGGTAAGCCAGAAGGTGGCTCCATTTGTGCGAGTAAAAAAGTAGAAATTCCTAAAAGAAGTAGCAAAAATGCTAGTGATAATCGTGTCATAATACGAGACTTTTGGTGAATTAAATAAATCGTTTGCTTTTCCATTTTTTGAATTTCATCTTTTCCAAAAGTCTGAAAAACTTGTTCACATGCTTGTTGAAAATCTATGCCTTCTTGCAGTCGATCTTCTACTGAACAGCACATGTGATCGAGTAATTCTTCTTGTAAAGGTTGATAGTGAAGCGATTGTGCTTGTAGATAATTTTCTATAAACTGAATTTCTTCTACTTGTAACTCACGATACATTAGTTCGTCATTTTGGGTTGTAGGATAAGTTGCATCGCCTCTACATAAGTACGAAACTGCTCAAGCTTTTTGGTAACTTCTTGCGTTCCAGTAGTACTCAGTTGGTAATACTTACGTACTCGATTTCCAACTCGTACTTTTTCGGTTAGTAGTAAGCCATCCGCTTCCATTTTATGAAGCATAGGATATAAGGCGCCTTCTGTAAGGATAACTTGTTCTTGAGAAATTGTTTTGACGTGCTGGCAGATTTCATAACCATACATGCGTTGATGCTCACTCAATAATTTAAGCACAATCGTTTTGATACTACCTTTTAGTAAACCTTTATCAATCATAGGGCAAATATACCTAAGTTTTTTAGGTATACAAATAAATACCTAAGAATTTTAGGTATAAAAGTGTTTTATTCTTTTTTCAGTCTTAAATTTATTGATTAAAAGCAGTGGGTTTGTTTTCGTAATTTACTTTTTGATCTATGGCAAGCATTTTTAGATCATACCGAAGATAGGTCGCTACAGGAAATTGATAAATAGAATCCACTTGATCAAAAATAGAAAGGCTATCTCCTACAGCCATCAACATTAAGCCTGTTTCAATAGGAGAGGGTTGGGGGACTGTTGCTAAATCACGCATACGCAATTTGGCGGGTTGGTCTTTTGAACGACTGCTTTGGAATAATTGGTCATCTAGAAAAGCATCGACTTGAAAATAAACCACGTCGCCATCTTCGGGCATGATGGTGTCATTTTGTATATGATGGGTATAGGTATAACCCTGATCGATGTACGCAGGAGTATTCGTACATGAAAGTATACTGATGGGTGTAAGCAGCGTTGCTGCTAATAGCTTGAAGTTCATGAGGTTTTTTTAAATTACGGCTTGGGAAAATTTATAATTACTGTTATATCATTACTTTTTTAGGATGATTCAAATTATAGGAATCTTAATCATCTCTTTTTCTTTTAGAGCATAGGTTGCATAGGTGAATACGCCAATATTTCATCCTTATATTGTGGTAATAACTCCTTAAATTTGCGAACAGTAGAATTTAATGTTCCATAAGAAGCCCCACCAGAGGCATTTAAATGACCTCCTCCTCGAAAATGATCACGTGCAATAGCTTGAACAGATATTTTACCTTTAGAGCGTAAAGAAATCTTTACAATGGTAGGTTGTTCTGTAATAAAAGCAGCTACATGTACATCTTTCAACATCAATAAATAATTAACGATGCCTTCTGTATCTCCACGTTGTATATCAAAATGTTCGTAATCTTCTTTGGAAAGTGTAATAATCCCTGTTTTATATTCAGGAAGTAATTCCATTCGATTATTCAAACAATGTCCTAGTAATTCTAGGTTTTTTGGTGCTAAATTATTGTGAATTAAATTTTGCAGTTTCACATCATCCACTCCTCGATTAAGGAGTTCACCTACGATTCGAAATAATTTAGGAGAGGTAGAATAACGAAATGACCCCGTGTCTGTTACAATACCTGTATACAAACACTCACCTATGCTTTGATTGACTTGTTTTTCATCTCCTAATAATTCGATAAAATCATAAATCAATTCACAAGTAGAACTCGCATCCGTATCCGAAAGCATGAAATCGGCAAAATTTTCAGGATACAAATGATGATCTATCATCACTTTAAGTGTATCCTTTTGACGCGCAATACGTTCTCCCATTTTATCAATGCGATTTAAATCATTATAATCTAAACAGAAAATAAGATCCGCTTGATCCACATATTTGTCTACGGTGCTTGCTTCAATATCATGTATAAAGATACGATCTGAGGCAGGCATCCAAGCAAAAATAGAAGGGTATTCAGATGGAAAAGCCACACGAACCGTGTGTCCATTATTGGCTAGATAATGATAGAGTCCCAAAGAAGAACCAATAGCATCACCATCAGGATTACGATGAGAGGTAATCAATATATCTCGGGGCGTGTTGAGGTATTTTTTTAAGTCTTGAATCTTTTCCATAGAATCTGTAGAAACCTATTGATCTCCAAAAGGTAAAGTTCACAATTTTTTATAATTAAACCAAAATTAAAATAGAGGGTTTCGGATTATTTGATTTTTATTTACTTTTGCAGCGTTTTTATGATATTAAAATTTTTCAAATTCAAACTAAAATAAAAAGAACTAATGAGTGGTAACCGAACTTTCACAATGATTAAGCCAGATGCTGTACGCAATGGTCATATCGGAGCAATCTTAGCTAAAATGAATGAAGCGGGCTTTCGTATAGTCGCGATGAAATACACCAAATTGTCTGCCGAAAAAGCGGGTGAATTTTATGCGGTACATAAAGAGCGTCCTTTTTATGGAGAACTCGTAGAATTTATGTCTTCTGGACCTATCGTTGCAGCAATTTTGGAAAAAGAGAATGCAGTAGCAGATTTTCGTACCTTAATAGGTGCTACCAATCCTGCCGAAGCAGCACCTGGTACTATCCGTGCATTGTATGCCACTAGTATTGGAGAAAATGCTGTACATGGTGCAGACTCAGATGAAAATGCATTGATCGAAGGCAACTTCCATTTTGCTGGAACGGAGATGTTTTAGAATTACGCAGCAATTAAGACATAAAAAAGCTGTTTCGAAATTTCGGGACAGCTTTTTTTATAAATAGTATTTTTGATATGAACCAAAGCCCCCCTAAAATTCGTTTATTTTTTATGATCATTCTGTGTGGATTTTCCATAAATGATGATTATATTTATAAAAGAGAATTATACAGGGAAACGCGAATCTTCCCCAAACTAAGTAGCCTAACTTATTTGCCCCGACTAAAGTGCGGGATTAAAACTTGTCGAATAACTGCATTCATCATAAAAAGAGTAAATGGCTGACTGTAAGGAAATTATGAACCCTGCCCGACTCCATAAATTTTAACGACAGCAGGCAGGGATTTTTTGATGAATTTTAAAAGCAGTTATTGACCAAATAATTAGGTGAACTTATTTAAACATCCATATGAATGGCAGAGAGCTATAAATCTTCAGATCTACAACAGTATAAGTTTCGAGAACTTAAAGTGTATGGTTCTACGGAATGGCTCGCTGATAATAAAAAGAAATATCGTCAGGTCTTTGATCGATATGAAACGGCTTATATCTATGCGGAACTCTCCTTCTTCAATAAACAATTTGACGAACAAGATTGGGAAATTGATATTGAACTAAAGTGTTTTCATCTCAAAAAAGGACGAGAAGAATTGTGTTCCCTCCCTTTTCGCCGTAAGGTTAGTAAATATGATAACATCATCTTTGTAAGAGAAGGATGGGGCAACAAGCAAGAAGGGAAGTTTTGGAAAAAAGGAACCTACTATTGGGAAGCTTGGATAGAAGGTGAAAAAGTTGCCACTAAATATTTCTACATCGAGGATGCAGGTGCGAACCACGATCCTAATGAAAATCCCTATCTTGATATTCATTCCATTCGTTTGTATGAGGGGCCATATGATGATGTGAACGAAGATGATCGTACCTATTGTAAGGCATTCAGTGCAGAGGAATCCCGTTATATTTATGCTGAAATTTTTCTAAAAAATAAGCATAATGCCAATGATTGGCAATGTGAGTTATTTACAAAATTTTATAATAACGCTCGTGAGTTAAAAGGGCAAGTGGTTCGCTTACAACGGGTGGAAAAAAAGGATGATCTTATCAAAATCACCTCTGGTTGGGGATCTAATGTAAAAGGTTCTTGGCGAAGAGAACGTTATACTGCTGAGTTGGTTTTTATGGATAAAATGTTGGCGATTGTTCCATTTGAGGTGGGAGATGAATATGAAGAAGGTTATGCTTCTGTATTATTACCTGATCGCTATAGCCCATTTGTTTTGCAACCTGAGGAGGACCTCAATCAAACTTTTGAAGAAGTCTTAGCGAAATTGGATAGCCTTATTGGTTTGACCCAAATCAAACAGAATGTTCGCGATCATGCTAAATATATTCAATTTTTACAATTAAGAAAAGATAAGGGCTTTTTAGAAAAAGATGAAATCAATGTCCATTCTGTGTTTATAGGAAATCCTGGGACGGGTAAAACAACCGTCGCTGGAATGATGGGTAAGCTCTATAAAAAAATGGGTTTACTTTCTAAAGGACATGTGTACAGTGTAGATCGAGTTGATTTGGTGGGAGAATATATTGGGCAAACAGCTCCTAAAGTCAAAGAAGTAATTGAAAAGGCGAGGGGAGGCGTACTTTTTATAGATGAAGCCTATTCTTTGGCTAGATCGAATGATGATAGCAAAGATTTTGGTCGAGAAGTGATTGAAATTTTGGTCAAAGAAATGTCGAACGGGAAAGGAGATCTAGCAGTAATTGTAGCGGGTTATCCCAAAGAAATGAATCACTTTTTGGATTCTAATCCAGGTTTGAAATCTAGGTTTAAGCACTTCTTTGAGTTTGAAGATTATCTACCACAAGAATTGAGTAAAATAGCTGATTTTGCTAGTGAAGAAAAAGAGGTCATTTTAGGAATTGAAGCGAAAAATATGGTGGATGAAATCATCATAGATGCTTATCGTGAGCGAGATCGTTCTTTCGGAAATGCTCGTTTTGTGTATGATATTATTGAAAAAGCAAAAATTAATCTTGGACTTCGTGTTATGGGGACGGAAGCTCCACAAGAACTGGAAAAAGAAGCTATTGAATTGATTATCCCAGATGATATTGCCAAGATTAAACTACAACCCAAACGAGATCTGCCTAATATTCCAATTGATAAAAAACTCTTGAATGAATCTCTAGAGGAACTTCATCAACTCATTGGTATTCAGAATATTAAAGACCAAATCAATGAGTTGGTTCGTTTAGTGACCTATCATCGTGAAACGAGCAAAGATGTACTTAATAGTTTCTTCCTACACACGGTTTTTATTGGAAACCCCGGAACGGGTAAAACGACAGTCGCTCGTATTTTGACAAAAATATACAAAGCATTAGGTGTGCTTGAGCGAGGGCATATGGTGGAAACAGATCGTCAAGGATTGGTGGCTGGCTATGTGGGACAAACGGCGATTAAAACAGCAGAAAAGATAGATGAGGCAATGGGTGGCGTACTTTTCATAGATGAAGCTTATGCGCTTACACAAAAAGGAGCAGGTTCACAATTGGGTGATTTTGGAGATGAGGCAGTACAAACCTTACTCAAGCGAATGGAAGATAATCGAGGACAATTTTTTGTCTTTGTAGCAGGTTATCCTGATAATATGGAAAATTTCCTCAAAACGAACCCTGGCTTGACTTCTCGTTTTGATAAAACACTCCGTTTTGAAGATTATCAACCAGAAGAATTGTACGAAATTGCCATTTCCATGTTGAAAGAAAATGGAATGACTTGTACGGTAGAAGCTGCAGCTCATTTAAAGAAATACCTGCATTTTATTCACGAATTTAGAGATAAATACTTTGGTAATGCACGTACTGTTCGTACTATTGTCAATGATGCAATCAAGAATCAAAATCTTCGATTGGCAGCACTTGATCCTTCTGAGCGCGAAGGTCTCTCTACGACAGAAATCACTTTAGATGATGTGCTTCCATTTGAGTTAAATACCAATTCTTTTGTATTCAACCGACCTCGAATTGGATTTGGAGGGAAGTCATAATTTTAGAAGCAAATAATCTTCCCAAGCGTAATTTATCTATTGAGGTAATATTCAATCATATATTGATAAATCTCATTCGAATATGAGTCATTTGCTACTGTATTAGGATGTTTGTCATAAGGTAAATTATTATATTTAGGTATTGTATAATCTACAGCAATATCTACAAATGGGATACTTTTCTCTTTAATATATGAATATATAAATTCTTTTTTCAATCCTACATTCGCTATCAATAAATCAATATCGTTTTTTTTACAAAGCGTGTGAATCTGATCGAGTAAAAAAGCCGTTATTTTTAAACTACTTTTATGGTACCTACCATCAATAAATCGTTCCCAACAAATTTGAAAACGATCTGCTAATACATATTTTTTAGAAATTTCCCATGGGGTGTAATTGTTTTGTAAATAGTTGATTTGTAGTGCTTTGTAAGACGAAGTGTTGAGGTAAGGGCGTTTTATCTGCCCAAAATCATTCCATTGTGTGATGGCTTTATGATAATTATAGGTGTTGATATTGCGCTCATGATGAAAATCAGCATGATGAATAATGACCAATTTTGGAGGACGATTTTTTTCTAAGGCTTTTTTTAATTGCAGATAAAAATGTAGCGTTCCATAACCGTTAACCCCATAGTTTCTGATTTGATACTGGGGGAGTTTACGTTGTAATTTCCAAGCATAAGTTTCTTCATCATTTAAGGACCAACCATAAATAAAAGAACAACCCATTAACCAGATTTCATCTTTAGAAAGGATATTATTTTCTGCATTTGGAGCACTTTTTCGTAAGGTGCTTTCTAAGTGAGTTGTTGAAAATTGATAGTTTCCATTATGTAGTTGGAGATTAAATTGTCCTTTACAATGTTTGTAGCCTAAAAGAGTGTCTGCTTGGAAAAAGCGACGTTCAGATACTTCAGCAATACTAGCTTTTTGTTGAATATCATAAGGTTTTCGTCCTATTGCTTGCAAAGCAAACTCAGATATCACAATCAGTACGATAAAAATGATACAATTAATAAAAATTAATTTGATGTATTTCATTGGTTTTTTACAGCATAAGTTACTACTTGAGAAGTAAGTTAATGCAATGAGTATAAAAAACTATTACAACTGGTATTTTTTATTCACAAATAATCCAACAAGGTCCAATAAAAGCATCAAATTCAGCACCCAATTCTACTTCAAAACCAGCTTGTAGAATGACAGCTTCGCCTGCTTTATATCCAATACCTGCGCCTGCGTTTATAATATTTGATCCAATAATGAATTTACTGGCTTCCATACTATAAAAGTCGCCATTTTGATAATCCACAGCTTCGTATTGTATAGGACTACAGGTAGAATAACAAAAGCAATCACCATTTACAGCATAAAATTGATTAGGACAAAGTTCAAAATCATCACAAATTCCATCTAAATCTGAATCTCCAGAATTATTTGGAATTGTAAAGAAATACGCCGCACCAGAATTATTTCCAAAATCGTCTTTATTTCTAGCACCTAATAAGACATTATTTCCATCCAGTGCACTCCCTAAACTGAAATTGTCATTAGTATCTATATCATCAACAATCAAGCCTTCAGAAATCGACCAAGTAGTCCCATCATAGTCATAAATGTATGCAAGACCTGTATTGTTGCCATAGCCATCTGCACTAATTAGCACTCGATTTAAGGATATATCTACGATATTGCCTACTTCCGCCCCTTCACCTAAGGGATTAATTTCTTGGTTTTGCGTCCAACTATCCGTACCACTATTATAGCTAAAAATATAAGCATTCCCGGAGTTTGCTCCTTGTACATCACTTCTAGGCGCGCCTACGATGGCTTGCCCATTTGCTATGGCAACAGATATACCAAAACGATCATCGCTTGCTAAATTAGCGGGGACAAATTTTTGTTGTTGTTCCCATTGATTTAATGCTAAATTGAGACGAAAAATGTAGGCAGAACCACTATCTATACCTCCATCATCATCAAAATACGCCCCTACGATAACGGTTTTATCCCAGATATCTACTGCAAATCCAAAGCGATCACTATCTTGCCCATCATCAGTAATGATTTTTTGTTGTTCTACCCAATTACCATTTGTCAATTCAAAAAGATAAGCGGCTCCAGCATTGGGGGCATTGGTATTATCTCTTGATGCACCGACGATGGCTCTATTTTCATAAATGGCAACATCATCTCCAAAATTATCTCCACCAGAAGCATCTGAAGCAAATATTTTTTGTTGGTAGTCCCAAATTGCACCATTAAATTGAAAAGCATACACAGCACCACTATTTGATCCCATATCATCATCGGCCCAAGCACCAATCAACATCTTATCATCATAGATGCTTACACGTTTACCAAATTGATCGTCCGTTTCAATTTCTGAGGGTAAAATATGTTGAAAAAAATCCCAATTGTAGCCATTTCTTCGATAGATATAGACTGAACCACTATTTGCACCATTTTCATCATCTCGAAAAGCACTAATGGCTGCCCAATTTCCATGAATAGCAACACGTTCTCCAAAACGATCATCTGCTGTGATATTTGTATTGTTAATTTTTTGCTCGAATTTTGTAGTAGTGAATCCTTGTTCAATTATAAACGAACGAATATCACTACATCCACTCGCATCGCTTACACTTACTTCATAAACTCCATTTGCCAATCCAAAAACTTGATTACCTTGTGAGATGCCATTACTCCATTCAACATTAGTAATGTCACCACTTTGAAAGATAATTTCAGCCGTTCCATTATTTGCACCACAGGATGTTGTGCTCGTATAAATGTTATAGGAGATATCGCAATCCGTATTGATGACAACTTGATAAACTGTTGCTTCTAAACTTTCAATAGTAATCTCATCAATGGTGTAATTATTGGTATTTTCATAAATAGCAGTGGATGGGCCATTATAGGTAGCAGTAATGAGTGTATCTAGGGCGACTCCATTATTAAAGAAAATGGCGTGTGTTCCCAAAGTGGTAAATTCATTTGTAGCTAAGTTATCAAAAACAAAAAAACTAACACTATTTATGTTGGGAATAGATGATACATCAAACGAAAGTTTACCGCCTAAAAAAATACCACCTTGAAAATCATAGAAAGGACTACACGCTCCATTAAATGTAGTAGACGGTAATGTTTGTATTGGAATGCCATTATTGATAATGGTCGTATTACAAGGGATACTCCCTGAATTATTGGGATCATCAAAGTTTAAAACGACTTGGCAAAAACTAGTAGTTTGTAAAATAGTTGAAAAAATAAATACAAATAGCGTTAAGGGGTTGAAAGTAGTCTGATTCATTTTAGATTTTGTGATTTGTCTATTTGTGAAGATAGCTAATATTTAGAGCATTGTAATCATCATTTTTGAGGATCAAATAAAACTTTACGATTTACTCTTCATTCTCCCGTTTTAAAATCAATCAAAAATGGCTCTATTGGAATGCCTTCTTCATCATAAAAACCGGGTGAAACGATAGATTGATATTGCCGATTGGGTTCGAGTTGTACTTCAAAAGTGAATGCTTTGCCGTCTTCCGAATAACCAATGACATTTTGTACCCCTAATACAAATTCTTCTCCTAATGGGCCAAAATCAAATCCGCGAGAGTTTCTGTGCATGGGTTTGGAGAATAGGATCGTGAGTTGCTTGGTAGTGGGAGATACATCAGTATTTTTGTTTTCTATCTCTTTGATGCCGATTACTTTAGGTCTTTTTTTATCGAATGTTGCCCGTAATTCTTCAATAGGTTGACTAAAATAGTTGGTAGCATCTACAAATTGTTCAATAGCTGCTTGATCGGTATAATCTAATTCAATTAAGGTCTTGATGGCTTGTTGTTTATCATTGGCGTTTTCATAATAAATAGATGCGATAGCACTACCAATATAATACCCCAAATCAGCCGTTTGGAAATCATTATTTGGAGCATTCCATAACCAATTAAAGGTGGTATTTTGTTTGAACATATCGACCTCAAATCGTTCTTTGATCTTATCCATATTCTCTGGGCCATAACGCATTGCTTTTAAGGGAGAAGTATGATCAACTGCTTTTATCGCTACAAATTCGGCAATTCCTTCATAAAGGCATAAAGGAAGTAGTTCATGCACCATTTCATTTTGTTGGGTATGTACATATTCATGAACTATTAAAAATTGAAGATGATCGGTAGGATTGATTGTGTAATAATTCTGTACGTACTCCCTAAGTTCATCTACAATTATACTGGTATCTCCAAGGGCATATTCGACTCCAATCATTACCATGCTATCCACCCCAGTACCAGGAGAACGATGGGTTCCTATTGTATAATAAATGGTAGAAGGACTGAGAGCAGGATAAATCGCTCTTAATTTTTTCACTCCCTCTTTTAATGCTTGATTAAAGGAAGCAGCTTTTTCAGTATTTGGACGTAAGGAATTCCAAAATTTAGGATGATTACGAATAGAATTCAAGTATTCTTCGGCGGAGTATCTTCTTGCTGCTATCATTCGTTGCTGCCCCAAACTAGCAGGAGCAATAAATTCTTTTTGCAAGATTTCTAATTGCTCTATGGAATCATTAGTTGTTTGAATTAAATCATAAGCCTTCCAAAAATTAGTAATATCGGTGGAGATGATTTTTTGTGAGACATCTTTTTTGGGAAGGTTTTGACAAGCTATAATACATAAAATGCTAAGTAGGAGTAAGCTTAGATTGTTCATAATTTTTTTGTTTTAAAATTTAAGGTGCTACTTAAAGATAAGAAAGATTTTCCATATTCAAATTTTCTTTTAACAAATCAGTTTTAACTATTCTTCCGATAAAACGCCACCATTAATTCAGCCAATTGTTCGCCTATTTCTTCTTGTATAAAATGACCTGCGGATAATATTTGGTGATCCTGTCCTTGTGTGCCGGGGATTAGCTTTTGCATAAAACGATCACCTCCTTTGGTAATTGGGTCTTTATCTCCAAATAAAGTCAAAAAGGGTTTTTTCCATTGGCTAAGTAGTTTCCATGCTTCTTTGTTGTTTTGTCCTTCTGTATCCTCTGCTTCGATTGGAACTAAAGAAGGAAAAATACGCGCGCCTGCCTTGTAGCTTTCATCAGGAAAAGGCGCATTATAAGCCGCTAAGACCTCTTCAGATAAATCAATAGAAGAACCCATATTGAGAACCTGCCCAATATCAAAAACAGGAGAGGTTCTAGAGAACGCACGCCAAGCTTTAAAGGCATCAGGTACTTTTTGTTCGCCAGTTGGCAACATTGTATTTGAAGCCACAATCATTGAAAATCGTTCTGGGTGACTTGCCGCTATTCTTAATCCCAATAATCCACCCCAATCTTGACAAAACAGCATCATATCTTTCAATTCTAATTGCTCGATTAATGCCATTAACCAATCCAGATGCTTTTGGTAGGTATAATCTGATTGTTCCGTCAATTTATCGGATTTTCCGAAACCAATTAAGTCAGGCGCAATCACTCGAAAGCCATTTTCCACTAAACCAGGTATCATCTTTCGATATAGATATGACCAACTCGGTTCACCGTGTAATAAAAGAGCAATTGGATGAGTTGTATCCCCTTCATCGACATAATGCATACGTATATCGCCTTCTACATTCATGTAGTTAGGTGCAAATGGAAAGTCTTTTATAGAACTGAATTGTTCTTCGGGCGTTCGGAGGATAGTAGGCATAATCAGAAATTAAAATAAAAAATTAAAATGATAACAAGGGGTCAATTCATTAATTTGATGCTTGTATTGTTACTTATTAATCGTATAGCCCACCCCAATTTTTTGTAAGGCTTGTATAAATAAATTATCGGCATTGACTTTTCGTTTTTGGGAGATAAACTGGAGTTTTTGACGATGTTTTTTGTCTAAAAGTAAAAACTTCAATTGATGCGTCCCTTTGTGGGCATCACATATATCATGGATGGATTTAATAAAAGCGTCATTTACCGCATCAATATCAATCTTTAAAGTGACGGAATCGGTCATTTCTTGCCCTATACTTTCCAATTGTCGAACCTCTGTGAGTTTGAGTTGAAATTCTTCACTATTCCAGCGTTGTTGATACATACCCGTGAGATGAACAACTTGACCGACTTCTAATAGATGCTTAAATTTTTGATAATCTTCCGTAAATAAGGGAAACTCTAGCATCGAATTAAAATCCTGTATCGTAAACAAACCCCAACCCGTTCCTTTTTTACTGATGCGATGCTGGACTGCCGTTACAATACCTGCTAATTTTACTTTTTGTCCTTTAAAACGATCCAAATCATCGAAGGTACAAGTCGTATAATGCTTGATCTCCAATTCATAATCATCTAATGGATGCCCTGAAATATAGATGCCCGTTACTTCTTTTTCACGTGTCAATTTTTCGATCAAACTCCAAGGATCACGCTCAGGTGTTTTAGGTTCTGGAACCATCACATCTTCTGAATCTCCAAAAAGCGAATTCATGCTTTGCGCTTTTTGATTTTGGTAGGCATTTCCATATTTTAATAAGTGTTCTAAGAAGGTATCATATTTTTCAGAGGGGGTAAAATAAATAGCACGATGAATTTCTTCAAAACGATCGAAGCCGCCTCCCAATACTAAACTTTCCATTGCTTTCTTATTAAAAACACGGAAATTTAAACGACGCATGGCATCAAAAACAGAAGTGAATTCTCCTTTTTTACGTTCATCAATGATGGATTCTACTGGCCCTTCTCCCACGCCTTTCAAAGCAGACATTCCAAAACGAATATCACCATCTTTATTTACCGAAAAATTGGAATAACTTTCATTAATATCGGGGCCTAAAACGGTTAAGCCCATTCGTTTGCACTCGCGTAAGAAGAAGGTTAATTTAGAAATATCATTTTTATTATGCGTCAAAACTGAAGCCATGAACTGGGCAGGGTAGTGGGCTTTGAGATAGGCCGTTTGAAATGCTATGAAAGCATAACATGTCGAATGCGATTTATTAAAGGCATAAGAAGCAAAGGCTTCCCAATCTTTCCAGATTTTCTCGACCTTATCTTTTGGATGACCATTTTTCTCACATCCTTCTAGGAAAATAGGCCACATTTTATCAACTAAAGCTTTCTTTTTCTTACCCATTGCTTTCCGCAAAGTATCCGCTTGACCCTTAGAAAAATCAGCGAGTTTTTGAGAAAGGAGCATCACTTGCTCTTGATAAACGGTAATACCCAGTGTTTCTTTGAGGTATTCTTCACATTCAGGGAGATCATAAGTGATTGGTTCTCGACCATGTTTCCGCGCAACGAAATTGGGAATATATTCCAATGGCCCGGGACGATATAAGGCATTCATGGCAATTAAATCCTCAAAAGCGGTGGGTTTGAGTTCCTTCATGTACTTCTGCATCCCTGCGGACTCATACTGGAAAATACCGACGGTTTCTCCCCGTTGAAATAACTCATAGGTTTTTTCGTCTTCTAAAGGAATCGCATCAGGATCAATCTCAATACCATGCGAATATTTAACCATTTTAATAGCATCTTTGATGATGGTCAAGGTTTTTAAACCCAAGAAATCCATCTTCAATAGACCTGCATCTTCTGCAACACTATTATCAAATTGGGTCACCAACATGCCCGAAGCCTTATCACTCTTTACAGGGACATATTTGGTAATATCATCGGGTGTAATCACTACACCACAAGCATGTATTCCTGTATTTCGTACCGAACCTTCTAAACGTTTGGCGGTTTGGATCATTTGTCCAATGGTATCGTCGCCTTCGGCTAATTTTCGGAATTGATAGGCACGTTCTACATCTTCGGAGTTCATTTTGCCTTTAAGTTTGGGCGTAATGTCTCCCGTTGCGAGTACATCTTTTAGTTTTGCGCCCAATTGCTGCGGAAATGTTTTTGCTACACGATCCACATCTCCCAAGGGCACATCTAATACACGACCGACATCTCGAAGCGACATTTTAGCCGCCATTGTACCATAAGTAACGATTTGTGCGACTTGATTTTGACCATATTTATCAATGACATAATCAATCACTTTTTGCCGTCCCACATCATCAAAATCAATATCAATATCGGGCATGGAAATCCGTTCAGGATTCAAAAACCGCTCAAATAGTAAATCATATTTAATCGGATCAACATTCGTAATACCAATACAATATGCCACCGCTGAACCAGCAGCCGAACCTCGTCCTGGCCCTACGGATACATCCATTTGACGTGCTGTAGTGGTAAAATCTTGTACAATCAAGAAATACCCAGGATAACCAGAATTACGAATCACTTCAAGTTCAAAATCAAGACGCTCTTTGATGGGGGGAGTGATGGTACCATAACGTCGTTTTGCCCCTTCATAAGTAATGTGTCGCAGATAAGCATCTTGCGTATCAAATCCTTTGGGTAGGGGATAAGCAGGCAATAATACATCTCGTGCGAGGGTGAGATTGTCAATTTTATCGTAGATGTGCATCGTATTATCCAAGGCAAAATGTTCATTGGCAAATACTTTGCTCATTTCTGCATTTGTCTTGAAATAAAAATCGGAACTGGAAAATTTAAAACGATCGACATCCTCGTATTTATTTCCTGTATTGATACACAACAAAATATCATGGGGTTCCCAGTCATTTTCTTCGACATAATGCACATCATTGGTCGCAATGACTCTAATATTATGCTTCTCCGCTAATGCTAATAATTTTTGATTTATCTTCTCTTGACTGACACCAGAAAGAACCTTTTTCCCTTGATCGTTATAAGTATCTAAATTTTCTAAACCCCGATGGCGTTGTATTTCGATATAATAATCATCGCCAAAAAGATCGAGCCACCATTTGAGTTCTTTTTCGGCTTCTTCATCTTTCTTTTTGACAAATAGTTGCGGAATAATGGCTCCTACACAACAGCTTGTCGCAACGAGTCCTTCCGAATATTGAAGCAATAATTCTTTATCTATTCGTGGAAATTTGGAATACATTCCTTCGATGAAACCCAACGAACATAATTTCGATAGATTCTCGTATCCTTTTTGATTTTTTGCTAATAACAATTGATGATAACGGACATCGCGCTCGCCTTTTGCCTTTTGAAAAGACTGCTTGTGCCGATCTTCCACCAAGTAAAATTCACAACCAATAATGGGTTTGATCTTCCGTTTATTCGCTTCTGCTACAAATTTAAACGCGCCAAACATATTTCCATGATCAGTAAGGGCAATACCCTTTTGTCCGTCAGCGACGGCTTTATCCATCATGGTCGCAATATCGGAAGCCCCATCTAATAAGGAATACTGGGTATGGCAATGGAGGTGAACGAATTCAGGCATATCTTATTTTTGACGTAGGATTAGTGGACGTAAGACGTAGGACTTTTTATTTAAAGAACAAATTCGTCATACGAAGAGTTTTCTCGTGTTAAAGATAGGGATTTAGATTGGGGTGGGTGCTGTTTTGAGACAGCTAGTTTTCCACATTTCTAATGGGATAGTAAATATCAGGTAGCATATCCGTTGAATATTGAAAATCATTGTTATTTTTGATGGTAGATTCTATTTTTTGCCAAAATGCCTATTTTCTTTTATGCAAGCAGACCAATTTTATAGCATTTCAGAATTGATTGAGGAAAACCGTATGCTGGATGCCATTGCGCTTATGGAAGAATGTGGTATTGATAAAACAGAGACGACCCAACTCAAGGCACGATGGAATCGACATGCCGAGAATCAACGTCAAGGAAAAGTAGGAGCTGAACAATTGGGAGTATCTTATAATACGTTTATTGATGCCATTCTCAAAACCATAGCTCCTTTTAAACCCAAAGAAACTCCTAAACTGACTAGTGCTTCTCCACAAACCAATAGAATTTCTAATGCTCGTTTACTTGCTGGGGCAATGGATCGTCACATAAGAGTGGGACATACTTTCTATGGCAGAACAGATGAAAAAAGCGATTTTTTAGCTTTAATGAATGATCCCAATCATCATGCAATACAAATAAAAGGAGAAGCAGGTATTGGGAAAACAGATTTTTGTAAAACGGTACTAAAAACTTATTTAGAAGCACATCCAGATCAAAAAACCTATTGGGTAGAAGTAGAACATATGACTGCTGCTGCTCAACTGCAATCTACCATCGCGCAATTACTCGGCTTATCTGAACTAGCTAAGCTTCCGCAAATTTTGGAAAGTCTGGATCATTCGAATGGCTTATTTATACTAGATAATTTAGAGAGTTTAAGTGAAGATGATACCTTGTTTTCTTTATTAGCAGAATTAGAAAAGACCAATACCACAAGATGGATTACTACTACTAGACGTAAAATTCCCAGTTGGACAGAATTTCCTTTAAATGTATTAGATGAGAAATCTTCTATTCAATTATTCTTATCACAATGGGAGAAAAGTAGTGGGATGCAATTGGAAGAGGATTCCACTTTGCTACAATTCCTTAAAAACGACCTTGGCTTTCATCCTTTGTCGATTATCTTAGTCGCTTCAAGGGGGGCAGATTTTCCCTCTCTAGCAAGTGTAATACAAGCATGGCGTGAACTGAAAACCATTGTCCATCAACGGTATGCAGGGCAAGAAAACAATCGACTGGATAATTTAACGTACTCGCTAGAACTCAGTTATGCTAGAATAGCAACTACGCCTACAGCAATTCGCCTTTGGGCCATTTGTTCCTTCTTTCCAGATGGGATGGATGTAGAAGATATGAACTTTTTTTTGGAACAAAGAGGGATACGCCCCATTGATCGAGCTAATTTATTACAAGCCAGTATTCTACGCTATAATGAGGAACGACGCTTGATCATGCTTCCTCCTTTTGCACGCTTTATTCAATGGAAACTAGACCAACTTAATGAAGATGTAGCAAAGGCTATTTTTGAAGATGGCTATACTTTTAGTATGGAATGTGCGCCTGAAGATTATATTAAATCATGGGATAGACAAGCAACTTGGTTAAAACGATTGCCTTTTATATTTCCATTCTTATTGCATTATGTGGATAAAATAGATCAGCATTCTGATCTATTAAAACTAGTAGATAAGCTTTATAATCATTTTAATTATGTACCATTTATTGGACTTCAGATTTTAGAACAATTTGTGCAAGTCGAACATGAAAAAGTAGACTTTTATAAAGGAGATGCCTACTTAAATCTTGGGGAATTGAGTTTTCTATTAGGGGAGAATGCGTCAGCACGCGCACATTGGGAAGC
>JAHDES010000059.1:21388-39011 GCA_020628645.1 Saprospiraceae bacterium
GGCACGGGATTTTTATGAGAAGACGGGTTCGGAACAAGGACAAGGGAATGTGGAACGTAATCTTGGGGAATTGAGTTTTCTATTAGGGGAGAATTCATCAGCACGCGCACATTGGGAAGCGGCACGGGATTTTTATGAGAAGACGGGTTCGGAACAAGGACAAGGGAATGTGGAAAGTAATCTTGGGGAATTATTATTTAAAGAAGGAGAAATCGAACTAGCTCATCAAAAAATCCAAAATGCATTTGATTTATATCTAAAAACAGGTAGTAAACAGGGTCAGATGAATTGTTTCTGGACTTGGGCAGAGTTTGCCGAAAAGGATGATCCTCAAAAAGCAATTGAGTATTATAACAAGGCATTAGCTATAGCAAAAGAATTACAAGCAAAAGATAAAATTGCTTTCTTCCAAGAAAAAATCGACGAACTTTCCAAAGATGACTAAATTTGCCTATTCCCCGATTCCAAACGTCCTAACGCGAAGCGGTCGATCAGTTCTATGTCCTAGGTCAAAAAGTCCTACGTCAAAAAAGTCACCGAATCACTTCATAATTCTCATCATATAAATCCACTAAAACACTATTTCCATCCGCATCAATTCTCAAACCGCCGTATTTTGCAGCCTCATATCGTTCTCCTGTTCCTTCTTCAAAAAAATAGGACTCTGCGCCAAAACGCATTCGTGCGCCATTTAGGAAATACTTTACAATATATTCATCAGAGGTTAAAGAATCAGGATCAGCTTGCAATCTCAATTTCTGTGCGACCTTGTTTTCATCTAAAGTAAAAACACAATAGCCTCGTTTCTCCTTTTTAGAGGTATCTCTAAACATTCGATAGTTTAAATTCATAAAATCGCCTTGCATCAATGATCTGGGATCAAGGGGTGCAAGTTCGAAGAGGGCAAGTACTCCTGTCTCCAAGGTCTTTTCCTTTTGCGCGATTGACCAATTGATAAAGAGGAGGATGATAATCAAGTTTAGTAGAATAATGATGATTTTAGTTCTGTTCATGGCTGCTTAGTTTTTTAAGAAAAAGATAATAAGCACATAAAAATAATATGCCTGATAGCACTAATACACCCGATTTATGCAAGAGGGTTAAATTGAGATCATAGTAATATTGACTCACCGAATAAATTAAAGCGATGACACCAATCGCAATGCCTGTCCGATGTCCAATATGATAATTTAAAATTAAAATCAGAATGGCACCAGCAATAAAAGGAGAAAAAATAGTGGGAATGAAAATAACTCCAACTAATCCCATCAGGAATAATTTAGTGCTTTTCTCAATATCCAAACTTTCCATAATTTTATAAATAGAAAATAATATGGCTGCTATAATCACAAGAGAAGAAACCCAATGATAATTAAATTCAAGTCCATTCATTCTTCCTACTTTACCCACTAAAAATAACAATCCAATTAATGAAAAAACTAAGGCCAATCGAAGTGGAGAGAAACTCCTATTGAAAAATTTATTTCTCGAGATTACATCGGATTCGTACAGATGTAGATAGGTCATTTTTAAAACTGTACCAGCAATAATAAGATGAATTCCATTGTACCACTCATTTTCTAAAATGAAACCCACCATACTCGTACAGATTAGTAAAACAGCCAAAAAGCGTAGTAAAAATTTTTCAGAAAGAAAAAAAGTTATGCTACCTAAACCAATCATAGCAAGCGCTATAGCCGCATCTCCCATTATATCTATACATCCAAATCCAATCATTCCAACACCAGTCAACCACATACTGATATTAATGGTATCTAAAAAAATGGACTTTTCTTTTCGACTCATAAATATTCCTAGTCCAAATAGCAGTATCCCCATGAGCATTAAGCCAATAGTGGAATCATATAGTCCTAATGCCAATATAAATAGCACCATAAAAAACGATCCAATCAAGCCTCCGAAAATAGATAGAATCTTGACCGCCAAATTGGAATAGAGCGCCGCATCACTACTTGATTCGTGCTCAATTTTTTCTCTATCCAATACAACTCCTTCTTCTTCCAATGTAATTAATAATTCATTTAATGTTTGCTGCTCCATACCATTTTTTATTTAGTTCTAAAATTTTCATAACCAGTAAGGAAATACTTCCCACCACAAAACCTCCAATGATGAAGAACAATCCAAAATCAAAAGTTTTCGCAATTAATCGAATCAAAATACTGGTACCCACTATTATCATACTTAAACCTATAACAGCGATATAAAAGGTATCCTTTATTTTTTGCCCATACCAAATACCTGTACCATAAGTTAACAAACATAAAAAGATGGAAAAATACCATGCCGTTGGACCTCCTTTTTCAAAAATCCCTAGACAAAAACTCATCGTTACATATCCAACAAATGCAATTACAATAATACGCTCCAACCACTTCGGAACGCGCTCCACCAAAGCACTTCCTTCTTGCCATTTTAATAATATTAAACTTAAACTATTGACAAGAAATAAAACATTCATCACAAAATGAAATGACCAATTAGAAGCGACTTGCTCAGCGTAAAGACTAATCGTTAGATTAACTAAGCCCAAAAAAATAAACCAAAGTGGCGGAAAATTAGAAACGAAAACCCACAAGGCAATAAACAAGGTCCATCCTAAAAACAAATCATATGCATCTGCGCCCGTTTGATAAATTTGCCCGAAGACAGCGAAGACTGCACCGACTAAGAAGGAAGCCCCAGTCAGTAAAATATTTTGGATGCGTTGATCTATTTTTAAAAAGAGACTAGCCAATACCATCAAAATCAACACTCCTTGTACTAAACCCAACTTAGCAAACTTGTGCATATCTGCCCAATTGTAAGCAAAGAAGAAAATAATACCTGTTACCAAAAATGCCACCCCTCCTCCGACTAAAAGAAATCGAATAAATTGCCGCCAATTATCTATATCCGCATAAATCTTTTGCTTATGAAAGAATTGATTAATAGCTTCAGCATTCCAATTGCTATAACGACTGATCGTATGGATTAAGGAACGTTTGACTTTTGGTTTTTCCATAGAGAAGATTTTGTTGGTCTAAGTTTAAGATGAATAGTTGGAATTTTGCTCCATTTTTAGCATCATTTTTCTTTCATGTGTATTCAAAAGCTCCTATTGGTGAATGTATCAATAGGAGCTTTTCTGGTTTTAAGTACAGATGATTTTTTTGAAAAGTAAGAACTCACAAAACGATAACTGAACCAATCCGAAAACGCAACAGTCATTCTGTCCTATATCCTAAGTCAACCCGTCCTATGTCCATCCCTACTGTCCCACAATCCGAAAACTGGTTCGTCGATTGATTTGGTGTTCATCTTCGCTACAACGTTGACAAGCACAATCTACGGCAGGTGCATTTTCACCATAACCAACAGGTGCGATACGATCATTGGCAATACCTTGTGAGATGAGGTATTCAACAGCAGCCTCAGCACGACGCTGCGAGAGGCTTTGATTATACGCAGGATTTCCACGACAATCGGTATGCGAGTTGAGTTCGATTTTGATCGTTGGATTTTGAAGTAATATAGTTGCCAATTTATTCAAGGAAGGCTTGGCATCTTCTCGGATAAAGGACTGATCGTAATCGTAGTAGATATTTTCGAGTACAATTTCTCTATTTTCGAAGATTTTATCCAGTTCTATTTCTACTTCAAATTCTTGAATGGGATTATTGGGATCTTTTCCAATACCACGCGTAGAAAATCGTTCCGATTTACTGAGATAACCAGAATTGGTAGCAAAGAATGAATAATCGGTATTTTCATCTAGTTCAAGCGAAAATTGTCCATCTTCTCCAATTGTAAAACTTTCTTTTTTTCCACCAAAATTGATATCTACTTTTGAATTGGGTAGTGGTTTACGTCCTAAAACTTTACTCGTATTATTATTGGGGTCTTGAAAGATTTTTTCTACCACATATCCTTTTAAAATCATTTTATAAACGATAGGCGGCGGGGGAGGAGCAGCCGTGTCTACTGGAGGCGGGGGAGGAGGAAGTAATTTTTTGAATTCATAAATATCATCCATGCCTTTTCCATCCATACGAGCAGAAGTGAAATAGCCTTTTTGGAGTTCATCACCTTCTAATTTAGCTGTATAATCAATCATATATCCAAAATCATCAGCACCAGAATTAATAGGAGCTTTCAGATTAAGAACTGGCGCCCAATTTTCATCATCAACTTGATAGGTTTTAAAAATATCCAAACCGCCCATCCCTGTATGATTGTCCGAAGAAAAATAGAGCGTATCTGCATCTATAAATGGGAAACTTTCATTCCCAACCGTATTGATCGAACGACTCAATAATTTAGGTTCACTCCATCCTTCAGGGGTTCGAGTAGCCACCCAAATATCACGTCCACCCCAACCATCAGGATCATTAGAAGAAAAATATAATTTATCTCCCTCTGCTGATAAGGAAGGATGACCATATTGAACATCTTCTTTAATAAAATTAAGCACGATAGGCGTACTCCAACTCTCGTCTTCTTTTGTACTCATCATCAATTTACAATATTGATCAGCTAGTTTTTCTTCACTAAAACAGCGCGTGAAAATCATTTCGGTAAAATCAGCATTAAAAGTAGCTGTCCCTTCATTAAAATTGGTATTGATGGGAGCAGGAAAAGATTCTACCATATTTGTCGTTTTATCAGCAATGAAGACATCAGAGAAGCGATTGCCTGTCCAATTGTAGGTTTCTTCGCCTGTACTCGCACTACGATCAGAGCTGAAAACGAGTTGTCCATTTTCAAAAGGAGTAGGAGCGTAGTCATAATTTACACTACTCCATGCTGCGACTTCCGTTTCATAATTTGATTTTTTACTACTATCCTTCCAAGTTGCCGCGACCTTACAATTATTGATTTCTTTACGGTATTCGTAAGGACTGCCAATTTCAATACCTAATTCCTTAAAAGCCGTTTGCGCTTCTTTATATCGCTCTGTTTTTTTCAGTGAATATGCATATTCTTTCAAGGCATCAATTCCATAACCATTATCATAAGCCGTTTTGTACCAGTCAGTAGCATTGTCAGATTGATGAAGTTGATCGAAGGATTGCCCAATCAAAAAAGCCATTTTTGCTTTTTCTGTACGTTGTTTTCCTTTTTGATACTCCTTTTTGAGCATAGGAATAGCTACAGCATATTGCTTTCGATCAAAAGCGGTTGGTCCATCTTTGATTTTTTGAACATAGGTACAAGAAGCAATTAAGAGCAAGGAAAGAGCGAAAGTAAATAGACGAATCATAGGCATAGATTGGATACTTTTATTTGAAACGACGTATTCAGGATATTATTTTTTGGTCTAATGATCTTTAAATAGAATTGACTTTAGACAGACGAATTAATAATAAAGAATCATATTACTAGTACAGTTAATTCGTTGAAACTGTTGCAGGATAATAAAAGAAAACATTGGCAATCCTGTTTTCAGGTCTAAATTTAGCTCAAATTCGCGTATTCATGCAGCAATTCTCAATTTGGAAAATAGAACACAGATTACGCGAATTGTAGGGGTTAGCACTGATTTCTCAATAAAAAAATCGGTGTAAATCTGTCTTCTCTGTCCTATCCATGTGCCATCAGATTCTATATTGAGAATTGCTGGTATTCATGGTTTTAAAACATCGGTGGCGTTGGTTTATTCCCTAAAATCTCTTCAATTTTAGTAATGATATCTTGTGTCAATTTGGGTAGATCATTTAAAGATGTCAAGGTTTCTTCTAAATGATGTACTTTTGATGCTCCTAAGATTACTGTACTCACATTGGGATTCTTCACACACCAAGCAATTGCCAATTTGGGAAGACTTGTACCTATTTCTTTGGCTAAAGCATTCAAAAGGCGCACTTTTTCTAGGCGTTCTACTGTTAAGGAGCGTTCTTTTAACCATTCCAAGCCTTCTATACTCAAGCGCGTATCTTTTGGAAATTGATCTAAATATTTATCCGTTAAAACCCCTGAAGCCAAAGGCGACCAAATGGTTGTACCTAAACCAACGGTTTTATAAATTTGACTATATTCTACTTCTACTTTTTCTCGATGGAACATATTGTACTGAGGTTGTTCCATCGTTGGTCCTATCAATCGTAAATCTCGGGCAACCATGTGCGCTTCCATAATTTCTTGTGCAGACCATTCAGATGTACCCCAATAGAATATTTTACCTTGTTGAATTAAATGATTCATGGCCCAAACGGTTTCTTCGATGGGCGTGTTTTTATCAGGTCGATGGCAAAAGAAAAGGTCTATGTATTCGACTTGTAAACGACGAAGTGCCGCATCACAAGCTTCGAAGATATGTTTTCTAGAAAGCCCTGTTTGATTGGGTTTACGACCGCCATCTCCAAAAAACACCTTACTAGAAACAACAAAAGAGCTACGATCCCATTTTAGTTTTTTCAATATTTTACCCATTACAATCTCCGATTGCCCTTTCGCATAGATTTCAGCATTATCAAAAAAGTTGACTCCATTATCATAGGCTAATACCATCAATTCTTCAGCTGTAGCATCACTAATTTGTTTGCCAAAGGTGAGCCAGCTACCTAATGATAAAGCACTTACTTGTAAACCTGATTTGCCGAGGCGACGATATTCCATGATAATTCTTTTAGAAGGGTTATGAAATCTTAGGATACAAAAATAGTACTCCACATCATATTACAAAAAAATATGGTCTAACATTTGTGATAGATACTCTAATTGTATTGTTAATAACTAGTTATGAAGTATAAATATTACGGTATTACCTTTCTCTATTTTCTGATCTTAACTTCTTGTACTTCTGGAGGAGACGTTTTTTTAGGGGAATGGATTGATCAAAAAAATCCAGAGCACACATGGAAAATCGAGGAATCAATGTTAGGATTCAAAGGGGAGCAAACAGGAGAAAATGGGGGATATGACTTTACCACCGAAACTTGGAGTTTAGAAAAAGATGGAAATGTACTGAAATTAATTCCTGATAATGAAAAAGGAACAACTATTACCTACCTCAAAGATCGTGATTTGTTAATCCGATTTCCTCCTGGAACGACTTATAAACGAATGAAATAGAGGATGAAAATTGTCACATATTTTGGTACGGTTTTCGTCTTTATATAATATACGTTCTCCCTTTTCTGCTTTCACCAATTGAAAGTTAAATTAAGTTTCACCATATCTAAGAATAGAATAACGCCGAACACCTATGAATAGGCTAAAAATTAATGTGAGAAATAATAGTTGGATACTACTTATCTTGATGATGAGTGGTATTTCCGTTTTTGCGCAGGACAATTTAACGGTGAACTACGAAAGTTCAAACGGTTTACCTGACTTCCTCAATATTTGTGGTATGGAAGATGAAGTAATTGTAGTCATTCAAACAGAAGGACTCAACTCTGCTACTCGCTCCAATATTCAAGCAAGTTTACAATTATTTAGTGGGATTGAGTTAGTTAGTTTTGATGCAGCAAATTCAACTGCTGGAATTACACTTGTTGATGACACCAACCCTAATCAACCCATTTTCAGTTTACCTGATATGAGTCCTATTTCTGGAAGTAGTATCAATCTTGCTTTTTCTATTCGAGCTACCTGTGGTATTACGGATACGCTTACGGCCAATGATGCTGCTTTGGTTTTTGATACGTGGACATTTAATTATGAAATGGATGGAGAGAGTTTACAAGAAAGTGATAGTACGGCAGAATATCGAGATGCTTTAGCAATTCCTTTTTTTACAGCAGGGGTTGAAAATTTATTTGGTGCAACACGAGTGGGAGATTGTTTTAGTCGAGAAATTATCATTACTAACAGTGGTTTAGATGGGTTTGTTGATCATCTATTATATTCTAATACACAAGGAATGGGCATTTCTGTAACTAATATTGAAGTCAATGGACAAGATATTGCAATTACAAAATCAGTAACTATAGAAGGCGATACACTAATCACTGCTGAAATACCAGGTACTTATTTTGTTGGAAATACTGTAGGTGCTGACCCTAGTAATGGAGATATGCTTTTTGATTCAGATGAGTCCTTAATTGTTACAGAATATATCTGTGTAATGGATTGTGAAGACAATCGCACCAGCCAGCATGTGGCGACATGGGGTTGTGATAATCGTTTCTGTACAGAAGCTACAACAGAAGATTTTGTCCCTATCGGAGAAGGTGCTGCAAATGTTGTTATTTATCAGCGAGGTACTATTCCTGATGTAAATGTAGGATATTGTCAAGAAGGAAATTCTTCACTTACTTTTATTAATGAAGGGGTAGATGTAGATCCAGGTTTCTCTACCATGCTTAATTTAGAATTAGGTATTGGATTAGGCAATGATTTTATGTTGGCAGATGGTGGGTTTACAATTAATGAAATCCGTATAGCAGGGAATACAATTACCTCAACAACTGCTCTCATTGACCTTAGTTCAGATCCACTATTTATGTCTGATCCTGATGGAGAAGGAGGCTTAGTAGATGATGATGGGGATGGGTTTTTTGATGATTTACGTGTAGGTGATTCTGTTGAAATTGTCGTTTTTTATGAGTTTGATTGTTCTATTGCTCAAGGTACAGTAGACAGTTGTTTCAATGACTTTTCTTCCTTTTTTACTGGACGTATTGACTACTTTAATGCTTCGTGTAATGAAGAAGTCACTCGGCTTGAAAATGGCTTCCATCGACCTGCAAATATCAACTCAGATCTCGAAAATTTCGCTTCTCCGCCAGATGCCTTTGCAGATGGCGATGTTTTCTATGTCACACATTTTGAATCTAGATCCATTCGATTTTTTGAGAAAAATTGTGGTGGAAATGAAAGCCTTGAAGCTCGAATTGAACTCCCTCAAGGTATGAGTGCAGTAGAATCGGGAGTAACCCTTATGAAAAATGAAGCCACCATTCCTATTCCTATTGCTAGTTCACAAATATCTGGAAATGAATGGATTCTTTCTTTTGATGTAAGTGAGGAAGAATTTATAAATGGAAATTATGAACTAACTCTTGCTTTTCAAGCAGATTGTACAGCGGAGGTAGGCCCTTCTTTTTTTCCTTTGACCTTTGATTTTGTTTGCCCAGAATGTGATTGCCGTCATACTTGGTATTGTGAAGATTTACCTGGGCCTTATATTCATAAAGATGTACCACCTTGTCCTGCCGATCCTGAATTAATTTGTGAGGTAGGGCTAAAAGCCACTAGTTTTGAAGTCAATCGTACGTCTTTTGGTTTTACCGATAATACCTATACAACTCCATTCAATCCTGATGATGCTAATAAGAAAGTAGCGGTTTCTTGTGATTCAGTTGAAATGGTATTGTCAGCGGAAGTAGGAAATACGCCTCATAACGGAACAATTGGTTTTGAAGTTAACTATTTTAATATAGATGGAACTGATTCTGCGGAAGAGATTTTCTTATTCAATAAAGGTGTCGTTACGATTACTAAAGGGGGAACAACGCATAGCTGCCCGATCACACAAGATGATTTATCCATTACGAATGTGGTAGGTTTCAAAACCCTTCGGTTTGAATTACCTAATTGTTTAAGTGATTTGGGTATTACCTTAAATGCAGGTGATGTAGTAGATTTTCAAGGCGATTTTGCGATTAATTCAGATGGTCCTTATATCCAACAATTTAAAAAAGTACCACAATTACGTGCACATGCCTTTGCCGTGGTGAATGGGGCAGATGAAAGCTGTGATAGTTTTGGAGATATTTTCACGATTGGAAAGACAAACACCTTATTTTCTTACCCAACCAGTAATAATTTCCCTGAAGGTTGTGCAGAAACCCAATTGAATTATCAAGTGATTTCTGTGTATAACGCTTTTGATGAATTTTATGGTGATGAAACTTATCCTTCTGTAAAAGTAGATTCTATCGCATTTAAATTTGATCCTGCGGTATTAAATGGATTTGATGTATTCCGACCACAAGTTTCTATTCCTGGGCACCCCATTCATGGAAATGACTTTTTTGATGTGCCTGGGTTTACTGATGAATTAAATGGGCAATACATTGCTTATTTTGATAGCTTAAACGTGATTCCTTCTTTAAATGAAGTGCGTTCGTTTTCTTTTAATTTTAGAATTACGGCGATCCCTAATTGTCGCTCTACTTTTGGTAGTTCTAATGGGGATAATATCTTCGATTTTGATCCGACCGTTTATTACCAAAATAGATATTATGCGAAAATAATTGGTGATCCTACTTGTGTAGAATTCCGAGAAGAAACGGTAGATAACGATATTCAATATACGGAACCTCCTACTTTTAGCTTTACACCTGTTTCTAATACCAATTATACCTTATTAGGAGATACGGCTTTTTGGGAAGTGAAATTATGTAATACTTCTTTTGAATCAGATGCAGGAACGACTTGGTTTGCCATTGAAAATATAGCGGATGATATTGAAGTAGTTGGTTTTATCGATATTAGTGATCCAACCAATCCAGTTGATTTAGATTTTTCAACCTATGATACGATCGGACATAAATCTTATGCCATCGCGCCTGGTGTGACTAAGTCGAATGGACTCAATACCTTAGCAGAGATTTGTAATACCATTCAAATCAAAGCCATTGCAAACCGTTGTGGATTCCTAACCATGGATGCGCGTGCAGGATGGAATTGTATTGTAGATGAAGACAATTGGTCTCCTGAATTATATCCACCTTGTGAAGATTTCATTATCCCGCTTTCAATTACGACCCAAGATCCATTTTTAGATGCCAATGTAACAGAACAACCTGATGCTGGCGCTAATGTTTGTGATCCCATTTCTATGACGATCTTAGTACGAAATGATGACTTGGGTACTGCCTTTGATGTGGGAACAAAATTATATTTGCCATTAGAAGGTGCGACTATTGTACCAGGAAGTGTAGAAGTTGCTTATCCTTCTGGTGCTGCTTTTCAACCCGCTCTAGCTGATCCTATAAATAGTGGTGTGACTCCTCGAGGTTTGTTGTTTGAATATCTTGATTTTTCAGATTTGAATGCCACATTAGATCAAAATGGTTTAATCGGATTTAATCCAGCAAACCCTACTGATGAAAATGAATTTCAAATTCGTTTCCAAATGCAAGTTGATTGTGATTTTGTTGGAAATACCCAAATATTTTATGAATTCCAAGGAATGAAAGGATGTGGTGATCCATCTAATCTAGAATTAGGAGAAACTGCACCTGTACAATTAACAGGTTCTTCATCAACATCTGATAAATCATTCGAAGTAGATTTTATTAATGGAAGTGCTGTCGTACCAGAAACTTCTTCTGAAATATCCATTGAATTTACCAATTTAACAGCTACCCCTACTGATGAAATGGTCGATAATGTGGTACTAACTTTACCCATTGGATTTTCCTACGATGCCAATTCAACGGTAGCGATTGCACCAGCTTCTTGGGCTATTGCAGAACCAAGTATTGAAATGGTGAATGGATTAACTGCCTTAACCTGGTCTATGCCATCTGGTCTTTTACAAGATGAATCAGCTTCATTTAGCTTGTCTGTTTCTAGCCCAGCTTTTGAATGTGGTATCAGTTCGGTGGACTTTGCATTAGTAACCACAGAACAAAGTGATTTTGATTGTGCCAATACTGCTTGTGCGGGTTCAACGATTACTTCAAATAATGGAAATCAACTCATCACTTTACCGATTAATCAAGGGGCTTTATTAATAAATCCATCTAGTGTAACTAGTGTTTGTACCGCAACCTCAGAAGAAACAGTAACAGTTGTCGGAGATATTATGAATGTAGGCGCAGAATTTCCTGCTGTACCATTTGAAGTGAATTACTATTTAGATGATAATGGAAATGAAGTATATGATGATGGAGAAACACTATTGGCTACGTTTACGGAAAATGGGCCTATTGCTGCCAGCTCATCTTTAGGCTTTTCGCACGAATTTTCTATTACGCCTGATCAAGCCTGTCAATTAATCATTCGAATAGATGTAAGTGCCATTACTGACAGTGAATGTGGTGTTTCTAGTGTTAAATTAGATAGTCCGACCATTCAAAATGCTGGTGATGATATCGGTTTATGTTCTGATGCCGTAATGCTTGATTTAGATTTAGGGGTAGATAATTGTAGTGAGAATTATATGTATACTTGGATGGCAGTTGCACCCGCTTCTACGGATCATTTAAGTGATACGACTATTCCTAATCCTAATCTAGTTGTAGATCTTACAGGGCAAACTGTAACAGAATTAGTTTATATTTTAGAAACTATGCGACCAGGTTGTGATATTAGTACCGATAGCATACGCATTACCTTTGATACGGATTTAAGCCTTAGTATAAATGCTGATCCAGCAACGACTTTCTGTCCTGGTACAAATGTAGTTTTAACCGCAAATGGAGCAGATACTTATGAATGGATTGATACAGCTACTGATGAACTATTAGGGAGTGAAGCGACGATTAGCTTGAGTCCTTCTCAAACTCAAACCATACAAGTGACAGGAACATTAAATGGAGCTTGTACAGCAAGTGAAACTATTACTATTACTCCCGATCAATCGGCATGTCCTTGTACACCAGCGACGGTTTTGGGTACAATAACGGAAAATGCTTCTTGTGGTAATTCAGATGGAGAAGTAGAATTTGCCTTAAATGGTGACCCTTCAGCTTATACTTATTTCTGGTCACCTGATGTAGGAACAACTATTGGTACAGATAATAAACGAATTGATCTTCCATTTGGTGGATATACCATTACTATTTCAAATAATAATGAAGAAAATTGTACAAAAGAAGCCTATGCGCTCATAGAAAATGCAGATGGACCATCCGCATCTGTTAGTACTACACTAGCTTCTTGTAACGCAGCAGATGGTACAGCTAATTTATCTCCTACAAATTACAACTATACTTGGAGTGATAATGGTTCAACCGAAGCTTCAAGAAACGATTTAGCAACAGGTGTTTATTTTGTCACTTTTACAGACCCTGCTGATCCAGATTGTCCCAATGTATTGATGGTATTAATACAAGAAGATAACCCATTAGAAGCAGAAGTCGATATAACTAATGCTCCCGCTTGTGATGCTAATGATGGAGCAGTTACGCTTTCAGTAACTGGAGGAAGTGGTGATTATACGTTTAATTGGGAAGATGGAGGAACAGGAGCTTCTCGAAATGATTTAGCACATGGATTATATGCAGTAACCATTATTGATAATGGTGCTTCTGGATGTGAATTACCTTATTTATTTGTCCTTGCGGCAGATGTGCCACCAGCAATGGTCACGATTACGGATACCATGCACATTAGTTGCTACGGAGCAAACGATGGGGGGGCTAGTTTTGAGGTAGAATTTTCTTCTGATGTAACTCATCCTGTAGATACCGTCTTATCAAATGGATTTGCCAATTTTACCAGTGGCAGTTTATCCGCAGGTGCTTATTGTTATGTTTTGACGGATGCGAATAGTTGTACTATTGGAGGGGCATGCTTTACAATAGAAGAACCAGAAGAATTACTATTAAATGCTGTAAAAACAGATGATTGTGATGACGGAGGAACGATAGATATAAGTATGATGGGAGGAAGCCCGCCCTATCAATACAATTGGCAAGATATTGCAGGAGTGGCTAATTCTAGTTTCCGTCAAAATCTTGCTCAGGGAGAATATCGCGTAAAAACTTCAGATGAGAATGGTTGTATTGTAGATGTAGCTATACAAATAGATGCTTGTAGTTGCGCAACGATTCCAATTAGTAGTACAACCATCATTGAATCTACTTGTGGAAACTCAGATGGTTTAGCTATGATAAATCTATCTGATAATCCTAGTAATTATACATTTACTTGGGCACCAGATGTAGGCACAGCAGACAGTTTAGGCAATACAAGATCTAATCTTCCAGCAGGTAAATATACTGTACGGGTAGAAGCAGCTAGTGACACCAATTGCTCTACAGAATTAGAATTATTTGTTACCAATAGCAATGGTGCAATGGCAACAGCTACCACCAGTCCTGCGTCTTGTAATGCAGCCGATGGTACAGCTTTATTAAGTCCAGAAGAATATACCTATAGATGGTTAGATGATGATTTTGAGGGTAATGTAAGAGATAGCCTTCCTTTTGGTAGCTACTTTGTAGAAGTCATTGATCCTGATGACCCAGATTGTCCTGGTTCTTTAGTAGTAGTCATAACGGAAGATAATCCATTATTGGCTGAAGCAACTATAACAGCCCAACCCGAATGTGGGATGAGTAATGGAGCAGTTTCCATTTCTGTAAATGGGGGGAGTGGAGATTATGATTTCCTTTGGTTAGATGGATTTACAGGGACTGATCGTAATGATTTGATGGCAGGGGTTCATGTGGTTAATATTACAGATAATGTTAGTGGTTGTCAATTACCATTTATATTTGCTTTAACAGATAACGTTCCTCCTGCAACGATAGCAATTCAGGATACGGTAGACGTTAGTTGCCACGGTTTATCGAATGGAGGATTAGAATATACAATTGACTACGACGCAGCATTCACAGCACCAGCTGATACCGTTATCACAGATGGTTTTAATACCTTCCAAAATGGATTTTTGCCTGCTGGAAATTATTGTATGACGATAACAGATGCTAATAAATGCGTGGCGGGAGGAGTGTGTTTCACTATAGAAGAACCCGATCCTTTGGAATTGTCTTTTGTTGTTACGCCTGCCTGTCCAGACAATGGTACGGTTGAGGTAATGACTACGGGAGGTACAATGCCTTATATTTTTGATTGGGGAGATTTGTCGGGTTCCGATAATCCTCAAAATCGAGATAGTCTATCCAATGATACCTTATCATTAACGGTAGTCGATCAGAATGATTGTTCGATGACAGAATCAACACTTATTATACCAACTTGTGATTTACAACCACCTTGTAATTATTTTGATGCAGATACTTTATATTTAGAAGCAACCAACTGTTCTGGTTTACAAGAATTATGTTTTGATGCCACAGTTGCTGAATTGGAAATGCTAGAAATATTTGTAGATAGTGTTTTATATGAAGATGAAATTGCGACTTGCGGTTTTGATACCTTGGGGGTTTATGATTTTGATAATTTATACTTAGGTGCAGGTAGTGAACCTCCATTTGAAGTCACGTCTTGGGTGGTGGATGGGAATAATATGACAGGTGAATTTAATAATCTATCTGAATTATTAGAATTTATGATGGAAATGGATCCTGACGGAAACTGGACACAATCTACTACGGATAGTACATTTATTACTGGTGGAATGAATGGAATAGCATACGGCGAAATGGAAGTAAATTCTATAGGAACTGGTGTAATTAAAGAGTTTTTCTACGAAAGATTACTTACGCCTAGAGGAGCTTATATCTTAGTAGATACAGGTTATCATGAAATTATTATTAATGATACCCTTGCCATGTGTACAGATGAATTTGTTGTGTTCTTTGATGATGCTACACTTGAATGTACAACCTATAGCGATGTGATTATGCCAGGTGATACGGTTACTTATTGCATTGATACGGCTGTATTAGAATTGACAGGTGAAATAGTATCAGTAGAAAATATTTGTCCAGATTCGTTAAATCCAACAGTAAGTTTTGAAATTGATTCTGCCTATTGTGTAACCTATACAGGAAATTACCTCGGTGCAGATACGGCCTGTTATGTCTTTTGTGACGAATTTGAGGTGTGTGATACCTTTAATATTTTTGTAGAAGTAGTTCATCCAGCACAATACATTGTTGATACCATTTTTGTAAATGAGACGGATACGATTTGTATGGATACTACGTTCTTCCCAGGGAATATCGTCTTCTTTGATAATATTTGTTTAGAAGAAACTACAGGAAACGCCCTCTTCTTCATTGATCCAGCAACCTATTGTGTGGAATACCAAGGAGTCAGTATGGGGAAAGATACCGCCTGTATAGAAGTTTGTGATGATCTGGGCTTTTGTGATACCATGTATTTATGCATTGTAGTCGAAGACTTTAATGATCCTCCAACGGCAGTTGATGATTTGGATACTACATCTATCAATACGCCTATTGTGGTGAATATAAAATCAAATGATACCTTCTTTGGAGAAGTAGATACGGTATTTGTTTTAGAACAACCCAATTACGGAGAAGCCTTTCTCAATACAGATTGTTCGTTGACTTATACCCCTAATGAAACGATATGTGATGTCACCGATGAAATGGTTTATGTGGCCTGTAATGTCAGTGGTTGCGATACCGCCTCCGTCTTTATTTATATTGATTGTGAGGGAGAAATTATTGTCTTTACTGCCGTATCTCCTAATGGGGATGGAAATAATGATACCTTCTTTATTGGTGGTTTAGAATTTTATCCTGACAATCGTCTGTGTATATTTAATCGTTGGGGAAATCAAGTTTATACTAGCCAACCTTATCGAAATGATTGGGGAGGTACATGGGATAATACCAAAGATTTACCTGATGGAACCTACTTCTACATCTTAGAACTCAATGACGCGGATAATCGAGTACTGAAAGGCTATTTTGAGTTGTTTAGGTAGCGTACAAAATCGATCAACTTATAGCTATAAAAAATGACTTGTTTCTACCTTTGAAGAGAAACAAGTCATTTTTTTAATTAAGAACAGCTTCTTAATAAAATAAGATTGTGTTTCTGACAAAAAATAAGAGCGATAAACAGATAAATCTGCTACCGCTCCTTTTACATCCCGTCTTGAATTTTCTTTAAGGGGACGTTGAGTTGTCTTTTGCATTTTTTCCTTCTACTAAAATCTGAAGTTCTTTAGGACTGAACTCCACATAATAGCTACTGGTAATTAAATCATATATTCGTTGTGCATTTAGTTTTGTGAGTATAGTACGTAGAAAAAGTAATCGATTAATGACTTTCGTGGACTCTTCCAATTGAAGTAATAAGGCTTTATTATTATCGGAAGCAAAACTACTAGCATGAGGGATCGATGCCTCAATATCTGGTGCACGATGACTTTGTGTTGGATCTACATAATTAGATTGAATTGCCTGATTTAATTGATACTCGATGTATTGTGTTTTTGAGTCAATAATACTGTAAACATACTCGATGAGTTGGTCATCGGTAAAAAGATGGGTATCAATAAGTGGTACAGACTGATTTTTCATGTATATCACTCAATTTTTTAGGGGTATTTTTAGAACTACTTATCTAATAGGGCGTACAATTTTAGTTTAGGAATATGTTTTATTTACAAACGTAAAATGCAAAGGATGGAAAAAAAATGTTTTTGTGAATAACAAAAAATGTGGCTACGCTTATTATTTTATTAAATAAATATGTATTTATCTTAAAGATAGACTTGAAATTGCAATGTTATGTTGTATTGTGTAATGGGTTGTAAATCAATGAATTAAAGTTTATAAGAAAAGAAAAATGAATAAAATATTTTATAAATAAAGCCGTAGAGTATGCTCAAATAAGGGATTTTTTTTAGCATTTTTGTGACGAAATTCTGATCATGATTTAGGGAAAGTTTATACTATAAAGAGCTACATCATGAAGCTTGACATTTTTGGTTCTTTATGAATTTACGTGTTACTTGGAATTTTAGGCTGAATAATACCAAAAATAAAAAACA
>JAHDES010000060.1 GCA_020628645.1 Saprospiraceae bacterium
GTTAAACAGCTATTTGGAGTAGCTTCACCTCCTAAGACCACCCATAATAATTGCATGGGCTCGACGCCCGATGCAATTATAAATTTTATATTCCACGGGATTTGTCTAAGAACCATTAGTTTTTATAAAATTGGTTTGATACAAGATTTCTTTTCCTTCTTGTAAAACTAATAAGTTGTACTTGCCTTGAATAAGATGGCGTACATCCAATTGAATTTGATTGTAGCCTTTGTATAATTGCGTTTTTTGCGCCATGATCTCTTGCCCATTCATGTTATAAATTAAAACCGTAGCAGCACTTGGAGAAGGAATATCCAATGCTACATTAATCTCATCTATTGAAGGATTTGGATAAACAGAGAACTGGGAAGCCACTTCATTTTGATTGTCTTGTTGAAAGCCCATATTTTCTGATTGTATCGTAATTTTAGTACTACTTTCATCATCTTCTATAGCACTCAATCCATTTCCGTTATCAAAAGAAGAATCTTTATCATACTGAAAATAGTCTAAAACCTCTGCATAAAATCGTTTACTCCCATAATCACGCGCAAAAAGCGTCAAACTCAAGGTACGGCTTTCGCCTGCACCGAGGTAAGGTAATTTCCAATAGCCATTCCAAGAATCATATTCGCTGAACGACACATTTTGTCCAACAAAAGCAAAAGGGTTATCAGGATTTTGTGCATCATAACCAAAGTCAATTAGCACATTAGTGGCAGCAATCGTACCTTTGTTTTCAATAGTTAAATTCAATGTACCTGTTTCCCATAAATCAATAAATGGATCGTCTGTTGTTAAATCTAATTCCAAATCAATATAATTATCTCTGAAATCAAAATTGACAGTCAAGTCATTGGAACGAGTGTTTCCATCGCCTTCATTATCAAAGGATAAATTTTCTTCCAGATAAATACGAATGAAATCACTTGCCTGTGGACGAACATCCATGCTGTAGTATTGTCCATTTCCGCCACCACTATAAAATCCTAACAAATCGCAATTTTCAAAAGTAAAATCATTACCATCTAAACCCGTTACTGGTTCTGAAAAATAAATCTCTACTTTAAAAACACCTGTAATATCAACAACAGGGGCGCGTAAGAACACACTCGGACGTACACCATCTCCATTGTTTCCGCCGCCAGAGCCACCTCCGCCACCAGAGCCTCCGCCATTTCCACCACCACCAGAACCGCCGCCACCTGAGCCGCCATCTGCTGTAATACTTATCCCGCCTTCGTCATCTTCTATTGCTTCGCCAGTCGTATTATTTCCAGGGGTAGAATCTATATCCATTTGATCCGCAGTTGCTACTTGTGCAAATACAGAAAAGTCATCATCTAAAGAAAGTAACTGAAAAGTAACCTCAAAAGAAGCGCTTCCTCCAGCAGGAATTGTTCCTACTATCCAATTACCATTCGTTGCATCAATACCACCTTGAGAGGCATTGATAATGGTGAAAAAATTGGTAAAAAAATTATTGAAAGGAAAATCTAGTTGTACGCTTACATTGGTCGCGTTTTCATCGCCTTTGTTTTGTACATCGACTGTAACAGTTCTAAATTCAAAAGCTGCTAGTTGGGGATCATCTACTGTAGCTTGTAATTCTAAATCTATGGTTGCCCAAGCTGTGCATGTACTACCTAAAAATAGTACGAATAATAGGTTTTTTAAATGTTTTACCATCATTCTTATGTTTGTTACTAAATAAATTACAATTGAAAAATTCACTTTTCTAAAGTAGCAGGTGCAATTAGGATATGTTTAGGATAAGAAAAGTGTATGTTATTAGAAGAGTAGTAACAATAGAATAGCAAAAACATTACCAATTTTTTTAATTTATTGGGGCAATTAAAAAAAGGGACAGATTTTAACAAATCTGTCCCTTTTTTGATGTCGTTTAAGGTGAGTACTATAGCTCTGTACCTTCTTTACTATTTTTCTCGTAATTGCGCTCGATAGCTTCCATTAATTGTTTGAGGCTATTTTCGTTTTCATCTTTGAAGCTTAAGTTGAATGTTCCTCCTTTACGCGCAGTGGTGAATTCTAAATCATTTAATAAACTGAAATCGGCATCTTCCACTACCTTTTTTAAAGCAGCAAAATCTGTCAATAAAGCAAAGATATTATCTTGACTTAAATTCGTGATTTTCTTTGAAAAATCATTCTTAGCAAAACCTCCTGCTGCAATTTGATCTAAGACTGCTTCTGAACTAGAGGCATACAAAAATCCATCATTTACCATTAGATAACCTTCTCCGTTTTTACCAAAAGGATTCATTTCTGCACTTGATCGTCCTTTTAAGCGGTAACGACTATCCGCAATTTTTTCGATGGCTCCTAATTCTACTCCTGCTTTTAGTACCTCAAAAATCACTTCATCGCTAGAAAGTTTGGTAGCAAAAATGCCATGACCATCATCTTTTGATGCACCGGGGTAAGCCCCAAAAAATAAGTCGCCATCAAAAGTAGCAGCAATATCATCCATAGACAAACCATAATCTTGCAAGGCAAAATCTACATATTGACCTGCCATTCCTTGCTCTTTTAGTACTTGTTTGATCCCTTTTATATCCAGCGCAGCCGTAAAACCAAAGCCAATGTTTTCAGTAGGGACATATTTACTAAAGTTGGTATTTACTTCATCTTTAAAAAATAAATCAAAATCTTTGGTTAATCCTTTTTTCAAGAAAAAAGAAGAAACACTATTGATTGCTCCATCATTAAAATCAAGATGACCATGAATGAAATTATCTTTCAAATCATCTGCTTTAATCCCCGCAAAACCACTTCCCATTTTAGCATCTGGATTTTCTGCAATACCATTACTACTCATCCAAGAGCTTACGTCATGTTGTTTTTTAAGGCATTTTCGTAAATCTTTATTAGAAGCAATAGAGTTTTCTTCATCAGTAGTAAATATACGTTCAATCGCTGCCTCTGTATCCATGTAGCCGAGTGCCATTCCAGCCACGACCATCTGATCTGACCATGCAATGATTTGTTTACGATTAGGTTTTACTACTTTATAGCCTTCTTTGGTAGCTACATCTCCAAAATCAGCTTCAGCAATCATGTTTTCAAGCTTGCTCACATCGGCAACATTCGCAATAGCATAGTTAAAATAATTGCCTAGTTTCTTGGCATCCATATCATAAGCAGTATAGATATTTTTACTTAGATCAATACCAGAAGCAGTTGGATCTTCCAATACTTTTCCAAATAAAGGATTTTCGTGAGTAGCTTCTTCTATGGCTTTTTGATAAAAGCTCATTTTTTGTACCGCTTCAAAATCCATTTTTTTCATAATAGAAGGAACATCTACAGCAGTTACCATACTTACAGATGAGGGTATAGATGTAATGGTATCTTGGCGAGCAATACCTGTAGACGAATCTGCACAAGCAGAAAAAATAAATAAACCAATTAGGGCAAATAAACTAAATCGAATGATTGTTTTCATTAATTGTGTATTGTATAATTAAGTGAATCAAGGACTATTTTGTGTCCAGTTGTTTAAGTATGGCTGCAAGTTACATCTTCGAGTGGCAATAGGATGGATTGTTGGACAAAGCAAGAAGTTTCATCGACCATTTTTTGCTATTTGCCTGTTTTTCGTCGAAAAAAATGTTAAATGTGTAAAAATTAACATTTTATTAAGCCTTGGTATTCTTTGAAATTAATCGCTCTTGCTTATATTTACTTTAGAATTAAAAATCAATTTTATTTAGAAGCTATGATCATTCCACAAAATTGATTTTTAGTCTCTAATTAATACACTTTTTTAAGAATGGTGATATGGCAATAACAAGGGCTGTATCACCATTTTTTTATTGATGCTACAAAGACCCGTTTCAACATAAATTTATAAACCAAAGAAGAGAATCGTAATATTTTCACTTCTTAATTATACATCTTTTCACTAATAAAATCTCCATTATGAAAAAACACTCCCTATGGGTTTGTACCCTTTTCTTACTTAGTTTTGCCTTTTTGTATCAAAACTGTACACCCAAAACAACAGCCGCTACGAAAGCAACAACAGAAACCTCTGTAGCAGAAACTACTGTTGAAAAAGTACAAGATAAAGTTAAGGATGTCATTGTAGACAAGACTAGCATTCCAACTGATCCTAGTGTACGTATGGGTCAACTAGACAATGGCTTAAAGTACTATATTAAGAAAAATGCAAAACCTGAAAATCGTGCTGAATTACGTCTTGCGCTCAATGCAGGCTCCATCCTAGAAGATGATGATCAACAAGGATTGGCTCACTTCGTGGAACATATGGCTTTCAACGGAAGTACCAACTTTGAAAAAAATGAATTAGTAGATTATCTGGAATCAGTAGGTACAAAATTTGGCCCTGATTTAAATGCCTACACTAGTTTTGATGAGACTGTTTACATGCTTCAAGTTCGTACAGATGATGAAGAAAAATTAATGACAGGTTTGACTGTTATCGAGGATTGGGCTGGAGGAATAAGTTTCGATCATGAAGAAATCGACAAAGAACGAGGTGTCGTAGAATCAGAATGGCGAACGCGTTTAAGTCCAGATCAGCGAATGCAAAACAAGTATTTTCCTCTAATGTATCACAATTCTCATTATGCAAAACGATTGCCTATTGGAAAACCTGAAATCATTAATAATGCGTCGTATGAAACCGTAAAACGATTTTATAATGATTGGTATCGCCCTAATTTGATGGCAGTGGTTATCGTAGGAGATATAGATATGGATCAAATGGAAAACGAAATCAAAACTCGTTTTGGAAAATTGACCAATCCAGAAAATGAGCGTCCCCGCACTAAATTTTCTGTTCCAAAACACAAGGAAACCATGATTTCTATCTGCTCCGACAAAGAAGCGCCTTTTACACGCGTACGCTTAATGTACAAGCATGACCATATTGAAGTAAACAGTTTAAGTGATTATCGTTCGCGACTAGTCCGCAGTTTATACAATCAAATGTTAAATGCTCGTTTGACTGAACTCCAACAAAGTGCCAATCCTCCCTTTACTTTTTCCTATTCAGGTTATGGAAGTGATGTAGGAGATATGGATAGTTATTATTGCTATGCCTTCACACCTGAAGGTGGAGCAGTGAAAGGTTTAGCCGTTTTATTAGAAGAAAATAAGCGAGTACAACAACATGGTTTTACAGCTACGGAATTAGAACGTGCAAAAGTAGAAGTACTCAAAAGTGCAGAACGTGCCGTTAAGGAACAAGATAAAACAGAATCGAATCGCCTAGCCATGCGCTATGTGTATAATTATTTAGATAATAACCCGATCCCAAGTCCACAACAAAATCTGGATTTGACCAGTAAATACTTACCTTCTATCGTAGTGGATGAAATTAATGTTTTAGCCAATAAATGGATTACCGATGAAAATCGTGTCGTCGTTATTACAGCACCTGAAAAAGAAGAATCGCCTATTCCATCAGAAGCTGAAATAGAAAAACTATTAGTAGAAAGTGCTGCTAAAGAAGTAGCTGCCTATGTAGATGATGTGGTAGATGAGCCGCTTATGGCGGAAGTCCCCAAAGCTGTTGAAGTTAAAAATACAGTAGCCATGGACGAAATTGGGACGACAGAAATCACTCTTGCCAATGGTGTTCGGGTTATTATGAAATCTACCGATTTTAAAAATGATGAAATTCGCTTTACAGCAAATAGTCCTGGGGGATCATCTCTGTATTCCGATGAGGATTACCAATCTGCTAGTTATGCCGCTCGTATTGTCCAAGAGGCAGGAATTGGAAAATTTGATTTAAATCAAATGGATAAAATGATGACGGGTAAAAAAGTAAGTGTCTCTCCTTATATTGGCGAACGTTATGAAGGTATGAATGGAAGTGCTTCTCCTGATGATATTGAAATCATGTTTCAACTCATACATCAGTATTTTACCAATCCACGTAAAGATGCGGCTGTTTTAGAAGCGTATAAAATGAAAGAAAAGTCGATTTATAAAAATCTACTGTCGAATCCACAGTATTATTTTATGGATCAAACAATGAAGATTAAATCTCAAAATCATCCTCGTAGAGGATTTCCAACCACCGAAGGATTAGATCAAATTGATTTAGATCGCGCTTATCAAATTTATAAGGAGCGCTTTGCAGATGCTAGTGATTTCACCTTCTATTTTGTTGGGAATTTTGATCCTGCAAATTTAACGGAATTGTGTGCACAATACTTAGGTAATCTCCCAAGTATAGATCGAGATGAAAATTGGAAAGATATCGGCTCTGATTATCCTGATGGTAAAGTGGTAAAAGATTTAGTCAAAGGCGAAGCGCCTAAATCTTATATTGATATGACTTTCCACGGACCATTTGAGTGGAATGACAAAAATCGTTATGCGTTTCGTTCAATGATTGATGTGATGCGTATCAAACTGCGTGAATCGATGCGCGAAGATAAAGGGGGTGTTTATGGCGTACGGGTAAGTGGAAACACCTATCAATATCCAGAATCAGAATATAGTATCAATATTTCTTTCAATAGTGATCCAGGAAATGTTGAAGAATTGATCGAAACTGCCATGAAAGACATTAAAAATGCCAAAGTTGATGCCATTACGGAAGAAGACTTGAAAAAAGTAACTGAAATTCAAAAACAAAGCATGGTCAAAGACCTTAAAGAAAATCGTTATTGGATTCGTCAATTGGATTATGCTTATAAAAATGGACTAGACCCCATGAAAATAAAAATGGAAAGTCTAGAAAAAGCGAGTGGAGAATTATCCGTTGAAGATTTAAAAAATGCTGCGAATCAATATTTTGATTATGATCGTTTCATCAAAATCGTCATGGAACCTGAACCTCAAGAGGAGAATTAAGCAGAGGTATTTAATCTTTTTACATAAGTAATTGTTCAAAAATAAAATTTATAATTGCATCGGGCGTCCCAGCCTGCCACGATTAAGTCATTACATGACTGGCAGGGAGCCCTTGCAATTATTATGGGAGGTAAAGCTACTCCAAATAGCTTTTAAACAGCTATTTGGAGTTACCTTTCAACCACTAAACAGTTGGGTAAAAAGTTATCTTTCATCAGGAATAGAAGATCTAGAAACTCAACCTAGTCAAGGAAGAAAACCTATCTTCAATAAGATTCAAGACGCAGAAAAGGTAAAAAAGCGGCGATCAAAAAGGAACGTCAGCGTATCAAGTTAGCCAAAGAAGATTTAGAAAACATTTTTTAAAACCTGATCCTGAAAAACAGGGTGAAATAAACGAAATCGCTGAAAATCAATTCTATCTTGCCCTGACCTACAAAGAACTTAACATGCCCACCGAATACATGAAGCATTTAAAAGAAGCAAAAAAACTTTATCTAATGGAAAAAAGAATGTTTGATGTTTATATAGATCCTATACATAAAATATACTTAGAAGATATAGAGAATGAACTTAAAAAAACAGAGAATATCATTGCTAGATAATGACCTATATTTGCCTTTTTAGCCTTAAAAACTCCGTTTATTAATGATATTTAAACAAATATCAAACGAGTTGTTAATAGCAATATTCTTATTGATTTTTGATGCTAGTTATTCTACTTTTAGGATATTAAAAAATATCGATCCAAAAAATGTGTGCAAAACTAATCTTCCAAAAATTTTATTTATTTCTCCCTTTTCTTTTTACAGGATGTTTTGAAAATGCTATCAACCAAAACACTAAAAATGAAATTCCTGTAAGGCATCATGACTTAAGCTATATTCCTTTTGACGCGAAAACAGACAATCCTGACTTTATAGTTTGCGATTCTACTACTATTAGTTCTGGAAGGAATAGACTTCAATATGCTAATGGAAATAGTAAATTGATAGATGATATAAAATCTAAATTTACTTACAAACAGGCATATGAATCCTTTAATGGTTATATCGTTATTCGATTCTTGGTCAATTGCAAGAGTAATTCAGGGCGATACCGTGCTCAAGCCCTAAACTTAGATTTTTCTCCTTCTAATGCACCTTCAGATTTGGTAGAGCATTTGTTGAAGTTAATTAAAAGTTTGGATAATTGGACAAAACGATCAACAAATGATCTCACCAAGGAATATTCCAAATTTATCAATTTAAAAATAAATAATGGTAAGATTCAACATGTATTATTATAGCTATTTTTGCTTCTTCTTTTTCAGTTCTTTTTTTAATTTAAATGTCCTTTCTGGGCAAGGAAATTGTCTGATTTACGCAGAAGAAAGTGGCGAAAGAAAAGCTTGTGAATTGTGTTATCGTGCTTTAGAATATAAACAAGGAAGTAAAGAGTCTCAATTATTATTTGACCAAGCTATACAAATAGGCCCTAATTATGCTTGGGCTTATTACGAAAAGTCTGTTCCCTTTTTTAAACGTGGATTATTTGCTGAAGGTGTAAGTTTAATCAATAAAGCTATAGAATTAGAACCTCAAAATTATTTATACTATAGAGCCTATTGGTATTTTTATAACCGTAGTTTTGATTTTTGTATAAAAGACCTTGAAGAACTGTATACCAATCATAATATATCCTATTGTGCAACTCCTAGTGGCGAATTGGAGATGAGATTATTGCTAGGAATGGCGCATGCATCTTCTGGAAATACATCAAAAGGTATCTCTTGGATCCAACATTTAATGGACACTTATAAAAAACAACCCAATTTAAAGGGAACCTATGATCACTTTTGTCTTGGAGTTTTGTATTATAAAAATAATCAATTGGATTTGGCTATAGAACAATTTGAACAACAACTAGCAATTGATAACAACTTCGCTACTACATATTATTATCTAGGTTTAATAAAGGAAAAAGAATCCGAGAGTGATGAAGCAGAACATTATTTTAAACAAGCATTAGCAAAAATGAATAGAGAAAATAATGGCTATAGCTTTAATATTTTTGAAGAATTTAATGTCTTTAAAGCTGATATTGAGAAAAAGTTAAATAAATAGACTTTTTTTTGAGAGAAATAAAATAGAGCTGGAAACAACTTCTAATCTAAAATCAGTAAAAATTTAGATTTGAAGTTAATTTGTTACCACATTTCAAAAAAACATCATATATTGGAGAATTGAAAAAAGCGTGTTAGAGCAAAATGAATAGAGTTATACTCTATTTTACTTAAACAACTATGAGAAGATTAAAAACAATAAAGGGCAATTCTTCATGAGTTTGAAAGGGTTTATAAATCATAAACTACTTTCAACATCTTATACTTTTCTTAAACCCCAACTTTCTTGTTTTCATCTTTTCTAAGTACCATACTGCTCATTTTTGAGTATTGGTATAAGCTTACCATTACAATTCTTCTCGCTTTAGACATATCATAATGTTTCATAGTTTATACAAACAGATAGATAATCTTTTGTCTTTTAATCTTGATCTTCATTAAGAAAAACATGATTTTTTTCTTTTTAATGTCACAGGCTTAAAAACATAGATTGATACCTAAGTAATTCTTACTTAGGTAATTTCACATAATTGAAAAAAATTGTCTGCACCTATACTTCATAACTAAGGATAGGGAGGTCATCTGATGTCCTTAATGAAGGTATAATAAAACCGTTTACTATGAGCAAAAACAATCTTTCTGCACTCCAAAAATTCATTTGGATTGATCAACAATTATCGCCCCAATCTCCTAAATATAACATTGGTGGCTACGCGATAATTAAAGAGGCATTAGATGCACATTTATTTCAAAAAGCGATTAGCATTTTTTCAAAAAAACATCCTGTTTTTTGTAGTTTATTTAAAGAAGAACAAGGAATTCCATTTTTATTTATAAATAATAACAAGAATAATGGAATACATTATTTCGAAAATAACAATATAAAGGAGGTTCAAAAACTTATTCAAGAAGACTTTTCTATTCCTTTTGAGGTTAATAAAAACGAACAATTATTTACAATTTGGTTGATAAAAATTGATGCTTCTACCTTTATTTGGTATACAAAATTGCATCATTTGATAGCGGATGGATTTTCCTTTCAGATTTTATTCAATGAAGTAGGAACGATTTATACTTCACTTAAAAAAGAAGATAGTTCGATTGAAGATACTACAACAAATAAAAGCTTTGCCAATTACGTCCAAGAAGAGAATGCATACTATAATGCAGCAACGTTTACAAAAGATAAAGCATTTTGGAAAGAAAAATATCAATCCTTTCCACAATTGATTTTTTCTACAGCTCATAAGAACGATCAACTTTATGTTAAAGAATTAATCCTTTCTCCTAATGCTTATGGATCGCTTCAACAGTTAGCGCAACAAGAAAATTGTAGTATGTTTCATCTACTACTTGCCAGTTTTTCTATTGTATTTTCTAAATTTTATCATACCCAAGAAATCAATATTGGTACTCCCCTATTCAATCGTACTAACAGAATAGATCGTACCATATTTGGTCCTTTCATTAACTTATTACCACTGCCAATTCATCTTAATGAAAATGCTTCATTTTTGCAGTTGATTCAACAGATTAAGAAGGATACCTTTAGCATCTATCGACATCAAAAATTTCAACAAGCTGAAATCATAAAAGCCATCAATTATAAAGGAAATAGACTCTATGACTTTAGGATTTCGTATGAAAACTTTGATTATCAGACAACTTTTTCAGATGGTGACGCTGAGATTGTGGCCTTATCCAACCACAGCGAAGATGACCCCTTGTCTGTTCATATTATGGATTACAATCAAGATGACCTGAAATTCCGCTTTGATTTTAATGGAAGTTATATTCCTGAATATATTGCTGATGAGTTAATTACTTCTATCCAATATGTCTTGGAACAAACGACTCAACACCTCCATCAAACGATAAATCAACTTTCTATACTTGCTCCAAAACAAAAAAAAGAAGTGGAGCGCATCTCAAGAGGAAATCAATTAGAAATCTTGCATAAAAGTTTTCCTGAATTATGGAATAAAAATTTAACTTCCTTTAATTCGAACAAAGCATTACGGTATAAAGATGATACATTATCATATGAACAAACCCATCAACTGGTTCAAAAAATAGCAGCCTATTTACAAACTCAAAAAATTCGTAAAGGCGATCGAATAGGAGTATTGATGGATCGTTCTATTCATTATATCCCTGTTGTTTTGGGTATATTACAAGTAGGTGCGACTTATGTCCCTATTGATAAATGTTTTCCTACAGATCGAATTAAATTCATAGTAGAAGATAGTACGATTAAACTCGTTTTAACGGATGAACAACTTTCCATTAATTGCCAGCAAGCAATCGTCAATTCCATTTTTGAAAAAGAATATGCTTCTCCAGTTAAAGCTATTCCTATTCTAGAAAATGATGATGCTTATATTATTTATACTTCTGGATCAACAGGAAAACCCAAAGGAGTCTTAATTTCACATGCTTCCTTAATTGATTATGCTACTTCTTTTTCTGACTATTTCAAATTAGACGAAACGGATGTTGTAATGCAGCAATCTTCTTTTGTATTTGATACTTCGATTGAAGAAATATTCCCGATTTTGAGTGTAGGAGGATCGCTTGTTATTTCAGAAAACCCAAAAGATTTCCATCATTTATTGAAGGAATGTAGTCAATATCAAGTTAGCCTTTTAAGTACCAATCCTTATGTGGTACAATATTTAAATGATCATTTCGCAAATTATGACTTATCGTTGAAAACGCTCATAAGTGGGGGCGATAAATTGAAAAGAACACAAATCCATCAATTACTAGATCAAATCAATGTCTACAACACATACGGCCCCACCGAAAGTACAGTTTGCGCGACCTACCATAAGGTAGATACAATAGAAGATAATATCCCTATCGGTCATCCCATTGCCAATCGACAAGTGTATGTAATAAATAACAATCAACTATTGCCCAAAGGAGCAATAGGAGAAATTGCATTAGGAGGAAAAGGCTTGGCTAAAGAATATATCAATAATCCAAACTTGACCAAGGCTCTTTTTGTAGATATAAATGGAACGAAAGTTTATAAAACTGGAGATTTAGGACAATGGAATAAACATGGCGATCTTCTTTTTCATGGTAGAAAAGATAATCAATTGAGTTTTAGAGGGTATCGGATAGAAGCACAAGAAATCGAAAAGACGATCAAAAGCATTCATCCTACGATTAAAAACTGTTTTGTCACCGTTCGTGAAATACAAGCAAATCCAACTTTATTAGCTTATGTGGTTGAAAATGGCACTCCTGTTCAAACTGATGCTTTAATGGGTTCGTTAAAACAGAAATTACCCAATTATATGATCCCAAATCATATTTTGGTACTTGATGAAATCCCTTTAAATACCAGCGGTAAAATAAATACTAAACTCTTACCGCTACCTCAAAAAACCGTCGTACAACACAGCATTACTCCTCCTTCAACGAAACTAGAAAAGGAACTACTCAACTTATGGCAAAACTTATTAAATACAGATGAAATAGGTATTAATTCCAACTTTTTTGAATTAGGTGGTCACTCGCTCTTAGCGAATCAATTTATTGGTTTAATTAGAGAACAAAAACAGCAAGACATTAGTCTTAAAGCCTTTTACGATGCGCCTACTATCCACGAAATAGCCAGTCTTTTACAAAATAGTGAATCATCGGCTTCCTTCCAGCTTCAAAAAGCTCCTGAACAAGTCTTGTATCCTTTATCTTTCCCACAAGAACGCTTATGGTTTTTAAATGAATTAAATAAAAAAAACAAAGCCTATTATGTGCCAAGGGCGATCAAAATGACTGGGAAAGTAGATGTTCAATTAATTGAAAAGACATTTACTTTATTAATTGAAAAACACGAGATTTTACGTACTCAATTTCCTGTAATTGAAGGGATTCCTTATCAAAGAGTTATTGCTCCTTTTTATTTTCATGTTCCGCTGGTTTCATTAGAACATTATCCGCCTGATGAGCAACAAGGAGCGATAGAAGAATTCATTTTAAAAGAGGGAAATTTAAAGTTTGATCTCGAAAAAGATCCCTTAGTCAGAGTATCCATTTTACGAAAATCAGAGCTGGATAACATCTTAGTTTTTTGTGAACATCACATTATTCACGATGGTTGGACACAAGGTATTTTATTGCGAGAATTTATTGATACTTATGAAAAATTATTAGCGGATAAAAATTATACTTTAAGTAAACCTTATTTACAATTTAAGGATTTTGCCTACTGGCAACGGAATTATTTCACAAAAGAAATACTAGAAAAACATGCTAAATTTTGGCGAGAAAAACTTGCTCACCATAAAGCAGTACTGCCATTGCCGACCAAAGGAAATCGCCCAAAAGAGATATCAGGAAATGGACGATTGTTAGAATTCACCTTAGAGGATGAATTTGCACAAGCTGTTCGAAATTTTAGTCAGCAACATAACGCCACGCTATTTATCACGATGTTGGCTGCCTTTAAAATGGTTTTGAGTTATTTTAGTAAGGAAACAGATATCTGTATTGGTACGGCTGCTGCGAATAGACGCTTGGCTTCCGTGAGTAATATCCTTGGAATGATCATCAATACCATTGCAGTTCGTACAGAATTTTCGAGTGAGGATACTTTGCTGGATATTTTTTCTAAAGTACGCGAAAGTTGCTTTGAAACCTATGCCTATGAAGACACCCCATTTGATAAAGTAGTGCAATTCACGGGAGCTGAACGGGATTTGAGTATCAACCCCATTTTTCAGTACAACTTTAGTTTTATGAATACGCCTTCTCGAAATCTTCATTTGCCAGATTTAGATCTTGAGATATTGGATTCCCATAATCAAACTTCAAAATTTGATATTAATGTCGTCGTCGTCACTCCATTAGAACAAAACCAACAAGAATCAATACAAGAAGATTCTATTGAACGAATTATTGTAGAATGGGAATACAATAGTGATATTTTCACGGAGGAATTAATGGAGCTGATGATAACAGCTTACAATACGTTTTTACGACTCATTGTTACAAAAGGAAATACCCCCTTTGAAGCAGTTCATCCATTTAAAAAAGAGACAACTTTTAGTAAATTAGATGTGAATTCAGCTCGTACTACAACGCATGAAAACGTCCTTTCACTCTTTCATAAACAAGTTGCGAAAAATCCTCATAAACAAGCCTTAGTCTTTGAAGAGACCCATTATACCTATCAAGAATTAGAGGAATTATCCAGTCAATTTGCTTTGTTTTTATCCGAACATAAGGACATTCAAAAGAATGACATCATTGCAATTTATCTGGAGCGAAGCGCGTGGCAAATCATTAGTATTTTGGCTATTTTAAAACTAGGGGCAGCCTATTTACCTATCAATCGCCAAACTCCTGAAAAACGAAGAACATTAATTCTCCAAGATTCAAAAGCCCTATTTTGTATTGACACTCAACAACTCAATTTATTTCTTAAAAAGCAATCAACGTATAATGCCAATACCTTAAAAGCAGCAAAAATTGATCCTGAAGATTTAGTTTATGTCATCTATACTTCTGGGTCTACTGGCGATTCAAAAGGAGTAAAAATCAATCATAAAAACTTATATTTTTCTACAACTGCTAGAAAAGATATTTACCAACAAAATCTTAATTTCTTATTACTTTCCTCCATCAGTTTTGATAGTTCAATCGCAGGAATATTCTATAGTTTATGTTATGGGAATACACTGCATCTCACTTCTAATTTAGATTTAAAAGATCCAAATTTATTAGCGAATTATATCCTTAAAGAAGAAATTGGTTCTTTCTTATCTATTCCATCTTATGCAGAATTGATTTTAACATCCTTGAAACAATACCCTAAGGCCTTAAAAGAAGTGATTGTAGCAGGTGAGTATTGCTCTCCTAATTTTATTCACTACTTTTTTAAGGAAGATAAATTAAAAGATGTAGCCCTTTTCAATGAATATGGCCCCACAGAATGTACCGTTTGGGCAACGTATCATCAATATGAAAGGGGACAAGCCATTAAAGATACCATTGGACAAGCCATATCTGGCGTACAAACCTATGTCTTGGATGCAAATCACAATTTTTTACCCAATGGAATTATAGGTGAATTGGGTATTGCTGGCGAAACCGTTTCTACGGGTTATCTAAATAATGATACTTTGACCCAAGAAAAATTCATTACTAAAACACTTGCTAATAATCAAAAAATCAGAATTTATACCACTGGAGATTTAGTCATCAAGCATGCGAATGGAACAATTACGTATAAAGGCAGGAAAGATCATCAGGTGAAGATCAGAGGACATCGAATTGAATTGCAAGAAATTGAAAAAGTTTTAAATCAATATCCACAAGTAGATCGCGCAGTTGTAGGAACGTATAAAGGGAATAGTTCAGAACTTAAACTGAGGGCGTATTATGAAGCTTCAAATGAAATTGCCCCAAGCGATTTAAAAGAACACATTGGTGCAGTGTTGCCATTGTATATGGTGCCTTCTAGTTTCTTCCAGATTGATCAATTTAAAACCAATGAAAATGGAAAGATTGATCGAAATGCTCTTCAAAAAATTAAGATTAAACTCGAAAAATCACCACTCTTTCAGCCCAATAAAAAGCGATCGCCTTTAGAACAGGAATTAGTCTTAAAATGGCAAGAATTATTGGAGACCACCCATTTTGACATTGATGATGATTTCTTTGAATTAGGCGGAACGTCCATCCAAGCGATTTATGGCACTAAATTGAGTACGATCGAATTTCCTGTGAAATATTATTTTCAGTATCGAACAATCAGAGCCATTGCCAAACAAATTAATACTGATCAATCCACACATAAAAAGGAACTCCTTATTCCATTATTGGAACAGCCGAATAGCACGATCAATTTAATTTTAGTTCCATATGCGGGTGCTTTAGAAGCGTCCTATTATAGTCTCTTGAATGGCTTCAAAAACAATGAAACCTACAATATCTATGAAGTTGCATCTTATCGAGAATACATCAACGATAACCAATGGGATTTGGATCAATTCTTAACTGATTTTAGAACAGCCATTGCTAATTTACCTGCTGATCGACAGTTGGTATTATATGGACACTGTGCAGGGACAGCTTTGAGCTTATTATTAGCGCAAGAATTACAAAAACAGCAACATGAATTGCTTGGCGTCTTTTTAGGAGCAAGCTTATTTACTACTAAAACAAATACTCCTTTTGATGCGAATCAAATCAAGAAATTATTGTTAGGTATCAATGAAAATTTACAATTGTTACCAGCTAAAGAACAACAATCCATCATTGATAATTTTGGCATTGATCATAAAATTGCATTGCAAATCAAGCAAGCATTTACTACAAATCATCAAGCAATACCAGCATTAAGCTGCCCCATTCATTGCTTGTTTGGAGAACACGACCCACTTACGCCAAACCATCAAGAAGCCTATTCGAATTGGAGTAGATTTACCAATACTACACTGACGTATACGACGATTTCGGAAGGAAATCATTACTTCGTCAATGAAAAATCAGAGACAAGCGCAAACATTATTATCCATAAAATAAACGACTGGAATGCAACTAATAAGTAAACAAGATAAAATCAAAATCATCAACTATACAGGATTAGCGATTCTTTCAGGAATGCTCAATTTCTTATTCCTTTTGATCGTCAATCATGCCGTAGAATATTTATTGTCGAACAATACCGACTTGAGTGGAAATTACAAACTCTTACTTCAATTTGGGCTAGTTATTCTATTTTTTCTGATTTCAAGATGGATTCTCAATGCCAAAGTCATCGCTTTTTCACAAAAGATTTATTGGGGGTTGAGGGAACGAATTCTTCAGTTAATTGTACGATCGCATAGCGCACAAATTACAAAGAATAAGTCAAAATTGTATGCCGTTTTAGCCAATGACATCAATACTATTTTAGAAGCATCTACGATTATTATTACGTTTATTTCATCTGCAATTTTAGTGGTGGCGTGCTTTATTTATTTGGCATTTATCAATATCTATGTCTTTCTAATCACACTTTTAGCTGCTGGCTTGGGAATATTTGTGTATTTAAAAGTATCTAAAATTAGCAATCAAAAATTTGAAAATGTTCGAGATAATGAGACCAATTTCTTGAAGTATTTCAATTATCTATTAGATCTGACAAAAGAACTTCAAGTATTCCCCAAAAAAGGAAAAGCCATTTTTGATACTCGATTAAAACCAATTGTTGATTATGGAGAAAAGAATAATACAGACGCCTATGTTTCCTATTTGAATAGTCAGTTGATAAGTCAATTTCTCTTTTATACGCTCATTGTTTTTGTGCTGTTTTATGCTAAAGTATTCTTTGAAATTGAATTGAGTAAACTGATCAATATTGTTTTTGTCTTACTCTATCTTTTTAATCCATTGGTAAATCTGTTGGTCTTTTTACCCACCTTGAGTCGTGCCAGTATTTCGATGAGAAAAATTAGTGCGGTAGAAACAGAATTACAATCTTCTCTTTCAGAAATGAATACGGAAGATATAACAGAAGAAATAGTTGAGTCTTTCCATAGTTTACAAATTAAAAAGGTAGCTTTTGAGTATCCAAGTAAAGAATTTGCGGTTGGGCCAATTGATTTTACCATTCGTAAAAATGAAATCTTATTTATTTATGGAGGCAATGGTTCTGGAAAATCTACCATGATTTATTTATTGCTAAATATTTTAAAAAGCGAAGAGGGAGAATACGCCCTAAATGGAGGTGCATTTATTCCGTTTAAACAAAAGAGTTTATATCGTTTATTTTCCCCAGTTTTTAGTGATTTCAAACTCTTTGATAGCTTGTATGCTATAGAAGATATTGATGAAAAACGCATTAAGAGATTGATTCAATTATTTGAATTAGAAGAAAAAGTAGTTTTTGAAAATAAGCAATTTTCTACTTTGGATTTATCCTTGGGTCAGCGAAAGCGGTTGGCCTTAATCATGGCTATTTTAGAAGATCGCCCCATTTTGGTTTTGGATGAATGGGCAGCCGATCAAGATCCTTATTTCAGAAAAAAATTCTATACCGAGATTATTCATCGAATTGTAAAGGAGGAAAACAAAACCATTCTTGCCATTACCCATGATGATAAATACTACGAAGAAGCTGATCGACTTTTTAGAATGGATTATGGAAAACTAAAAGAAATCAGTCTCCAAAAAGAGGTGATTCATTAATTAAAAACCAACCAATACTATGAGATTAATAAAAGCAATTATTTCCTTGTTTTTTTGCTTGCTTTGGATAATAGTTACCAACTATAAATCTGCCCCCTTAAATAGTTTAGGTGCTTTATTGACTTATCAATCTGGGCTATTAAGTATACCAACAGACGAGCAAATTATTTCTTCGACTAATAGAGATTTAGTCATCAAAATAGATCATTTTGGAATTCCTTATATTTTTTCTGAGACCGACAAAGACGTCGCTTTTGGATTAGGATTTATGCATGCCAAAGATCGCTATTTTCAAATGGAACTCATGTCTAAAATGGTAAAAGGAGAACTCGCTGGAATGTTTGGCCCACGAGCCATTCCCTCCGATGAATTTTGGAAACCCTATGAATTTGATCAAAAAGCATCAGAAATTCTTGTCGAATACGAAAAAAATGCACCCCAATTATATGCTTACTTAGTTAATTACAGTGAAGGGGTCAATGCTTATTTGGAAAACAACACCTTAAATGATCCTTTATACACGCTTTTTGATGCTAATCCTCAAATTTGGAAACCCGAATATTGTTTAATGGTGACTTGGTACATGAGTAAAAATTTAGCCTATTATGATTTACATTCAGAACGGCAAGAATTACTTGACCAATTACCTTCTGAAGTACTAAACATATTGTATCCGATGTCTCCAAATGATATTAAAACGATACTCCCTTCTAAAATCATAGCTGAAACCAATGCAACACTCCCTCAACCATTAGAAAAAGTAAAACTAGGTTCTAAAATAAAATCAAAAGAGCAGAATACGGATATTGGAAGTAATAATTGGGCCATCAATAGCCAGAAAACCAAGAATGGAACTACCTTGGTGGCAAACGATCCTCATTTATTTATCACCTTACCCAATTCGTTTTACGAAGCCAATTTAATGGGCGATAAAATACAAGTTTATGGCTATACCATTCCAGGTGTACCGCTTATTGTCAGTGGACATAATACAACAATCGCTTGGGGAATTACCAATGGAGAATGGGATTTGACCGATCGGTATTTACTGGAAACGAAAGCAGATAGTGTGTATTTATTGGATGGAAAATGGATACCTTTTGAAGAAGATGAATATACTATTGAGGTGAAAGGAAAGGGAACGGAACAAATCAAGATCAAAAGAACAGTACATGGTAATTTGATACAAGAAAAGGATCAATATTTTGCTCAAAAATGGCATCCTTCTGAAAAGAGTTATTCCGTTAAAGCTTTATTTGAGATGATGCAAGCTAGCCATTGGGGATCGTTTAAAGATGCGCTTAACAACTATGATTATCCTCCCCAAAATTTCATTTATGGGGATGTCAATGATACCATTGGAATTGTTTGTGCGGGAAAACTTCCTACAAAACCAAAAGGATATGAAGGAGGACTATTGGATGGGACGAAAGCTCCTTTATCCAATGAATATGTATCGACACAATGGGAAACGAAGAATCCTGAACATCTCTACTTGTTTTCTGCTAATCAGTTACCGATTCAAAACGGACAATATTTCGGAATGCATTGGCACAAGGACGATTATCGAGTCAACCACATTGATCGTTTATTAAAAGCAAAAGATGATTGGACAGTTCAATCCATCCAAGAAATGCAACTCGATGAGGTAGATCTTTCCTTTTTTCATTTAAAAGATTTTTTTCAGTTTCATCCATTGGATAGCCGCTACGACCACATTACGCGATTGTTTGAAAAATGGGATGGCAAAATGAATACGAATTCAAATGCAGCGTATTTATATGAACACTTAAGAATGAGTGTAGAGGCAGAGGCGAAGCGATATGCTCAAGAAGTATTACAAGTGCAACAAGCCCCTTCCATGAAATCATTTCTGAATTATTTAAGTCAGGATACGCTTTCTTTACAAGCTACAGTTTTAGCAAACATCTTAGCGAGAACAGATTCCTTACTTTCGATGGAAGAATTTGCTCAAAAGACCTACAGTGAGACCAGTGATTTCTTTGCATACAATTTATCCTTTTTACCAGGTTTTGGACATCAAATAAAAGACGTTGGTGGGAATAAAAATACCATTAACATGAATGCCAAAGCGCATCCCGTTTTTCGATCCATTTATGAAATGGAAAAGGATCAGATTAAAGGCTATACGAGTTTAGCAGGGGGGCAAAGTGGTAAAATGAATGCTAAACATTATAGTGATCAAATGGATAATTGGAGAGAAGGTACTTACAAGAGCACCCAATTTACAGATGATCCAACACAACTCCATCATATCATAAACACCCTAAATTTTAAATAATGAAATTTTCAAAATATAGTATTCTTTTTTTGCTGGCACTACTTCCTCAACTTTTATTTAAGGAGTATTTCTTAACTCTAATTTCAACTATAATTATTGGTGCTATAGCTGGATGGTTCATCAATGAAAAAAGAGTATTTCTAAAAATGCTGTTGGTACAATTTATCTTTTTTAGCATCCTATTTATTGTAAAACGATCTTCTATTTTTTACTTAGATCAAGTCATGGATAATTTAGAATTACCATATTTTTTGATGCCTTTATTCTTCATTGTTTTCAATTCCTTAAACATTGCTATACTATTCTATTTTGGCTATAAACTTTGCAAACTAATTTTTAGAAGGATGGGTACTCTTGAGCCACAAGTGTAATTTGTTTACTACTTAAATATTCTTCATTTATTGATTTAATTCTTTGTTCATGTAATTTCTATTAAATCCTAAAACGTGAATACTATTTTATTTGAGGATTACAGGAATTGTCCTGTGGAATCCCTAGTATCTTATGATATACTCATATTGAAAACATCTTATGACCGTCCTTTAGATGCAGGGCTTTGGGATTCATTGCTCCATAAATTAACTCCAAATTTAAAAGAAGAAGTTAAAAAATACAAGCGTTGGCAAGACCAACATAACACCCTTTTGGGAAAGATGTTAGTGCATTTAGCTTACGGTTTAATAAGTGGAGAAAAATTAGATTTTAAGCTTTATAAAAGAGATAACAACAATCGACCATATCTCGATAATAGCTCGATAAATTTCAATATTTCACATACTGATCAAACGGTGCTTTGTGCGATTACTTGTAAGGATTTAGCACTAGGTATTGATATCGAAAAGTGTAAAAGTATAAATTTTAATTCCTTCAAACATGTTTTTCATAAGAACGAATTGATCAACATCCAAAAGGATACGACCACCCAATTTTTTTTCAACTACTGGACCCGAAAAGAAGCTTTTACAAAAGCGATAGGTCAAGGTATTCTTTTACCTCTAAACCAAATAGATACAACGAAAAGAAAAATATTCTATAAAGAGAAAGATTACTATTTACAATCATTTACCTTCCATGAATGTCAGGGTGCCCTTGCTTTGAATAAAAGTACCACAAATAAAAAATGGCTCGATATTCATTTTGAAAACGCTTCATTTGGAACAAACAACTTATCAAACCAAAAATACTTTTCTCCTTTTTAGACTAAATTTTTATTAGATCAAAACTGTATTGCATAAAAATAAATCTACTTTATACCATAGAATACATTATCTTTGTTTATGAAATACTGCATCAATAAAATAGACTAACCTAACCTAACAAGTAAGCAGTTTTTCATTGGAATAGTAATTGAAATGAACACGAGAAGAAACTTCATCTGGCAGATGGGTCTTATTGGTGGAAGTTTGGGCTTGAGCTCATTCCTCCCAGAAGAGGACTATCTCATCCGTTTTAGAAAAAACGATAAAATTGATTGGAAAAAAGTCAAAGACTACTTTCCGATCGCTAAGAATAAAACCCTTCATCTGAATAGTGGTAGTGCAGGTGTCATTCCCACCCCTGTCAAAAAAAAATTATTTGAGTGTATTGACATGATGAATGAAATGCCTCCTTATGAAGCATGGGAAAAATGGGAAACAGTTCGAACAAATAATAAAGAAAATATTGCTCAACATTTAAATGTCTCTCCACAGGAAATCGCCATAGTTCGTAATGCCACTGAAGCCCTAAATAATATCATTTTTGGCTATCCTCTTCAAAAAAGAGATGAACTCTTGGCTGCAGAACATGATTATCCTCATGCGCTGTCTGCTTTACAACAACGAGCAAAGCGAGATCAACTTACACTAAATACGATTCAGATTGATCTTCTCAATTCAACAGATGAAGAGATTGTCCAACAATATGTAAATGCTGTAACGGATCATACTCGATTAGTTCTTCTGACTCATATTACGCATCGTGAAGGACAAATTTTACCCATATCTAAAATCACAAAAGCCTTAAAAGAAAAAAACATTAAAGTACTTTTAGACGCTGCACATTCCTATGGCCAAATCAATCATGATATTCCTACTTTAGGAGTTGATTTTTATGCGACTAGTTTACATAAATGGCAAAATGCCCCACATGGCACTGGCGTATTGTATATTCGATCCAATCAGATAAAAAGAGTTTATTCTCTACAATCTTCCACCCCTGAATTAGAAGATCGAATTGATAAATTTGAATATTTAGGAACACGCGCTTTTCATCAAGAAGTAGGTGTTGGTGCTGCTATTTTATTTAATGAATTGATTGGAATAGAAAAAAAACAAGCCCGACTGAATGATTTGAAAAATTATTGGATGGATGCTATTCGTTCGATAGATGGGGTTCAATTTGGTACAGACCCTAAACGATCTTGTGCTATCGCTTCTTTTGGCTTTTCCAATATATCTTCTTCAAAAGCTATCAAATTATTTCACAAAAAACATGATATTCATTTAAAAACTGTTGCTATTAATCGTAAAGGATATATTCGAGTCAGCCCCAATATTTTCACCCTAGAAAAAGATTTAGATCGCTTTATTAAAGCGGTTCATACTATCTCTAAGCTTTAATTTATAATTTCCAATCTCGTGAACACATCTTATTTATCACGATTCTTAATTTTTTTGAAGAATCGTCCTATCATCCATCTTTTTATTTTACTTACCTATTATCTTTTAGTTGTATTGCCACATGAATGGGTAGGACTTTTAACCGTAGATATTTTTGGAGGACTTCCTCGCGATACGTATAATTTGATTATCCTTATTGCGGGTATAATTGGGCTTTGTTTGTATTTTATACCTGTGATACGACAATCTTGGAAGCAAGAAAGTCGGTCTTTAATTTTTTTCTATTTAGTCGCTACCATTATTTTAGCAGGGCTTTGTATTAATTACCTTTTTGTTATCAATATAGAAATGGTACATTTTATACAATATGCTGTATTTGCGATTCTTTGTTTTCCTTTACTTCAAAACTATAATCTTACCTTAATTTGGGCAACTTTAGCAGGAGCTTTAGATGAGGCTTATCAATATTTTTATTTGGCGCCAGAACGTACAGATTATTATGATTTTAATGATGTCATTACTAATTTAATTGGTGCAGCATTTGGGCTTATCTTATTACGTGCTTATCAAATTCCTTCTATTAAATTATCCATACTTCAATTTTTAAAAAGCAAAACATTTTTCCTTCTTCTTGCTTGTACTATCATCATCTTATTTTTGCTAACTACTCCCTATCTCTCGTTATATCAAGGAAAAAAAGAAGCTTTATTTTATATTGTAAAAGTTCGCCCAGAAGGATTCTGGTCAGTTGTACATCCCAATGTTACTTTTCACATCATGTTACCTTTAGAAGGAATACTAACAACTATCGCGTTGTGGCTATTTTATAGTAGACTTGGAAATGGTATAAAAAAAGACACCACTTTGTTATAAAAGTGGTGCCGATGATTAGCTTATTCCCAAAGGTATTCCTTTAGGATTTTACTGTAATAATCGTCCATTTAATAGTATAGTAATCTCATAAATGAGGAGTTAACCTTTTTACTAAAAATGAAGACTATCATCTACTTATCATCACGCTCTCACTTGTGATGACTCTCATGAAATGACTAGTACGAATCTGTTTTAAAATATAATAACCTTTTTCTTTTTCTCTAATTTGATGCTCTTCCAAATGGTGTTCATTCCCCATTTTATCAACTTGAACAACTGCTAAAAGTTCTTCTCCTTCATTTAAATGAAGATGAAATTCTCCATTTTTATGAGCCAGCTTTTGAAATGCTTTATTCATATTAGGCATTCCATATCCTATACGATTATTGGGAGAATCTGCCAAAGATGCAGTTTCTAACATAACATTTTTCAATTCTTTTACTGATAGTTCAGGGAAAGCTTGCCACAAACAAGTCATCGCACCTGCTACCAAAGGAGCAGAATAAGATGTTCCATTCGTTGGGTATACTTTATCCGTAAAAACAGAGGCGACATTGACTTCTTGTCCCATTGCTACTACCTCTGGCTTTATTCGACCATCAATCGTCGGTCCAAAAGAACTAAAAAAAGCTTTATTCCCGTATGCGGTGCTTGCCCCTACCGATAAAATATCAAACGCATCAGCTGGCGTGGTAATATAACGCCAATCTTCATCTCCTGAATTTCCTGCGCTCCCCACCACTAAAATTCCTTTACGAAAGGCAATATCTGCTGCTTGGCTAATCTTGGAAGTTTGACCATCCATATTTTCATAGGTATAATTCATTCGTCGATCTCTAAAGACAGAATATCCTAGCGACGTATTTATTACATCTACTCCCATACTGTCCGCAAATTCTGCCGCCGCAATCCAATTGCATTCCTCTACGATAGATTCTCCAAGTACGTCTTCTGTTTTAAGACATACATATTGCGCTTTGGGTGCTGTTCCTACTAAATAATGGGGTCGATTGGCTCCCATTACAGATAAAACTTCCGAGCCATGTACGCTAGATTCATAGACAGACTTATCATTTTCAACAAAATCGTAGGTAGCAACAATAGCTGTATTTTCAAAAAAACTACTTTCTTGCACCTTTGCAAAACCGCCATCTAAAACAGCAATCATCATTCCTTCCCCTTGCCATTTTTTTTGGTGTATTTGTTCGATTCCCAGCAATTCATTCTGACGATAAGCATATCCATACCAATGATTTCTAGCTACAGTATATTCAAAATCTACTTGTTCTTCAATTTCATAATCTTGCAATGCCCTTTTAGTGGAATGTTTTCCTACAAATGTAATTTGTTGTACAAAAGGTAGTTGTTGTATTGTTTCTATTTTACTAGAATCTGCAATGATAGTAGCTGCATTCAACCATTTTGAGCAATTGTGAATTTGAGCGCCAATTTCTTTAATTTGATTAATATAAGGTAAACTAACAGGTAGGTCTTCGTATGTGATAGGAATTCCGTGTCGTTGTCGCCGTTCAATGGCGCGAGGGGATAAAAAGGTTTGGGGATGAAAAATACTATGTTTTGTGTACAATTTATCTGTAAATTCTACCCAATATTTATGTGTTCCACTAGTTTGGGCAATCATTAATTCCCCACAGAACAACATACATAATATGCATAATAGTCTGAACAAAATAATAGTAATATTGGGAGAAATAAAAGGGGGAAAGGTCTATAACCGTAATGCTGTCACAAAATTATGTAAAATTTTTGTTTAACACAAATAGAGTTATCTGTTATACGTTGTAAATAGTATCCATTCAATATCAAATAAGAGAATTTACTTCATTTTAGTACTGTCATAAAGCGGTCTTTTTTCTGAAATTTCGCCAAACTAAATAACAACTGACAGGCAAAATGAAATGAGGAAAGCGATAGACCATTTCAAACATCCATTGATGAAGACTTTCCCAAGGAAATTCCCAATAAAAATTGGCCCAAATGCGAGCGATTGTTGTTGAAAAACCCCAGAAAATGGCATACCACAAGGCCCAACGAGCTGTTTTAAAAGGAAAAAATAGCAATACACTCAAGATGAAATCTAAAATTCCAGCTAATTTTAAAAACTGAAGGGCTTGTTCGTCACTACAATTTAAAATGGAAATGGTCATTTCCACAAAATTTCCAGGAACAGGATAATAGCCATACGCATACAATCCATGACAAGTAAAGGTTAAGGCGATTAGGATACGTAAAAGCAATAGCCAATTTTGAATACGAATGCTTTTATGAAAATAGAATAATAAAACGACAGGGCTGCCAAATTGAAGTGCATACTCAAAAAATTGTCCTAAGCTATAAAACTTTTCTTTACAATATAAAACGGCTAAAAACACTAAACTTAAACTTCCGAGCCATAATAAACGACTTACCCACTTAGGAAATCGTTCTAAAAACAACACACTCCATCCACAAATAAAATAAAAAACGCCTATTCCTTTTATCCAATTTTGAATCCGTTCATCTACTTCATTGTTGGTAATATAATCATCCCAAGAAAGATTGAAAAGCCCTTCTATAATCCCACTCATCAAGTTTTCATCCCAGAGTAAGGTACGATAAGGAGCATCCCAAAACCAATGTTGATAGGCACGTCCAAAAAAGACCGCTATCACAGCAATTTGAAGTAATCGTAAGACAATATGGTTTGTTTTACTCATTCTTTTTGATCGAATATCGTTTACTAAGTCCCCAAATAGGTAGTTTTGCTTGAGTTTCTGTTTCTTTTAATTCATTTTGTGGTTTGGAAGTTTGATTAAATACTACTTTTAAGAGACGATCTGTTTTTTCGCACTTAGTGGTATCAATACTGGCATAATAGTCTATCAAACGATACTTCGCATCAAATAATTGTTCTTCAAAAGTGAGATCACAATGTTGCCCTTCCTTTGCTAATTGAGTTACAACTTGTTTTTCCAAGTTAAAATAAGAAAAACCTAGCGGTGCAATTTGCATCCAAAAAATAAAGGCAGTCAACATACTTGCGCTTGCTAAACTCATCTCCGTCCAAATAGCTCGTTTTCCAAAAACACCAATTATAGCAATAAAATAAGGAATCCAAAATACGATACTGAGTAGAGCCGTTGTACGAAAACCAAGCATTCCCAATTCTTGAAAACCCAGCAGCATCATATACGCCAACACACAAAAGGAACTAATCAAAACAAGCACACTCGCTCCTCTGATGATTGCATTATAAGGATAAGATGCCTTTGTAAAATAAGTAAGTTGTTTAGCGATTAATAGTGCTAAAAAGAAAAAACTACTAGAAGATAAGGTAATCAAACTCCCCATTAAACCTGCTAGAATAAGAATACTTAATTCTTCTTTTTGGCGTATTTTCTTGGATAAATCGGTTAATCCAGCGAGTAAGAAACCTAAAAACGGAAATAATCCTAGTACGACATAAATCAAGTAATTTCCATAATGCACTCCAAAATATCCCAATCTCCCTGTACTATTAAAAAATAAAATAGCGATAATAGGAAGTACTACTACAAAAGGAATGAGTTGAAAAAGCCTTCTTTTTTCTGAATGGAATAAAAAAAGTATCCCAAAAAGGCAGCATCCATAAATAAGTAATTGAAAAGGAGCAATTATACCACTAAGAAACACGCTTATCCAAAATCCTATTTTCCATTTTAAGGTGGGTTGTTTTAGGTATAAAACAGTAAAAAAGAAAAACATAATTTCTAAACAAAACACCCAACTATCAATGAGTGCGAATTTTCCCAAAAACAAGATACCCCATGCACTAGCACAAACTACTATTGTCGTTTGAATCGTCGATTTCCCAAATAATTTTGATCCTAACTCATAGATTAAAATAAGACTTCCAATCAAAATCAAAACACTTGGAAATCGAATCATAAATGGATGATGAGTCGTATTTTCTGCAAAAAATCGGGTAATAAGTTGAGCAGAATAAGTAGAAGGAATTATACTTATAGGGTCGTTTCTCATATAAAAATTCAGCATATTGAGTTCCATTTCTTGTATTGAAAGTACATCATTGTACAAGAACAAGTTCAATACAAACAAACCCAAAATAGCCCCAAAAAAAGTTGTATATCTAGTTGTCATTCTCTACCTTTTCAAAAAATAATTTAAACACCTTATAATGCCAAAAATAGTTGTTTTTGATGGATATACCCTCAATCCAGGGGATTTGAGTTGGGAAAAATTAAAGGAATTAGGAGATATAGCCATTTATGATCGTACGCCCAATGAAAAACTAGCAGAACGCGGAAAAGATGCAGATATTATTGTCATTAACAAGCAAATTATTGGGCAAGAGGAATTAAATCTACTTCCAAATGTACAATTCATTTGTATCTCCGCTACAGGAACCAATAATGTTGACTTTGAAGCCACCAAAGCTCGAAATATTCTAGTAAGTAATGTTCGTAATTATGGTACTCCTGCTGTGGCACAGCATGTTTTTGCAATGCTTCTACAAGTTGTAAATGGTATAAAACAACACGATCAAGATGTCAAAAATGGAGGATGGAGTCGCTGTCCAGATTTTTCTTATCACTTATTTCCTATTACAGAATTGAATGCTAAGACGCTAGGCATTTATGGTTTTGGGCAGATAGGACAAGCTGTGGCAAAAATAGGGCAAGCCTTTGGTATGAAAATTATCGCCCACCATAAGCATCCTGAACGAGATGCAAAAGAAGGCGTGCAATTTGTAGACTTAGATACCCTTTTTCAAGAAAGCGATGTGCTTTCCCTTCACGCTCCCCTAACTGCTCACAACAAGAGTATCATTAATCGTAAAAACCTCCAACAGATGAAATCTTCCGCTATTTTGATCAATACAGGACGAGGAGGATTAGTCCATGAAGAAGATTTATTTAATGCCCTTCAACAGCGCACGATTCATGCAGCAGCCTTAGATGTTTTAACGCAAGAACCACCCCTATTCGACCATCCTTTTTATCAATTGGATAATATAATTCTCACTCCTCATAATGCGTGGGCTACGCAAGCAGCTCGTCAGCGACTACTCAATGGCGTTATTGAAAATATTAAAGCTTATTTAGCAGGAAAACCAAGTATGCTTGTTCACAGCTAAGACCTTGTAAATCAATCACATCTACGCTTTTCAAAAAGAAATGAGAAAAAAAAACACTTTGAGGAATTATTTTTTCGTGAAAATGGTTTCATTTTTGCAAACAATCTTATACATTTGCAATCCAATTAGAATTGCTACTCAAAAAAGCAAAAAGGAGAAGTGGCAGAGCTGGTTGAATGCACTGGTCTTGAAAACCAGCGTACGTTAACGCGTACCGGGGGTTCGAATCCCTCCTTCTCCGCTGAAAGACTGACAGTTTACTGTCGGTCTTTTTTTGTATGTAAAGACTGCTCAAGAAATGATTAAAAACATTTCTGTACAAGGAGATAATAATATTTTTCAAAAGGGTACACAAATTTATGGTTTGAACCATAAATTTGTGTACCCTTTTGAATCCAGAATTCCTATTTTTTTTTACTAAAGCAGTTGGTTCTACTAAAATTATACCGAATGCTTTAATTTTCTATTGCAAAGAACTCAAATCTACCACGAAGCCATCAACTTTGTATCTAGATTTAGCGTTTTTCTTATAACTATCGGCTGTTTCACGATCTGGAAATGGGCCTAAAATAATTTTATAGGTCGCTTTTCCGCTTGCTCCTTCTTCTACACTAATCAAAATATTATCAAACCATTTTTCTTGTAATTCAGCCACTTGTTTCAATACATTTTCATAAATGGTAAGCGAAGCAACTTGTACCCCATAACCTTCTTTCTTTGGACGAAGTACTTGTACTTTATACAAATCAAAGGTTTTATAATCGCCTCCTTTTACGACCTCATAAGAAGTAGGAACATCTTTCTTTTTTGGCCAGGATGGTACTTGATCCTTTTTTGTACTAGTTGGTGCTTTAGCTGTTTTAGGTGTAGTAGTTACGGGTTTCTTTGGAGCAGCTTTTGGCGTAGGCTTTGGGGTGGGCTTCGTTTGTGGTCGGCTTACAGGTTCTGAAACTTCAGGTACAGGAGGTGGTGTAAAGCGTTCTGTTTCGCGTTCTGTAAAAGCGTCTTCTTCTGAAATAGAAATATCACCACTAGATACCCCAATTTTTTCTACCCGAACTTCAGCTGTACCGTCCGTAATTAATCCAATTCTTTCAGCAGCAGCACGAGATATATCTACAATACGTCCTTTATAATAAGGCCCTCTATCATTTACTCGTACCTCTACACTTTTATTATTATCTAATCGAGTAACTCGAATCACTGTACCAAAAGGAAATTCATTGTGGGCAGCCGTCAATTTATTTTTATCATAAAGTTCTCCACTGGCTGTTTTAGCACCTTGAAATTTATCGGAATAATAGCTGGCAATACCAATTTGGGCGTGAGTATTTCCTACTAAAAAAAATAGAAATACAATAGAAAAGTGTTTGAAATAGTTGCTCATAGTACTAAATTCAAAAGCTTTTAAAGCTTAGTTTAAGTTTTTAAATCAATAATCGAGAGGTAGTTTTCTGCTCCAAAGTTCTTGTAAATTAATGGAATATGCAAATTTTGACCTAAATCAGATAGAATTAAGCGGCGATTACATATCAAATTCTTTTTCCTATCCTATCTTCGTGCATGGATGACTAAATATACACCCATTCATATTATTGCTTTTGATATTCCTTATCCTGCCAATTATGGGGGGATCATTGTGGTGTATTATCACCTTTTGGCATTGCATCAAGCTGGTGTACCTGTTATTTTGCATTGTTTTCAATATGGGGATCGAAAGCCTCAAATTCATTTGGAAACAGTGTGTCAAAAGGTTTATTATTATACGCGGAAACGATCAATTAGTCACCAATTTAGTCAAATACCTTTCATTGTAAAAACGAGATTACATCCTGAATTATTAGAAAATTTACTAAAAGATGAATATCCTATTTTTAGTGAAGGATTGCATGGTACAGGCTTTTTCAAGCATCCAAAATTAAAAAATAGAAGGAAAATTGCTCGGATGCATAATGTAGAATGGGAATACTATAACAGTCTTGCTCATTTGGAAAAGCATCCTTTTAAAAAACTCTATTTTGCCTTAGAAGCCAAAAAACTGAAGCATTACGAGAAACAAATTTTACCCCATATTTCTTCTTTAATCACATTATCTCCAAATGATACTACTTATTTTAAACAACAACATCAAAAGGTAGATCACATAGGCGTTTTCCATCCAAATGAAAAATTGACTTGCAAAATAGGACAAGGAAAATACCTTCTTTTTCATGCTAAACTTTCCGTAAAGGATAATGAAGATGCTGCTTTGTATTTAGTTAATGAAATCGCTCCCAAAATTGATTATCCCATTAAAATAGCGGGATTAAGTCCAAGTTCTACATTAGAAAAGGCAGTTCATCAACATGAAAATGTGCGTTTACATCCTAATCTTACTAATGAAGCGATGCATCAAATGATTCAAGATGCACATATTCATTTTTTATGGACCTTTCAAAATGCAGGTATGAAACTCAAATTACTCAATGCACTATTTCAAGGTCGTTTTTGCATCGCCAATGAATTAATGATTGGCAATACTGGAGTAGAACAATTATGTCATCGCGCCGAAGATACTTCTTCTATTATTCATCTTATTCATCAACTTTGGAATACTCCTTTTACTAAAGAAGCAATAGAAAATCGAAAAAATATCCTTTCTACTCATTTTTCCAATGAAAAAAACGTTCAAAAAACTCTTGAAATCCTAGCTTTGTAAAAATTTTAAAAAAACTTACTTTCAATTAAAACTGAAAGTTTTGAATTTTGTTAGTATATTTATAGTATAAACAGAACATCTTTCTTATGAGTGCATTAAATGTCTTAATCAACGACCCAAAACTGGATGCAGAATTACGCACGATTACTAAAAAAGTAGCCAATCAAGAACGAATCTCTGAGAAAGAAGGTTTATATCTATTTGAACAGGCAGAACTTTCTTATCTAGGTGTATTAGCCAATCACATTCGTGAACAAAAGCACGGTAGCAAAACCTATTTCAATCGAAATTTTCATTTAGAGCCTACAAATGTATGCTTGTATACTTGCACCTTCTGTTCTTATTCGCGTTTAATCAAAAAACGTTCTGAAGGTTGGGAATATACGCATGAAGACATCATGGACATCATCAAAAAATACGATGAGCAGCCCGTTACAGAAGTTCATATCGTAGGCGGTGTTTTACCACAATATGACTTGGAGTTTTACACCAAATTATTTAGTGCTATCAAAGCCCATCGACCTGATTTGCACATCAAGGCACTTACTCCTGTGGAATATCATTATATTTTCAAAAAGGCAAAAGTCAGTTATGAAGAAGGTATGCGTTTAATTAAAGAATCTGGAGCAGATTCTATGCCAGGGGGAGGTGCGGAGATTTTTCATCCTGAAATTCGAGATCAAATTGCTGGTGGTAAATGTAGTGGCGATCAATGGTTGCGCATCCATGAGATTTGGCATGAAATCGGCATGCGTTCCAATGCGACGATGTTGTACGGACACATTGAAAAATTTCATCATCGTGTACATCATTTAGAGGCTTTGCGCCAATTACAAGATAAAACGGGGGGGTTTCAAACCTTTATTCCATTAAAATTTAGAAATAAGAATAACGAAATGTCGCATGTAGAAGAATCCACTACGGTGGAAGATTTACGGAATTATGCGATAAGCCGTATTTATTTGGACAATTTCGATCATATTAAATCCTATTGGCCCATGATTGGACGGACAACGGCACAATTATCCTTGGCTTTTGGGGTAGATGATTTGGATGGGACCATAGATGATACGACTAAGATTTATTCGATGGCAGGTTCAGAAGAACAAAATCCTGCTTTGAGTACCGAACAATTGGTCAAAATGATTCGCTCGGTTGGTCGAAATGCCATAGAACGAGATACTTTATACAATGTAGTAACTGATTTTACCAATCATGTTTTTGAAGATGATAAGCAGTTTAGAGGCTATGTTTCTCTACCTGTTGTCAATAATTAAACCAAAAATAAAGGAGTGATTGAAATAATCGTGGGACGATTTTGAATTAGCCATACGATAAGAATCTAAATTTTTGAAGGATGAAGAAAACGGTATTTATTATACGACACGGGGAGACAGATTTAAATCGAGAACATATCGTACAAGGTAGTGGTGTGGATAGCCCACTCAATGAACTCGGACATGCCCAAGCAAAAGCATTTTTTGAAAACTATCAAAAAGAAGATTTTGAACTGGTTATTACTTCTGATTTGATTCGTACTATACAAACGGCACAACCTTTTTTGGATACAAATATTCCTCATCTCATTGATGCTCGAATTCAAGAAATTTCTTGGGGTATTCACGAAGGTATGAAAGGTACGAAAGCCATGGCAGAGCAATATCGCGTCTTAATGGCAGAATGGAAATCAGGCGATTTTGAGGCACGATTAGAAGCAGGAGAAAGTGCAAAAGAACTCGGACAACGGGTACAACTTTTTGTAGATGAACTCAAACAACGTCCAGAAGAACGCATTTTAGTGGTATCGCATGGGCGTACATTGGCTTGTATGTTATGCTTATTGCAAGATCAATCTATGACTGAAATGTATCATTATAAACATCAAAACACAGGCTTAACCAAAGCCCAATTCGACGGAAATACCTTCACGATTATTTTACAAAATGACCAGACACATCTGGAAAAGGTCGCTATATGAAGGACTATAAAATAACAGCCGTAAGTTATCTTAATACCAAACCTTTTTTAAATGGTATTTTAAATCATCCTATCCAAAATCAATTGGATATAAGTTTGGATATACCTTCCATTTGTGCGGAAAAATTGGTGCATGAACAAGTAGATATTGGTTTAGTTCCTGTGGCTGTGATTCCAAAATTGAGCAATCCACATATAATTTCTGATTTTTGTATTGGTGCAATAGGTAAGGTGCGAACGGTGGCAATTTTTAGTGAAGTACCTATTGAAAAAATCACGCATTTATACCTCGATCATCATTCCAATACTTCTGTTGCTCTCGCCCAAATTTTATTGAAAGAATACTGGAATGTAAGCCCGATTTTACTTCCTGCTTCCGATGGTTATATTCAAAACTTAAAAGGTACAACAGCAGGTGTGGTAATTGGAGATCGGACGATTAATATTGAGGAACAATTTGAGTATGTATATGATTTGAGTACAGCTTGGGAAGCGCATACAGGACTGCCTTTTGTATTTGCGGCTTGGGTGAGTAATCGCCCCTTACCCTCTAGTTTTATTGCTGATTTTAATGCTGCCTTAGCCAAAGGATTAGAATTGATCCCCCAATTGATGTTATTACTTCCAAAGCCTCATCCCAATTTTGATTTAGACGATTATTTCCGCAAATATATTAGTTATGAATTGGATGCTGCCAAGCGAAAGGCACTCGCTTTATTTCTTTCTAAATTAAGTTCACTTCATCAAATTCCTGAACGAAGTTTGCAGTTTTGTTAGAAAATTAATTGAATCTTAAAAAACATGAATCATCCCCAAATTTTCAAGAAAATTCGGGGATGATTCATGCTTCTGTTCTAATATTTACGCTCATTGGTAGTAACAATATCTAGAACCGTCACCTTTAATTTATCTTGTTCTAAGGTTGAAATCTTCCAATTTTCTTTGATTGTTCCGCCCCAGTATGCATATTCTATCATTAAAGTAGAATCGCTTTGCATGGTCCATGCACCTTCAAAATTGCTATATGAAATTGGAGGTGTACCACACCATCCAGCATTCTGTCGTTTTATGAGTTTTCCATCAGTTAAAAATTCATACCCCGGTTCGTCATCTTCCAGGCTTTGATGTTTTTCAAAAATTATTTCTTGCCCTTGATAATCTTCCACCATCCATACTCCTTTTATATTTTCTTGGGGATTGAAATTGATATTATTGATGATAAAGGAATTACATAGTGCTAACGCGATACTTAAAATTCTGAGATTTTTCATTCTTGATAATTTTTAAAGGTGATTTATTTGATTTCAAATATCCTATATAAGGTTTATTATCTATAGGATGCACCTTTATCTAGAATTACATAATCTACCCTATTTTTTTATACGCATTTTTAAATAGAGCACTTTTGGCTTGGTTTGAAAATTTTCAATTATCCATATCAATTAGTCCAATAATTTCTTAATATTTCTTCGTAAGAATGCCTTGCGATCGTCCCCCGCTGTAACGATGTAATTTCCATCAGGAGAAATTGCAGAAGCCCAGATAGAATATGAGCCATGATCATCAAAAGTTTGTATAGGAAATCCATCTTTATTCCAAATAATTGCTTTTCCACTTCTTCCTGCAGTTAAAATTAAGTCATCAGAAATAAATTTCACAACAAAGACACAGCCTGAATCATCAGCATTAAAAGAGCGACATATCTCACCATTTCTATTCCATAAAATGGCAGTACCATCACAACTTCCTGTAAGAATTTCAGTTCCATCAGGAGAAAAATCTACAGATTCCACATAATCACTATGCTTTTTTAATGTTCGAATGGTATCCCCTTCTAAATTCCAAATGATAGCCATATTATCTCCTCCACAAGTAATTAAATTTGAACTGTTAGGCGCGAATTTCCCAGACCACAACCAAGATTGATGCCCTTTCAATGTTCGAATGGTATCCCCTTCCAAATTCCAAATGATAGCCGTACTATCAATACTAGTTGTTAAAAGATATAATCCATTGGGTGAAAATGAAACGGAGGTAATTTCATCTTTATGCCCAATAAATTGCTCTAATAAGTTTCCATGTTTATTATACAAAACTCCATTGGATTGATTATCAATAGTAGCAATATACCTACCATCAGGAGAAAAAGCTACTGGTAAAATATTACTACGACTACCAGGTTCATCTATTTGAAAACTATCCGTTTTCGTGCCATTTATTGACCATATTGAAATAGTACCATCTGAAGCACCTGTAACAAAGGACTTACTATCAGGAGAAAAATCTACAGCTCTTGTTAAATCATTATGAGGAAATTTTTTCTTGAAAGATGTACGATAAAGCAAATCCCATTCAATTATGAGGCTATCCAAACCAGAGGTGAAAATATATTGATCAGAATCCGTTGTTGCTATGGAAAAAACAGGTTCTTTATGACCGACAAATTGCTTAATTAGTTCCCCTTTCTTATTCCACAACATACAAAGATTGTCACTTCCAGCAGTCAAAATATACCGATCTCCTTTAATAAATTTGGCAGCATTGATCGCTCTGCTATGCCCAATTAGTTTACTATGAACCCCTCCATCTTCATTCCACAAAATTCCTGTTTTATCATATCCCCCAGCTAAGATAAACTTACCATCACTCGAAATATCAATAGCAATGATTTCTTTTTTATAACCAACAAATTCTTTTTTCAGCGTTCCATTTTGTGCCCACATGTATACCTTCCCTCCTACGCCCCCAGCAAGTATAAAATCGTCATCAGGTGAAAAGACTACGGCATTTATTCCATACAAATATCGTTGTATTTCCTTCATGCCCTCTAAATAATCTGATACTGCAAAAACAGTCTGTCCTAATGAATTGGTAGCACTATTAATATTATTAGATTTTAAATACGCTATAGATGTATTCCCGATTGAAAATTCATTCATAAATGAACCATTCGTACTCCATAGACTTACCCGTCCATCCGCGCTACCTACAATAAACTTCTGCCCATCTTTTGAAAAACTCAATGAGCTTATCCAATTTTCGTGGTATTTCTCTTTAAAAATAACATTTCCTTTTACATCCCAAAGGATGAATTGTCCATCTCTATCTCCAGATAAAATAAAGCTTCCATCAGGTGAAAACTGTAACGCTAAGATTGTACTTTGATGAAGGCTATCAAATTCAAAAAGAAGCTCGCCCTTTCGATCCCATAGTTTCAAATATCCTTTTTCGGTGCCAGCAGCAATAATATCTTTATGATTTGAATAAGCTAAAGCATGGATATTATCATTTTCTTTGATTTTATTCGTATAAAATACAAGGCGTTGATCGCTAGTAATCTCATTTAAAGCATAGGCATTTTCTTCTGTGTTATAGTTTTTGTAGCCTTCTACTGCTAATTGTAATGCAGATGTGGGATCAATTTCTTTTTCCAATAATGATTTTGAAGCTAAAGCTAAAGACTTATTGATTTTTGCTTGTTGGATTGCTTTATTTCTTTGTCTATTAATATTAATAAGTCCTAAAATTGATGCTATTAATAAAACTACAGCTACTATAGAAAATAGTTTTACTCGTTTTGTTTGTTTGTTAATTTCATCAAACGAATTAGCTAATTCATTATTTTGTTTTTCAATTATGGAGACGGCTGTTTTAAGTTCTGTAATTTTCTTCTTCTGAATAGTAATATTCTCTACATAATTTTTTGGATACAAATAGAACTGTCCTCTATATTTTGGATTATGATTAATTATTCCAAAATCAGGCAATTGGTAGCCAATTTGATTGGTAAAAGAGTCTAAAACTTTTTGAGATAAATCAATCACCCCTATCCTATCTCTATTTTCTTGAAGGAAAAAAAGTACAATTTTCATAAAGGGGCTATTATCTCCCTTCAATCCGTCGCTTACGGGACCATTACGACCCGAAGTTAAGGCAAATCTTGATGGAAAATCCTCAGGTAAATTTTTGTTGTGTGTAATTCTTTGCGTTAAAATTAAACCAGAAAAGCAGGAGTCGAAAATTAAAAAAATATGCTTTGCTTTGAAGGTATCAAGACGATTTTTAATGGAGCTTAAATCAATAAAATCATATTCATCTTTTGCATCTGATGGGACGAGAAACCCAATATTTCTTTGTGATAAATTTTCTCCATGCCCCGAATAGATAAAAGTTAAAGTGTCTTCTTCTGATATTTTTTGGTATAGAAAATCTAATTTTTTTAATATCTCTCTACGAGTAGCAGCTTGATTGATTAGTATGAATGTATTATCATCTTCAAAATCATAATTATTTAATAATTCGTTTTCAAAATCTTTAATATCTTTTACACAATTAAAAAGTTTAGGAAACTGGTCATAATCATTAATACCGATACCAAGAAGAAAATTCTTGCCTTTCTTTCTTTTTGTATTCAAATGGTCTTTCGAACGTCTAATTCCTTTTATGTTGTTTTTGTCTTCCAAAATGATAAGATAGTCTTTTTATAAAACGCATAGTCAACAGGAGCGTCTTTTATTCGGTCAAATCAATAATTCGATCAATTGTATCTTCCAAGATAGCTAGTTCATTATTGGTAGCATTGGCAACAACTAATAATCGAATACCTCGGTAACGCTCAGTAATCATGGATTCAAATTGAGGTGAAGCTAAAAAAGAAAGATCGAGTTTGTCGTGCTTAACAGCAGTTTCTCATGTAAAGAGTACACGAGTCAAAAAACGTAAAAAGAGTTAACT
>JAHDES010000061.1 GCA_020628645.1 Saprospiraceae bacterium
CATTGTTGCAATTATAATTATTTCAAAAATGAATAGACAATTTACTTTATTAATATGCTTACTGTTCTTTATGACTCAAATAGTTCATGCACAAAGAACTTTAGTAAAAGGGACAGTCTTGGCAAAAGGGAGTGAACAAGCAGTTGAGTTTGCTACGGTGATGATCGGAGATAAGGATTCTAAAGCTCCAATTACAGGGACAACTACTGATCTTGATGGTGCATTTGAAGTAGAAGTGGCTTCTAGTAATTTTTATGTTGAAGTAAGTTTTATTGGATTTAAAACGACTACAATTGCTGATTTTGTGGTACAAAATAGGGTAGTGGACTTGGGAACTATTTTATTAGAAGAAGATAGTCAGCTACTCAATGAGGTAGAAGTACGTGCAGAAAAATCTTCTACGGAATTTAAACTCGATAAACGCGTTTTTAATGTAGGGAAAGACTTGAGCAGTACAGGCGCAAGTGCCTTAGAAGTACTGAATAATGTACCTTCAGTTAATGTAAATATTGAAGGAGAAATTTCTTTAAGAGGAAGTGCTGGGGTACAAATTTTAATTAATGGAAAACCTTCCGTTTTAGCTAGTGAACAAGGCAATACCTTAGGGACAATCACTGCCGATATGATCGAAAAAGTAGAAGTGATTACCAATCCATCTGCGAAATATGATGCGGAAGGAACGACAGGAATTATCAACATTGTCATCAAAAAAGAAGAGCGAAAGGGCTTGAATGGTTCACTTACGCTCAATACTGGGATTCCTGACAATCATAGTGTAGGATTGAGTTTAAATCGTCGAACGGAGAAGTTTAACTTATTCAGTCAATTTGGGGTAGGGCATCGAAAAATTCCTACTGATTTACAAAATCGCAACCGAGATTTAACGACTCAAATGACCATTGAAACGGATGGTCGAGAATATCGAAATGAAGATTTTTATACGGTCATTTTGGGGACGGATTATTACATCAATGAGAATAATGTATTGACGCTTTCGGGCTTTTTTGCACTAGAAGTGGAAGATCAACCGTCCTTAACTAATTTTGTTGAATATGATGCCCTTGATGCACGTGTCAATGAATGGTATCGGGAAGAAGTGACGGATGCCATCAATCCAAAATATAGTTATGAACTCCAATACAAAAGTGAAATTAAAGGAAATGAAGATCATAGTGTATTGTTTAGTGCGATCGGAAATTTATTTGCTAAAGATCAAGCTTCTGAATTTTACAATGTAACGACTTTTGGTGATCGAAGCTTCAATGACCAACAAACAGAAACGAATTTTAAAGAACTCAAACAAACCTTTAAACTCGATTACACCAAACCCATCACGGATAAATTTTCCTTGGAAACGGGTGCTCAATATTTAATTAATGATGTCAGTAATGATTTTGGAGTAACCGATTTAGTCAATGGAGAATGGATTCAAGATTTGGGTTTGACCAATACCTTTGAGTATAGTCAAAATGTCTTAGCAGTGTATGGAACAGGCGCGTATGAGAATGAAGTGTGGGGCTTAAAATTAGGGCTTCGTTTGGAAAATACCGATTTAAGTACGCTTTTGATTGATACGAATGAAAGTAACAATCAAAATTTCAGTAATTTATTTCCGACTTTTCATACGTCTTATAAAGTCAATGAAAAATTCTCTTTACAAGCAGGTTATTCTAAGCGGATTCGCCGTCCGAGATTATGGGATTTGAATCCATTTTTTAATATTAGAAATAACTTTAGCATTCGTACGGGAAATCCAAATTTATTGCCTGAATTTACCGATTCGTATGAGGTGATGAGTATTTATATTTTAGAAAAAATCTCGATGAATTTTGGCGTCTATTATCGCTATACCACAGATGTGATTGAGCGAATTGTCACTTTTGAAAATGGCGTAAATACTTTCCAGCCTTTTAATATTGGTACCAACCGAGCGACAGGTTTAGAGTTTAATTTTAAATATAGCCCTTATAAAAAAATCACTTTTAATGGCGATCTCAATTACAATTATTTCAATCGACAAGGAAGTTACGAAAGCTCTGATTTCAGCTTCAATGCCGATCAATGGTCTGGAAAACTGACGACTAAACTCAAGTTGCCCAAAGAAATTGATTTTGAAATCACAGGACAATACCGATCTACCTTTCAAACTATTCAAGGCAATGTAGCCGATCAACTTTTCGCAGATTTAGGCATCCGTAAAAAAATCCTGAAGAAAAAAGGGGTAATTAGCCTTAGTGTTCGAGATATTTTTGCTTCCCGTATACAGGAAAGTGAAACGATTCAACCCAATTTTATCGTGAATAGCACTCGACTACGTGGACGATTTATCACCTTAGGACTAAGTTATGGCTTTGGAAAAGGCGAAGCGATGGAATTTACAGGGCGACGACGTTGATAAAGTGTTTTTCATTTGTATAATGATCTATGGTATGTTTCATCTGTATCGTCTTGGTTTTCTCTAAGGTGTTCCAATAGTCTCATTTTCAATAGGTTACAAAATGTGTGTCAACCTACTTCAGGACAGTGCAAAATGTAAAATAATTAACATTATGTTAAGTAATGAAATTGATTTCCTTTGTCTTATCCTTAAAAAAGTTGACTGTTATTCGTGAATTTTCATCATGTCAACATCAAAGAAATTTTATTTAAAAAGAATACGCTCTATTTAAACAAAATAGAACGTATTCTTTTAAAACTGACAAAATTGGATTTAATTTTTTTGAGTAAATATATCTTTTTTTCGCTCCCGAATCAGCTTTGCTACATCTAAGGTTTGATCAGCTAAATCTTCCGTTACACTCAATAATAAGGTCTTTTTACCTTTGTTCGTAAAGAAGATTTTTTGTCCAATTTTTAAGCCTACCCCACTATTGGAAAAGGGTGAAAGATTTGGATTCATCACCCCAGGAATTTTTAATGGGATGGATTTAGCAGTAGTGTTTCTAAGCGTAAAATCAACATACGTTTGCGCAGCCAATTGACTCATTCCAAAAATGAATAAACTAGCAAATAAAAGGATAATCTTTTTCATCATAAGTGGGTTTAGTTGTAGCGAATTTTTCATACTTACGAAGGAAAATAAGTTTTGGATTTTTATCCCCTACCCTCTTTGTCTAGCTCGGCTTCCACTTCTATAAACACTTGGTGCAATTCCCTTTTTTCGTAGAAACATTCGATTAAAATGGGTAGTACTATTAAAGCCCGATTTAAAGCCCGTTTCGGATATACTCAAATTTGTTTCGATTAATAATTTACAAGCCCTTCCTATTCGAAGATCATTCAAATAATCCGAAAAGGATTTTCCTGTCATTTTCTTAAAAAAGCGACAAAAAGAAGTAATGGTCATATTGGTGACTTTTGCCATTTTTTCTAAACTGATGGGCTCCAGAAAGTGGTCATGAATATGTTGCAAGGCTTTATCAATTCGTTGCTCATTGTTTCTTCCCAAGGTAGGAACATAAATCTCCGATGCTAAGAATCGTACGTCTTTTGATTTTGCTAAAGTGTCCAAAATGTTCCAAAGCGAAGTGAGTTTTGCCATACCTTCTAAATGGACAATTCCTTGGAGTTGCTGGGCAATATTTTGTACGATTGCCCCATTAAATTGAATCCCTCTATGACTTACTTTTAATAATTGTTGAATAGATTTAAACTCAGGAAACTGTTGTAATTCACCAGAAATGATCGCTTCTTTAAATTGAATTCCAATTACCTCTGCTTCTCCTTTAAATTCTGCTTCTGAGGCCCATGTATGTGGTAAATTGGAACCTAAAAAGACTAAGTCTCCTTCCTCAAATGCTTCCACATGGTCACCGACTAAACGCGTTCCTTTTCCTTTATGAATATAGGTTAATTCCAATTCTGGATGATAGTGCCAAATAAACGGGAAATGTGATTGCTTCAACCAATAGGTGTAAAAAGAAGAATCTGCAGATTGAGAATTTACATGTTCAAATGTGGCTTTCATTTTTTTTAATTTATCGTGAGTCGACTTTAAGTCGTCTTACGATTAGTTTAATCATCTCTTTTGTATGACCCCAATTCATCCGACGAATGCTTTAAATATAATGATCTATTTGAAGATTTTTTCTGTTTAATCTTAAATACAAAATCCTTAAACAATACTAAATTTTGCTCAAAAAAAGCTCAAGTGATAAAATTTGGGATAATATAAGGGCAAGATAAGATAAAATTGGTTTAGCATATCCATATCAAAGCATATTATTTTTGTATGATTACTCTTTTTTATAAGTTTTTTATTTTGTCAATTTTTGATTGTAACGAAATACATAGTATACACTTCACTCTTCTTGATGACCTTTTTAGGGATTCAATTGCCTTCTTCTTGCAATCAAACGAATAATTCTAGCGATACCCTTCCCAATATCGTTCTTTTAATTGGAGACGATCAAGGCTATCCTTATTTTGGATTTATGGGGGCAGATTATGTTCAGACGCCTAATATGGATCAATTGGCAGCAAGTGGAACGCTTTTCAAAAATGGCTATGTCCCTAAAAATCATTGTCGCCCTTCTCTTCAATGTTTAATGACAGGAACGCTTCCAATAGATTATGAGAAAGCAGTAGAACAACGCCTTCATAATCATACTATGAAAATGCGGTTTGCTTCAGCAAAAGATCAAGCAAATTGGGAGCGTAATTTTCGGCATCATGCTATGAAAGAATTTAAGACCTTACCAAAAATCCTTGCGGAAAAAGGCTATCGTTCTTTTCAGGGTGGCAAATGGTGGGAATTTCATTATGAAAATGGCGGTTTTACAGATGGTATGACGACAGGTTGGACAGAGGAGGATCGAAAAGCAGGTGGTAAATGGTTCAAACAATTTATGGGAGGAGATGGGCTACAACTTGCTCGAGCCACCATGCAACCCGCTTATGATTTTATAGATTCAGTTGGAAATGCGCCTTTCTTTATGTGGTATGCTCCCGAATTACCGCACTACCCTTTTGATGCGCCTGAAAAGTATTATACTATTTATAAAGATCAAGAAATGACCGAGTCTGCCAAACGCTATTATGCCAATTGTACGTGGTTTGATGATGGCGTTGGTGAATTGATGAACTACCTCAAAGAAAAAGACAAATTTGATAATACCCTTTTTATTTATGTCAATGACAATGGCTGGGAACAAAATCCTGATCAAGAATTTCGACATGATTCTTTGCGTTGGCATAATGGAGGCGATAAAGGAAAATTATCCATGTACGATCAATCATTTCGTACGCCTATTATCTTCTCTTGGAAAGGGCAAATCAAAAAAGGAATCGTAAAACAAGATTTAATCCATAGTGCAGATATTCCAGCGACCATTTTGGAATATTTGGGCATCGAAATTCCTACCGATTATTTTGGTCAATCCTATAAATCGGTTATTGAAGGAAAAGAAAATAGTTTAAGAACAGAAATTATCGGCTGTATCGAACAAGAGCGTTGGGAAGGCGATATGATGGGACGCAAAACAGAAGGCTATTGGATTAGAAAAGAGCAATATTTCTTTAACTGGGATGCAACGCGCGATGAAATGAAGTTATTTGACCTAGAAAATGACCCTCAAAATAATTACAATATTGCACAAGATAATCCTCAACAAACCAAACTATTTTTAGAAAAATTAAAAAACTGGAGAAACGACAAAAGAACGTTAAATTAAGATGAAAAAGTAACCCAATTTTGATATTTGTAGTATATTGTTTTGTAAATTGAACCACCCGACCTTAATTATTTCGAAAGACGATATACGCTTTGATTGATTCCAGCTTTAAATTCTTAGGTCTTATCGTTCTTTTTCTCCAGTAAGTATACATATTTAATATACTGGTAAACAAACAATCAGAAAACAGAATTTTAAATTTCAACTAATTGAATTATGTATTGGAACATAATGCAACGTTCGTTGCTAACATTGGCATTTATCTGTTGCACTACCATCTGCACCCATCTCCTTGCTCAACGTACCATCTCAGGAACGATTACAGATGCAGATACAGGCGAACCCCTCATTAGTGCTACGATTACTGTAAAAGGCGGACAAGGACAAGTCTCTGATTATGATGGCAATTATTCTATTACCGTGCCTGATGATTGTGAAAATATCTCTGTTTCATATATCGGTTATGCCGATCAAGAAATACCCTTAGGAGCTTCCAATGTGGTTGATATACAAATGCGTTCTGGTGAACAACTTGATGAAGTCATTGTCATCGGATATGGAACCGTCAAACGAGAAGATGCAACGGGTTCTTTACAATCGGTGAGTTCCAAAGATTTTAATCGCGGAGCGATCACAGGCCCACAAGAATTAATTGCAGGAAAAGTAGCGGGAGTTTCCATTACGACTTCAGGCGATCCAGGGGGTGGATCAAAAATTAGAATTCGGGGAGAGTCTTCGATTAGTGCTTCCAATAATCCTTTAATTGTAATAGATGGTGTACCATTAGATGATGGCGAAATTGCAGGAAATCGAAATCCCCTAGATATTATCAATCCAAATGAAATTGAATCTTTTACCGTTTTAAAAGACGCTTCTGCTACGGCCATTTATGGAAATCGAGCTTCTGGAGGGGTGATTTTAATTACGACTAAAAAAGGAAAAACAAGTAAAAAACTAAATATCGGTTATTCTGGAAATGTAAGTGTAGGACAAATCGCCAATAAAATAGATGTATTGGATGCTGCTGAATATCGTGCCATTATCAATGAACGTTTTGCCGATGAAGAAGAAGTCATCAACTCCATGGGCGATGCAAGTACCGATTGGCAAGATGAAATCTATCAAAATGCTTTAGGTCATGAACACAACCTCAATTTCTCAGGGGGAATCGAAAAACTTCCCTATCGCTTGTCGATGGGATTTTTAGATAAAAATGGCTTACTCAAAACGGATAATTATCAACGAACTTCTGTTGGTTTAAATATCAATCCTGGTTTCATCAATAATACCTTACAAGTAAATATTGGGGTGAAAGGAATGTGGTCAAAAAACCGTTTCGCAGATCGTGGCGCCATTGGAAATGCGGTCAGCTTTGATCCTACCCAAGATATTTTAAGTGGTAATGATCGTTTTGATGGCTACACCACTTGGGTCAATAGTAATGGCACGCCTGAATTTTTAGCACCTCGAAATCCAGTCGCCTTACTCAATCAACGAGAAGATATTTCTAATGTTAATCGCCTTTTAGCCAACGCAAGCGTCGATTATCGTATGCCCTTTCTTCCAGCTTTACGCGCAAATTTAAATGTAGCCATGGATCGTTCACGCGCAGAAGGTACTGTTTTTGTCGATACTTCTGGGGTGGCTAATTATGATAATGGCGGTTTAAATAACAGATATGATGAAGCAAAAGACAATGATCTTTTAGAGTTTTATCTAAACTATAAAGAATCTTTCGGAAAAAGTACGGTGGATATCGTTGGGGGGTATTCTTGGCAACATTTTCAGTTTCGTTCCAATTCCATTGATAATAATGTTGCTGGAAATGATGAAGTCATTCGAGATCAAGCCAGTGAATTATACCTCATTTCTTTATTTGGACGCTTGAATTATAGTTTTAATGATCGCTATTTACTCACCGCTAGTCTTCGTCGAGATGGTACTTCCCGTTTTTCTCCCGAAAATAGATGGGGTCTATTTCCTGCGGTGGCATTAGCAGTCAAAGCTTTAGAAAATGAGAATACTTATTTTAATAGCCTAAAATTACGGGCAGGTTGGGGAATCACTGGACAAGAAAATATTGGTCAAGATGCTCGATATGCGCATTTATCGGTCTACACTTCAGGTCAAAATACAGCAGATTATCAATTTGGAAATTCCTTTTTTACGACTTTACGGCCAGAAGAATATGACTCCCAAATTCAATGGGAAGAAACCACGACGCTCAATGTCGGGGCAGATATTTCACTCGTTCGTGATCGCGTTTCAGCTACGGTCGATGTCTATCAACGTACCACTGAGGGAATGCTCAATCGTATTATTGTAGCGGCAGGTTCGAATTTGTCGAATGCTGTAAATACGAATATTGGGACGATGGATATTACAGGAACAGAAGTTTCACTCTTTTTGACTCCTATACAAACAGAAAACCTAACTTGGGATTTGAATTTCAATACATCCTACAATGTAAATGAAATCACCAAATTGACTATCTCTGATGATCCATCTTATATTGGTATCCAACATGGAGGTATTGCGGGAGGTGTGGGTAGTAATATTCAAATTCATTCGGTAGGATTTGCGCCTTCTTCTTTTTATGTAAAAGAGCAATTGTATGATTCAGAAGGCAATATTTTAGAAGGAGAATTTGCAGATTTAGACGGAGATGGAGTGGATAATGATTTTTATCGCTACGAAAAACCTGCTGCCGATTGGTCCTATGGACTGACAAGTTCTTTGTCATTTAAAGATTTGACTTTTTCCTTTGCGGCTCGCGCCTTAACAGGCAATTTCATTTATAATAATGTACAAACCGATATTGGATTTTTAAGACGTTTAAAAAATAGTAGTGATGTATTGTACAACATCCATCAATCAGCCATTGATCTAAATGTAGAACGTCAATCGAGCTTGACCTTTAGTGATCATTTCGTGGTAGATGCTTCCTTTTTGCGCGTCGATCACGTGACCTTATCTTATAATTTCAATGATTTGATTGGCTACAATACGAATATGTTTTTTACCATTCAAAATCCTATGGTTTTCACCAAATATGAAGGACTTGATCCTGAAACAGACAATGGAATTGATAATAATCTTTATCCCCGACCACGAACTTTTGTATTCGGTTTGAGTGCGACTTTCTAAGTCTAAACGTCTTAGAAAGTTTATCAAAACAAAGGTTCAAGTATAAAACTTATAAATAAAATGAATTCTAAAAATATACTTCTCAATAGCATTTTAATTATTCTTTTAATCAGTGTTTCTGCCTGTTTTAAAGATTTAGACACGGTGCCAATAGATCAAAATGTGAGTACTTCTACACTCATTTTTGAAGATGCAGATTCTTACAAAAAATTCTTAGCAAAACTATATGCAGGATTGGCAGTTACAGGTCAAGAAGGCCCCGCTGGCAATAGTGATATTGACGATATCGACGAAGGTTTTGGACAATATTTACGAATGTATTGGTATCATCAAGAATTGACCACAGAAGAAGCTGTTATCGGTTGGAATGACCAAACCATTGCTGATTTCCACGATCAAGATTGGTCGGCTACGGATGGATTTATCTTTGCGATGTATAGTCGTATTTATTTTCAAGTGGCATTGTGTAATGAATTTTTACGAGAAACCACAGCTGAAAAATTGAATGAGCGTGGTGTAGCAGCTACTTTACAAACTGAAATTGAAGGTTTCCGTGCCGAAGCACGTTTTCTTCGTGCTTTGAGTTATTGGCATGCCTTAGATTTATTCAGAAATGTACCCTTTGTTACAGAGGAAGATATTGTGGGTCAGTTTTTCCCTGAACAAATTCAAGCAACTGATTTATTCAACTATATCGAAGGTGAATTATTAGCCATTGAAGGAACAATTGTTCCTGTAAGAAGCAATGAATATGCCCGTGCCGACCAAGGTGCTGTTTGGGCTTTATTAGCTAAATTATATTTGAATGCAGAAGTCTATACAGGTACAGCGCGCTGGAATGATTGTGTTGCCAATTGCGATAAAATCATCAATGCAGGGTATACCTTAGAACCTGAATATGGTCATTTATTTCTAGCCGATAATCACAATTCTGATGAAGTAATCTTTCCAATTGCTTTTGACGGGGCAAGTATACAAACTTGGGGCGGTATGACCTTTATTATTCGTGCAGGAATTGGTGGTGAAATGGATGCTACTGAGTCAGGTGTTGCTAGCGGATGGGGCGGGTCAAGAACGACGCGTCAATTGGTAGAAAAATTTGGAGAACTAGGTGGATTAGTAGCAGAACCAACAGATGGTAATACGGTGCTTTATCCTAAAGTTTATACACCAGCTTCCTATCAAGGCTTTGATTATTCGGATACTGATAATGCACTTTCTTCAGTCAATTCAGATAAGATTTTTGAAGGCTATAAATATTTTCCAGAAGCAGGAGAATTTAAAGTCACTCAAATTCCATCAGAATCAGCTCCTGATTTTGGAGATAACGATGGAGATGGTGTACTCGATCAATTTGGTGCTCCAATACCTGTACCTGAAGCAGGTTTGTATTTTATCAAGGTTGATTTAAATGATAATACGTATGAATTAACCAAAACGTCTTGGGGTGTATTAGGCGATGCTGTAGGAGGATGGGATGAAGATCAGGATTTTGTTTGGGATGAAGAGCAGCAAGCTTTACGAACAGTAGTGCTTTCTAGTGGCGGAGCTATTAAATTCCGCGCAAATGATGCCTGGGATGTTAATCTCGGAGATACAGGAGGGGATCGCGTTTTAAATTATGGTGGTGATAATATAAATATTCCAGCAGGAGACTATGAAATCTTATTGTTCCTTGATCGACCTGATTATACCTACCAAATTCGTTTAGCAAGTTTTGATAATCGACCATTCTTCTTTAGTGAAGGACAAACCTTAGACATTGCTGATATCGGCACCTTCACAGAAGGTTATGCCGTCAATAAATTTAAAAACGTTACTTCTGATGGTGTACCTGGGGTAGATCAAGATCATGCCGATACAGATTTCCCGATGTTCCGTTTGGCTGATGCTTATTTAATGGGAGCAGAAGCCCTACTTCGATCAGGTGGCGACCAAACCAAAGCACTTAATTATGTCAATGAAGTTCGTACTAGAGCATTTAAAAGTCCAGGTGGGAATATTCCTGCAAGTGATTTGACGCTGGATTTTATTTTGGACGAGCGTGCAAGAGAATTTTACTGGGAATGCCATCGAAGAACAGACTTAGTTCGATTTGGTCAATTTTCAGATGGCACCTATCGCTGGGCTTGGAAAGGCGGTGTTCCAGAAGGTCAAGCAGTAGACGGATTCCGAAATGTATTTCCTATCCCCTCTTCTGATTTGGGTGCAAATCCTAATTTGGTACAAAACGAAGGTTATTAATTTTAATTCAAAACCGATTGGAGAAGTTTCTTAACTTCTCCATAAGTATATCAAGCGAGCTTCCTAACTCGCACAATAATTAGTCAAGAATAGAATCTACTTCACTTATATGATTTCTTTGGCTAAAAATTCTTTAATACGTTAACTATTAAATCAAAATTTATGAAAAAACAATTACTTCTTTTAAGCTTTTTAAGTCTCCTTTGTACAGGTATCTTTGCGCAGACAAGCGTAGGTATCATTGGTACAGCTACCCCTGGTGGTTGGGATGCCGATACAGATTTAGTTCAGGATATGGATAATCCTGATCTTTGGACACTTTCCGTTACCCTTTTCAATGGTGAAGCAAAATTCCGTGCTGATGATGATTGGGCAGTTAATTGGGGTTCAACGGATTTCCCTACAGGTACTGGTGAACAAGATGGTTCAAATATCCCCGTTTTTGCTGGAGATTATGATATTACTTTTAATTCAGCTACGGGCGAATATCATTTCGCTGTTCGTTCTGATGTTGGGTTAATCGGTGATGCGACCCCTGGTGGTTGGGATGCCGATACCGATATGTTTTTTGATACTTTACCTAATAAATATTTTCTTCCTGTTACCTTAGGAATGGGTGAGTGTAAATTCCGTCAAGATGATGAATGGACAGTGAATTGGGGAGCTGCAGATTTCCCTATGGGTGTTGGTATGCAAGATGGACCAAACATTCCTATTGAAATGGCGGGCGATTATATGGTTCGTTTTGATAAATCAACTGGAGAATACAGTTTCGAACAATTAATTACCTATGAATCTATTGGTCTTATTGGCGATGCTACGCCAGGTGGTTGGGATACTGACACCGACATGATTCAAAATGCGGCTAATCCAGATGAATGGTCTATTAGTTTGACTTTAGGTGATGGTGGCGCGAAATTCCGTGCAAATGATATGTGGACGTTCAATTGGGGAGGTACAGATTTTCCATCTGGAACGGCTGTAGAAGCTGGAGACAATATTCCTGTAACAGCGGGCGATTATCTAGTAAAATTCAATACCGAAACTTTAGAGTATAGCTTTACGGAAATTGTTGAATATTCTACAGTTGGTATTATTGGCGATGCTACTCCTGGTGGTTGGGATGCCGATACCGATATGGAAAAAGATGCAGAAGATGGTTCTATGTGGTCACTTCGTGTAATTCTTGGAGATGGCGAAGCAAAATTCCGTGCTGAAGATGAATGGACAGTGAATTGGGGTGCAGGTGATTTCCCAATGGGAGTTGCTACACAAGATGGTGCAAATATTCCAATTACAGCCGGTGAGTATATTATTACTTTTAATTCTGTAACAGGCGAATATAATTTTGAAGAAATTGTTGTCTTTAATACAGTGGGACTAATTGGCCCTGCTATTGAAGGAAATGCTTGGGATGTAGATGTAGATTTGACCCAAGATGGATCGAATGAACATTTATGGGCATTAGCAGAAATTGACTTAATTGACGGGGAAGCGAAATTCCGAGCAGAAGATGAGTGGACAGTAAACTGGGGTGCAGTAGATTTTCCTGTTGGTGTTGGTGTACAAGATGGTCCAAATATCATCATTTCGGAAGGTACTTATGGTATCACGATTAATACCTTAACAGGGGACTATCTTTTCGGTGAGCCACTTTCTGCTGGTGAAGTTTTAGATCCTGCAAGTATCAAGGTATTCCCTAATCCTACTTCGAATTTACTTCAAGTTGAATTAGAAGCTGTTGAGATTAAAGGCGATGCTCAATTTACGATCTTTGATATGACAGGCAAAGTATTACAACAAGTAGAATTAAATACAAATGGTACAATTCGCCTAGATGTGAGCCAATTACAAACGGGCAATTATTTATTACACATTTCCAATGAAGATTACATCATTGGAAAACGTTTTAGTGTAGTAAAATAATGACAAATACTTTTGTATGAAACGAAAGCCAGCATGATGAATTTTATGCTGGCTTTTTTATTGCCAGAAAAGGATAATAGACTGTGACATAGTTATTTACGAAATATGGTATTCTTGTATTTCTTGGCAAGAAATTTGATTTTTCCTTTCCATAAGAATTAGGGACTTCATTATCATTTTCCTCCCCACTCCATCCCTTCTTCTACAATAATTGATGACTTAAATAAAGTAGTATGCGCGTCTTTGTCTTGAAATCGCCTGAAAGAGGCTATGGTTTTTCTATTGGTACTGTTCTCTTTCTTTTCTTTTGCTTCAATATCATTTTCCAAACTAAGCTTCCTGCGCAATGTAATTGTGAGGAATATATTTATTTGAACGAACCAGAAGCAGGAGGTAAAGTACACAAGTTTCGGGTAAACCCTGATGGTAGTGTATTTGAAATCTTCAATACTGGTGGAACAACTTGGTATCCTGGAGCAAACGGCAGTGAAATGTCGTCTCCACATGGATTAGGCGTAGATATAAATGGCTTTTTCTATATTTCAGAAACTGTGACTGGAAATATTAGAAAATTAAACTGTGAAGGAGGGATAGAACTTGCCTCAGATTTTGAGATAGTTGTACCTAATTACGTCTATAATATTACCTCTATAGGCAATATTATTTACACCAGTTATGGAGAATCTTATGATATTTGTGATGCGCAATCTCAAGGAAGTGTTTGTTTCAATGGTCCAGGAAGTGTTCAACAATGGCACAATTGGGGATTATGGTACGATGAAAACACAGGTTATTTTTATCAGACAGCGCATTCAGAGCCAACAGTCTATCGATTCACCCAATACGATTATGGTAGTGGAATTTGTATTGATCCTTTCATCAATGAAGGAACTACGGCAGTACCTGTAGTAGGAACCAATACGCTTCCTCAAGATGTAGGTGGTTTTGGTATAACAACCGACAGAGATGGAAATATCTATGTCGATTATGGAGGTTATAATCAGCCCGGAGGGTTATTAAAATATGATGCGAATGGAAATTTCATTAAAATGAGTATTATTGATACCGCAGAAGATGGGGCAGGATATTGGGGAAATTATGGTGTCGTCTATAGCGAAACCTGTAACTGTTTGTATGTTTCCAATTTAACTAATTTCGAGGATTGTCTTTCACGTTTCGATACAGAGTTAAACTATACAGGTGTAGCGGTAGGCCCTACAGGAGATACTGGTCAGGGACAAACTAGTTTTAGTTCTTCTAAAGCTTTAGCAATCAATACGGAGTGTTGCCCAAATATTACTAACCAAACGATTAATCAAGAATATTGTAGTACACAAGTAGGCGATCAAGTATTTTTAATTGACTTTTTACCTTGTGAAAATATTTGTTCTGGAACTTGGTCGATAGGAACACCTAATGAAGCAGGAACTTTTAATCCTTGTAATAGTAGCCTTACCTATCAACAACCGGGAACCTCTTGTTTTTCGTATGATTATGTACCTGATTTAAGTAATCCTAGTAATTTATGCAACGAATTTCATTTTGATATTTGTATTACGTTTGATTCTCCACCAACTGTAGTTCTAGATGATGCTGAAACTTGTCCAGAGACATCAACTAGTTTTTCAGTAGATGCTACTGGTGGACAAACGCCCTATACTTATTCTTGGACAGTACCTGGTGGTGCTTCTAATCCAGGTAATTCTCCAGATGTGAATTCAACTATAACAGGCGGTATTTATGTAGTAACCGTAACAGATGGAAACGATTGCTCTGCTTCAGATTTTGGACGATTAACGATACTACCTTGTGATTTTCCACATACTGACAATCGTTATTGTAGTGGAGAATTACCTTGTCATGAAATTGATAATAATCTATATCTTGGATCAAGCATATCAAATGATCCTGACCCATCTGTTCCTACAGATGATAATGATGGTTTTTTATACCCCAATAATATTCACCCTGGCAATGTGATACATGTACGTGCAGTAATTGTAAACAATACAGGTAACACGGCGCATTTAAAAGGATGGATTGATTGGAACAATGATGGAGATTTCAATGATGCGAATGAAGAAATAGAAGATAATGCCTATCCTTCTGGTACCTATAATGGAAGTTATACAGTATCTGTTCCTGTTACGGTGCCTGATAATGTAGTACAAGATGAAGATTTGGGCGTATTTTGGAGATTGAGCACAGATGCAGCAAGTATTGCTTCGCCTTGTTTAGTAGGAGGAGTTTGTAGTGCAGATGGAGAAGTGGAATATCATAACTTAAGAGTGTCGTGTAAAACCGATCAATGTTTACCTGCTGCCACACAAGTGAGTAATTAAATCAAAGAGTCATAAGATAAATTAATGGGCCAGTATGTTATCGTTGCATACTGGCTTTTTTTATTTCTGTTGATTTAAATATTCCATGAATAATCAAACATATATTCATTTGATTTGTTTTTTAGATAGAAAAGGGAGAATATTGTATCACTATTTAACCACCAGATTACTTTATGGAAACCAATCAAAATAGAGGATTAATGGCAAGCATTTTTGGAATGCGTTGTCCACGTTGTAGAGAAGGGAAATTATTTAACACCCCTACTTTTTCCTATCAAAAACCGACAGAAATGCCCTCGCATTGCCCCTCTTGTGGACAGAATTATATGCCAGAACCAGGATTTTGGTATGGTGCAATGTTCATTTCTTACATTTGGACGGCTTTTGCTTGCTTATTCTTTGTGGGCTTTGGCATTTTTGCTTTAGGAATGAGTATTAATGGGGCATTTATTGCATTGGTCATAACTTGTGCGATCTTCTTCTTTTGGATATTCCGTATCTCTCGTTCCATTTGGTTTCATATATATGTGAAATATGATCCTTTAGCAAAGGAAAGGAACTAGATTTATTGGTCAATCCATTGTTTTCTTAGTGCACGCTGCTCATCTGACAATTGATCCATTATTGTAATTGCTCCTTTATTGAGTTGTAGACCTACTTTTTCTAATGTATTGACTAATGGTAATTTCTCAGTACCAATTATGTATTTTTTAAAAAAATCAGATAATTCAGGAAAACCCGTTAGTTCCACGATTTCATCAAATAATTTTTCATCATCAAAAGATTTGTGGATTCCATAGCGATCAATTAAATCCATCACCAAATTTTGAGTACCATACGACCCATTGGATAGTTCTCTCAATTTAACATCCAAACAAAGATTAAGTAAAGCCCCTTTCAGATAGACATTATAATACTGATCTTGTTTTTCCATGGCATTCAAACTCAAATCAGTAAAGGACAAATTATTATCAAATTCTTCCATTTGTTTTAATTTGCGTTCCAATACTTGAAGAAATTCGGAAAGTTCTTGTACGCCATTTTTGATAGGCATGTGTATCGTAAAATATTCTGTCATTCCTTCATACAACCATAAGTGTCTGGAAAATTGCGGTTCGTTAAAATCATAATTGGCGATTTCATGCGAATGAATTCCCAAAGGCATGAGCGTATGGAAAAATTCATGACTCGCTATACCATACACATTTTCTCTGATGATCTCCAAATCCAAAGGCATGTAAAAAAGAATAATCGTAGAATGAGAATGCTCTAATCCATCTGCCATGTAGGAATTGGGATCGGGATTTAGATTATGAAATAACATGAAGGTATACTTTTCGACAGGAAGTTTTCCGCCCAAATATTTCGTTTGATTAATTAGTAAGGGTTTAATATAATTGGCAATTTCACGAGCAATGAGCTGTTTGGAAGAGGAATAGCAAGCCACTTCCACATCAATGTTATCAAGTTGAATCAGAGCTGTATCAGGAGCAGCATATAAAATGGGATTATCTACCAACTGATGATAATCACTAACTAAATATTTATCTTGAGTAGCAGTTGAGCTTATTTTTTCAAGACTCGTCGCTCCATAAAAAGGAGTAGCTTTGTTGATTGCCAATTCAATCGGGAAATGGTCTAAGCCCCTAAAATAGCCAAACAAACAATTTGGGTTGATTAAAAAGACATCTTCTTGGAAGGTACTTGCTGCAGATTTGTAAAAGCCTCTTTTCATCTCAAAATCAAATTCTTCCCAAGTGTCATCAACCATGTATTCAATCGTAGCAATTTGATTAGCATTATTGATTTCCCAGCAATTTTGATCTATACGATTTGTCTCCATTTCTTTCCCATTCCGATTTTTAACAGTAATGGTATTGATATATTGACCAAAATCCATAGCTCCGTAAATACCAGGGACTATTTTGGGGAAACAAAATGTAGTACTCCTCTCTTGTAATGGATCAATGGAAAGCTTGACTTGTACTTGATCATTTTGATAGTTGGCTAAATCGAGCTCATAAGAATACTTAGAAAAAGGAATATTGGTTTTGTTAAGTTGATTGGTTTTACAGCCAAGTAAAAATACACAGGCGAGTAGGATAATTATTTTGTTCATTTTTTGAGGGTATTTGGTCTTATTGTTTAATTAACTTTTTTACAAATCGTTTTCCTTCTTTGCTCCATATTTCAAGAATATAAACACCTGCATTTAAATTAGAAAGGTCTAAGTCATTTGCAGTAGTTGAAGAACTGAGCATTTTTCCTTGTACATCAAATAAGTGGATGTGATCAATTTGAATTCCATCAATAGAAATAGATTCACTTTTACCAATTGGATTGGGATAAATCGTAATGGTTTCCTCTGTGCGAATAGCTGCACTTGTCGTCATCGGTGGATCTTCATTATTATAGCCAAAAGTAGGATAAGGTGCCATGGTAAACTCCCCCACTCCATTCGGCAAACGCACATAACTTACATCCGATTCTTGTGCGGGAAAAGTCAAAGTATCTATAGGTGCATAATTATTTGACTTTCGATCAAAAATACCAAGGAATTCTCCGTCTTTATCTAATTTAAAATTAGCGTGATGACTACCTTGTTCTGTATCATTATCGGCCCAAATAACGATATATTGCCCAGGGTTCAAAATCGTATTGGGTAACTGCCATTTTTGTGGTTCATCAGGATTATCCGAGAGAAATAAATTATTTATAGGAACAACTGTACTGGAAAGATTATGAATCTCAATCCAATCTTCATATTCGCCAAATTCATCTGTTTTTGTAGTTGAATTACTCGCCATAATTTCATTAATCACCAAATTAGGACGTTCTAAATAACCCAGTTGAACGCTTGCATCTTGGCACAAAGGATAATCCCGCGATTGCCCCGCATCATCAACTAATTCTACATAATAGTTCATTTCTGCCACGGCTTCCACTTCATGTACATAAGTTGCACTGCCATCAATAGCAACATCTAGCGCTACCTCTTGCCAATCTCCACCATCCAATTGATAATGAAAATTGATTTGCTCTACCGCACTATTATCCAAGGTGTGTAGATGAAAAGCTACGCTTTCTTCTGACCAATCAATATTGATTTCCTGTAAATGCGGCAGCATATCGCCCAATTGCAATTGTTGAAATGCACTCAAACTTCGAGTAATGATGTAATCTTGTAAACCATATTTGACATGATCGCCAATACTTTCTTCATAAGCTTTTTGAAAATCATTAAAAGACCAGCCATAATCTTGTCCAGCAAAGGGATCATTTTGGCGATACGGACTTAGCATGGCCAGTTTTTCATCCAAATAAGGCGATAAATCACTATAATTGAAATGCGTATCAATAATTTGCGCCATATAAAAACTAAAGCGTTTTCGATACTCTTCTACTGCCATTAATTTTTCAAAAATAGGGCGATAATCTCCAGAAATATTCGACCAAAAATAAACAAAGGTATTCGCCCAATCAACACCAAACCAATCAATTCCCATCGTATTATCCAAATCATATGGAAGATAAGTGATACGTCCTGTACAAGGATCATGATAGAGATAGAAATTGTTTTTGTTTACAATTGGTCCGTCCCAATTTGATAATAAAATATCAATGGCAATTACCTTTAAATAATTGTCTACATCAAAAATACGTTCCAATTCACATTGAAAGCCTTGTCCTTCATAATTATTCAATACATTGATAAAATGAGCAAGATCACTATAATCTTCTTCTTCAGTATTTGTTTTTAAATCATAAGCACGTCTTCCCCAAAATTCTTCTTTGTACAAATCGGGATTCATCCCCTTAAAATGTAAATCTGCAGGATACAAACATTTATATAAATTACCACTTCCATCAGTAAATCGTTTCTGTACAAATTCTTCGTCGATGTGTTCGATATTCGTATACAATCCTCGATATTGCGTGTTGATGTACAATTCAACATGATTAGCACGGGAAGAAGGGACACCAAAAGCATTAAATAAATTCCAGCCTAAATTAGAACGTAGAATGGTAGGATCATTATGTTCTCCATTTAGATTCATTTTCTCTAAACCTTTAAATTTCTTTCCTTTTTGAAAGGTGTTGAATGATACTTTAAATGATTTCTTTGCAGCACCGCGAGAAGTATTCCCTCTCAAACGAAATCCAACATTGGAAACGGTATCTTTTCCCTCAGAACTCGTAAAAATAAAGGTGGCTGGATATTCATAATTACTATCCCAATTTTCAGAACTAAGCAATTCATTAAGTGAATCACTATCCATAAAAATGTCTACGCGTGGGACTTCATCTTCGGTAAAAACAATCCCATCTTCTGGAAATGTATATTGGGCGTTAGTTTTACCAAAAAACGAGAAAACTACCAGAAAAAAGATGTATTTTGGGGTATGATTTACTAAAGCATTCATTGTATAAAGATACTGGTTTTTTTAATCAATCTTTTATGCTTTTTGTTTGAAAATATCCTTCCAAATAAACTTCATATTTTTATCGTCAAACTATTGATAATGAGACCTTTATTTCTATTTATTTTAAGTTGTAGTTTCACTTTTTTATTGTCAGCACAATCCTTTGAGGATCGTTCTGCGTCTTTGACATTTAACCAAACAGGTTTTAATACTGGAATGGCAGTTGGGGATGTCAATAATGACGGTTGGGAAGACGTTTATGTGAGTCGATCTTTTGCTCCCAATCTACTCTATCTCAATAAAGGAGACTTTAGCTTTGAAGAAGTTGCAGCGGATTACGGAATAAATTTTATGGGCAATACAAAAGCGAGCCTTTGGTTTGATATGGATAATGATGGCGATCAAGATTTATTTTTAGCCAATACCTTTGAATCGCACCGATTATTTAAAAATAACAATGGACAATTTCAAGATGTTAGTTTTGCCTACAATGTTGGAGGAAATGCGAATGTAAATGGCATCAATGCAGTAGATTTTGATAATGACGGCGATTTAGATATTTACATCACCAATTCCATGAGCAATAATATTCTCCTTCGCAACGAAAATGGAGAAGGTTTCGTGGATTATACCCTAGCGGCAGGCATACAGGATGAAGGGCCTTCAATGGCAGCTATTTTCTTTGATTATGATAACGATGGCGATCAAGATTTATATCAAGTATTGGATAATGATGCAGGAAATCTATTCTACCGAAATGACGGCGGCTATTTTACCGAAATAAGTACTCAAAACGACACCCATTACAAAGGACACGGGATGGGGGTCGATGTTGCCGATCTCAATCAAGATGGTTTGCTCGATTTTTATTTGACCAATCTTTATGAAAATGTACTTTTTATTCAACAAGCAGGCGGTTCTTTTATTCAATTTTTTGAAGAAGGACTAGATGATTATGGAATGGGCTGGGGTACCTCGCTTTTTGATAGTAATAACAATGGGAAAGTTGATATTTATCTTGCCAATGAAAGTTCCTTTGGTACAAACGATACTCATGAGTGTAATAAATTATTCATCAATCAAGGTAATCTCCAGTTTTTTACTCCTCCTGTAGATGGTGTTTTACAAAATATGCACAGTTCTTATGGTACGGCTACTGCGGATTTTGACCGAGATGGATTATTAGATTTAGTGGTAGCAAATTATGGCGAGGAAGGCAATCAAATTTTTCAAAATACCAGCGTTTCCAAAAACTATATTCGTCTACAACTAGAAGGAACGACTTCCAATCGAGATGCCATTGGCGCAAAAGTAGTCGTTCAAGCACAAGATCAAATGTGGATGGATGTAAGCACAAGTGGGTCCAGTTATGTTTCTCAAAGTAGCAATGTATTTCATTTTGGCTTGGAGGATGCAACCATGGTAGATGCTATTACCATTTATTGGCCATCGGGCGCAATTACCAATTTTGAGAATATCACCCCAAATCAAACCCTTAAAATTAACGAGACGACTGGTTTACAAACACAAGGCCCTGTCGTTTGGACAGAACCTGCATTCCCTACACAAGTGGATGATGTCACCGTTTATTTTGATGCTGCTGAAGGAAATGGCGCATTGGCAGGTTTTACGGGCGATGTATATGCACATACGGGTGTGATTACGAGTGCAAGTACTGCACCCAACGACTGGCAGCATGTACAAGGAACTTGGGGCGTGGCTTTTCCAAAAACTTTGATGACAAATGAAGGAAATGACATTTACTCCTTAGCTTATAATATTGAAGAATTTTATGGAATCAATCCTGGCGAAGTCGTCGAAGAACTTGCTTTCGTTTTCCGAAATGTAAATGGTTCAATTGTAGGTCGAGATACGGATGGAAGCGATATTTTTACAGATGTTTTTCCGCCAGAAGAAGGATTATTAGTGAATTTACTTTCTCCTCAGGATAATAATTCGATCATCTTTTTAGATGAAAGTTTGCCCATCAATTTACAAATCAATAAAAAATCTTTCGTTGAAATCGCCGATAATGGAATGGTGGTTTATTCTGATAGTACGCAAACGGTCAATTTTGATTTACCAGCGAGTGCTTTAGGGGCGCATGAATTGGAATTTACCATTTCAGAAGGAGATGATACGCAAGTCTTATCTAGAAACTTCTTTGTCTTGGATAATAATGAAACGCCTATTGATTTACCTGATGGTATTCGCTCAGGTGTCAATTATGTGAGTGATAGTACACTCATTTTTGCTTTGGTGGCTCCGAATAAGGATCATGTCTTTTTATTGTGTCCAGCGAATAATTATACAGTAGATATCAATTACCAATTTCGTAAAACACCAGATGAAACGACCTTTTGGATTGAGTTACCAAAAAGTTTGTTTGAAAATGGACAAAATACCTATCAATATCTAGTAGATGGTTCGATCAAAGTAGCCGATCCATATTCAGAAGTAGTACTCGATCCTTCCAATGATGGAGGCGTACCGAGTGATGTTTTAGCAGAGCTACCCTCCTATCCTACGGGCTTAACGTCGGGGATTGTTACCGCTTTTGATCTAGAAGAAAATGTATATGATTGGCAAGTTCAAGATTTTGAAAAACCAGCTAAAACGGATTTAGTCATTTATGAAATTTTAATGCGCGATTTTCTGGAAGATAAAAACTATAAATCCTTATTAGATACTTTGGATTATCTGGAAAACTTGGGGATTAATGCCATTGAATTTATGCCCATTCACGAATTTGAAGGGAATCAATCTTGGGGCTATAATCCGAGTTTTCACATGGCAGTAGACAAGTATTATGGTAGTCGAGATCAATTACGTGCGGTGATTGATGCTTGTCATGAACGAGGAATTGCCGTTATTTTGGATGTGGTATTTAATCATGCCTTTTCGCAAAGTCCGTTGTGTCAATTGTATTGGAATTCGACTGATTTTCGTCCTGCGCCCGATAATCCTTGGTTAAATGAAGTAGAACGTCATCCTTTTAATGTGGGTTATGATTTTAATCATGAAAGTGAATTAACGAAAGATTGGGTCAAACGAAATTTAGAACATTGGATTACCGAATATAAATTTGATGGGTTCCGTTTTGATCTTTCGAAAGGCTTAACCCAAACGAATACGGGTGGAAATGTGGGTGCATGGAGTCAGTATGATGCAAGTCGAGTCAATATTTTAAAAGAATATGCTGATCATATTTGGAGCTTGGATGATGATTCTTATGTCGTTATGGAACATTTTGCGGTAAATTCAGAAGAGAAAGATCTAGCGAATTATGGGATGATGATTTGGGGCAATATGACCCACGAATTTGCGGAAGCCGCGATGGGTTATTCCTCTGATTTATCATGGGCCGACTATCGAGAACGCGACTGGAATGCCCCTCATCTCATTGCGTATATGGAAAGCCATGATGAAGAGCGAATGGGCTATAAAATCAAGAATTTTGGTGCAAACGATAGTTCTTATGATACGCGAGAATTGGCAACGGCAGTAGATCGAGTAGCGGCGGCGAGTGCCATTTATTTGAGTTTGCCTGGCCCTAAAATGTTCTGGCAATTTGGAGAATTGGACTATGATTTTTCCATCAATCGTTGCGTGAATGGAACGATTAATCCTGATTGTCGTCTTGATCCCAAACCCATTCGCTGGGATTATTTTGAGAATGAAGATCGTCGTCGCTTGTATGATCGAGTGGCAGCCATGACGCATTTAAAAACCAACTATCCTACTTTTGCAACAACAGATTATACCTTCCATGATGGGAATTTCTTTTTGAAAACGATTAATCTCAACCACCCAGAAATGGATGCGGTGGTGATGGCAAATTATCGGATTTCCAATTCAGATTTAAATCCAAAATTTCCAACTACAGGTACTTGGTATGAATATTTTACGGGTCAAGAATTAGAAGTCGTTGATACCCAAGAAAAACTCACTTTTGGTCCTGGTGAATATCGAATTTATACCTCAGAAAAAATTGCACCTCCCAATGGTTATTTTCCAACATCCACAGAAGATGTCATTTCATCACAGATAAAAGTATACCCTAATTTGATACAAGCCGGTGAACTACTACAAATTGAGTTGCCAGTTGAAATTGATCCTAGCCAACTTTATCTACAAGATATATTAGGTCGAACTTTTTCAGTATCTTACCAACAAAATGGAACTCATTTACAAGTAGTTATTCCACAACAAAATGCTGGAATGTATCAATTAATCATCCAAGATGAAGACCAGCAGTGGGTGAAAAAGTTGATAATAGTAGATTAAATATTTAATTCTAATGGATTGGTGAAGTTTCCTAACTTCACCTAATAATATCAAGCGAGTTTCCCAACTCGCCAAAAAACATACAAAACGAAACCAAGATGCAAAAAAATCAACTTAGCAATTGGTCAATGACTGTTGCACTAGCTGGATTCTTATTCGGCTTTGATACCGTCGTCATATCAGGAGCGAATCTGCCCATCAAGGAATTATGGAATACCTCTCCCCTTTTTCATGGTACCTTCATCATGTCGATGGCATTATGGGGTACGGTGATTGGTTCACTCATGGGGGGCATTCCTACAGATAGGCTCGGACGTAAAAAAACCTTGTTTTGGATTGGAATTTTATATGCTGCTTCGGCGATTGGTTCTGCGGTAGCGCCCGATCCTTATTCCTTTTCTTTTTTTAGATTTATTGGAGGATTGGGAGTTGGTGCTTCTACCGTAGCTGCTCCGACCTATATTTCTGAAATTGCTCCTGCGGATAAGCGTGGTCAGCTAGTCGCGCGCTATCAATTTATGATTGTATTTGGGATTTTGATTGCTTTTTTTAGTAATTATTTACTAAAAGGAGTGGGAGGCGGAATAGATTGGCGATTGATGTTGGGTGTTGAAGCCATTCCTGCTATTCTTTATACCTTATTAGTGATGGGAGTCCCAAATAGTCCAAGATGGTTATTATTAAATAAAGGAGACGAAGAAGGAGCAAAATCAGTCTTAGAAAAAATTGGAATCAAAGATATTAGTCAGGCGATTCAATCTATAAAAGATAGTGTAGGCGATCAGTTGAGTTCATCAGTTTTTAATAAAAAATATAGTTTACCACTTACCTTGGCATTTTTAGTCGCTTTTTTCAATCAATTATCAGGAATTAATTTTGTCTTGTATTATGCTCCTGAGATATTAGAGCGGGCAGGATTGGCAGGAAAAGAGTCTTTATTGAGTTCTGTTTCGATAGGAGTTGTGAATCTTGTCTTTACGTTTGTAGGAATTTATCTAATTGACCGAGCAGGAAGAAAGCAATTACTGATTTGGGGCTCATTGGGCTATATTTTGAGTTTAAGTATGGTGGCGTATGCCTTTTATAGTGGAGCAAGTTCGATGTTTTTGTTGACCTTTATTTTGATCTTTATTGCTTCTCATGCTATTGGACAAGGTGCAATTATTTGGGTGTTTATTTCAGAAATCTTTCCCACCAAAGTACGAGCCAATGGACAAGCTTGGGGTACAGGAACACACTGGGTATTTGCAGCTTTAATTACCTTAGTGACGCCCATTTTTTTAGATGCCGATCAAGGCATTTTTAAAGACAACCCTTGGCCTATCTTCGCCTTTTTTGCCGCTTTTATGGTATTACAGTTATTGTTTGCGCTCTTTATGATGCCTGAAACAAAGGGTGTAAGTTTAGAGGAATTGGAAAAGCGATTGGTGAAGGAGTAGTTTTTTGGACTTAGGATGGATTAACATAGGACGCAGGATTTTTATAAGTGTCTAATTGTCCCAGAGGGACAAACAGTTTTCAGTAAATAAAGTTGAATTCAAATTGCGTTCCATCGGAACAGCCTAATATTTATAAAAAATTAGAATGACAACAAAAGCAATTTGTTTTGGAGAAATATTATGGGATTTGCTGCCTTCTGGAAAAGTAGCAGGTGGTGCCCCTATGAATGTCGCAGTTCAACTGAATAATCTAGGTATACCAACGCAAATGATTAGTCGAATTGGAGCAGATGATCTAGGTCAAGCATTACTTGAATTCTTACAGTCCAATACATTAGACACCAGTTTAGTACAAATAGATACCCAATATGCTACTGGAACAGTTGCAGTTACTCTTGATGAAAAAGGTTCTCCATCCTATGAAATTATTCAGCCAGTTGCATGGGATTTTATTGAGACAAACTCAAACATCGAAGAATTAATTGAGCAAGCTGAGGTGTTCATCTGTGGTAGTTTAGTGGCACGAAATGAACAAAGCCGCACTACCCTATTTCAATTGCTAAAAAAGAGTAAGAAAAATGTAATAGACATCAATTTACGTGCTCCTTTTTATAGTCAAAGACTAATTGAAGAATTGCTGATGCATGCGCATATCGTAAAAATGAATGATGAGGAATTGATCTTAGTAAGTGAATGGTGGAATCTTCATCAACTGGAAGAACAAGCGCAATTACAAAACATTATTGATCGTTTTGAACTAGAAGGAATCATTTTGACCAAAGGAAAAGATGGCGCTAGTTTTTGCGATAATTCTACCATTATTCATCAAAAAGGATTTCCCATACAAGTACAAGATACGGTGGGTAGTGGAGATGCTTTTCTCGCGGGTTTTTTAAGTCAATATTTAAGTGGTAAATCATCTGAGGATTGCTTGAAATTTGCCTGTGCGACAGGTGCTTTATTAGCAACAAAAAAAGGAGGTACTGCCAAGATTGATAAGAATATTGTAGAAAAAATTATTAGCTTATCGTAATATGATTTTTAAAGTAAAAAATGAAAAACCTTTATCCATTATTTTTTATCCTTCTTCTATTTGCTTGTACCAATTCAGATACAGCAAATACAACAGAAACATCAACTTATATTGCTGAGGAAGCGCGCGAAGCCCACCGCCCCTATTTTCATTTTACACCACCGTCTAAATGGATGAATGATCCAAATGGAATGGTCTATTATGATGGAGAATATCATTTATTTTACCAATATTATCCAGATTCTACCGTTTGGGGCCCAATGCATTGGGGGCATGCCGTCAGTACAGATTTAGTGAATTGGGAACACTTACCTATTGCACTCTATCCTGATAGTTTGGGCTTGATTTTTTCGGGTAGTGCAGTAATGGATTGGAAGAATACTTCTGGTTTAGGTAAGGATGGTGAACCGCCGATGATTGCTATTTTTACACATCATAATATGGAGGGCGAAAAAGCCAAGCGATTGGATTTTCAGGTGCAATCTATTGCCTATTCGCATGATAAAGGAAGAACTTGGACAAAGTATAAAGGTAATCCAGTCATCTCGAACCCAGGCATTAAGGATTTCCGTGATCCAAAAGTGATTTGGCATGAAGCCACACAAAAATGGGTGATGGTTTTTGCCGCTTATGATAAAGCTAAATTTTATACCTCCCCTAATTTAATTGACTGGACTTTTGCCTCTGATTTTGGTATCGAAGGAGATACACGTTTGTGGGAATGTCCAGATTTATTTCCTATAAAAACGGAAGACACAAAAGAAACGAAATGGATATTAATTACCAGTATTCAAAAAGAAGCACCAAATGGTGGAACTGGAACCAGTTATTTTATTGGTGATTTTGATGGGGAACGATTCATCGGAAATCCTGAAGAACAATATTGGTTGGATTATGGTACCGATAATTATGCTTTTGTCACATGGAGTGATATTCCTAAATCAGATGGTCGGCGATTAGGTATCGGATGGATGAGTAATTGGCAATATGCCCAACAAGTCCCTACTGAAAATTGGCGTTCAGCGATGACTTTGCCCCGTTCCTTGCATTTGACGAATACGCCAAATGGATACCGCTTATTTTCTCGACCAATAGAAAATATAAATGATTTAATACTTGTACCAGCAACATCTAGAATTTTAAGCATTATGCCATATTGCATGGAAGTTCAATTAAGCTTTCAAAAATCGGATTTGGATTTAGTTTTATATAATTTTAGAGGGAATGAATTCCGAATTGGTTATGATGCAACAAAAAACGAATTTTTTACGGATCGAACCAAAGCAGGAAAATCCGATTTTTCTGATAAATTTGCTAATAAGATACATACTGCTCCTCGGTTAATGGAATCAGATACCATAAAAATGCAAATCTATTTTGATGTGGCGTCTTGTGAATTATTTGCAGATAATGGAGCGACTTGTATGACAACGATTTATTTTCCTGAAGAAGATTTTTCAGCGATTCGATTAGAAAAAGAACCTAGCCAAATTTATCAGTTTTTAACAACTAACTTAAAATAATAGATATACAAATTCATTTATAATGAGATACATTTTTATTCTAACTTTTATATTCTTCTACAATTTATCATTGACACAAACATTAGAACGAGTAGAACCTCCGCAATGGTGGGTAGGCATGAAAAACTCCAATTTACAACTACTCGTTTATGGCGAAAAAATCGCTGAATTATCCCCTTCTATTAAGCATAAAGGGGTCAAATTAACTAGAGTTCATCAAGTAGAAAATCCCAATTACCTCTTTTTGGATTTAACAATTGCTCCGAATGCAAAAACAGGTACGCTTAAAATAGATTTTTCCAAAAAAGGAGAAAAAATACTAAGCCATAAATACCCTTTAAAAGCTCGAACTCCTTTCGCAGCTCAAAGAAGAGGCTTTGATAATGCCGATGTTTTGTACCTCATTACACCCGATCGTTTTGCCAATGCTATTGAAAAAAATGATGCCATAGAAGGCTTAAAAGAACAACCCAATCGGGAGTTTGGAGGAGGACGCCACGGTGGAGATATTGAAGGCATTCGAAAGAATTTAGATTATATTGCTGATCTCGGTTTTACCGCCATTTGGTTGAATCCAGTTTTAGAAAATGATATGGAAGTCTATTCCTATCATGGTTATTCGACCACCGATTTTTATAAAGTAGATCCTCGTTTTGGTACAAATGAAGATTATAAAAAACTAAGTGAACAAGCATCAAAAAAAGGCGTCAAACTCATCATGGACATGATTGTCAATCATTGTGGTTTGGATCATTGGTGGATGAAAGACTTGCCCTCAGAAGATTGGATTAATCAATGGGAGAATATGACCTTTACCAATCATCGAAAATCGCTTTTACAAGATCCTTATGCGGCGGAATCTGATAAGAAAGTTTTCACGGATGGATGGTTTGTGGAGACCATGCCCGATCTTAATCAACGTAATCGCTTCATGGCAATTTACTTGATTCAAAACGGAATTTGGTGGATTGAATATTTAGGTCTTGCAGGTATTCGTATGGATACTTATCCTTATCCTGATATGGATTATATGACCGAATGGACTAGACGTGTGATGGAAGAATATCCCAACTTCAATGTAGTAGGCGAAGAATGGTATGAAACCCCTACCATTGTTGCATATTGGCAGCAAGGCAAACAAAATCCAAATGGCTATACCTCTAGTTTAAAAAGTTTGATGGATTTTCCTGTTCAAGTGAGTTTGAAAAATGCCCTCAATGCAAAAGAGACATGGAGTGAAGGTTGGATTGATTTGTATGAAATGTTAGCACAAGATTTTTTATATGCTGCGCCCAATGATTTAGTGGTTTTTCCAGACAATCATGATATGAAACGGGTGTATTCTCAATTGAATGAAGATTATGATTTATTCAAATTGGCAATGGCATTTTATATGACGACACGCGGTGTTCCACAAATTTATTATGGGACGGAGATTCTGATGAGTAGTTCCGACGATCATGGCAATATTCGCTCTGATTTTCCTGGCGGATGGAAAGGTGATGCGATCAATGCCTTTACAGGAGAAGGATTGACTTCGCAACAAAAAGAAGCACAAGCCTTCTTTAAAAAACTATTGAATTGGCGCAAAACAAAGACAGTTGTCCATGAAGGAAAACTCACGCATTTCATTCCAGAAGAGGGGGTGTATGTCTATTTCCGTTATGATGATGCAGAATCCATTATGGTGATTTTAAATAAAAATGAAGGTGATTATACCTTAGATATGAGTCGATTTGCCGAACGATTAGAAAATAAATTGACTGGAACGGATGTTTTAAGTGGTAGTACGTATGATGTGACTAAAACCATTCAACTTCCAGCAAAGACACCTTTGATTTTGGAATTGAAGTAAGCACATAAGTAGTAATTCTCAATGTAGAATTTGATAGTACACGGATAAAGCAGATAAGATAGATTTGCACTGATTTTTCATTAAAAGATCAGCGATGATCCCTACAATCCGTATGATCTGTATTCTATTTTTCCAAATTGAGAAATGCTGATGCAAGAGAATACACAAAATGCTTTTATTTTGAAAATTAATCCCATGAATATCCTATTAATCCTTTTCCTTTTATTAGAGGCAAGTTGTTTCAACTCAACTCCCCCACCCCAATTTGATCGCACGGAAATAAAAGCGCGTCTTCAAGAAAAAATAGAAAATAATGAACCGCTCGTAGCGCACATTTTGGTGCCATTATGTGATAATGAACATCAAGGGATTGTCCCTGTATCCGCTTCATTGGGTGATGGGACGAATCTTCGCTCCAATCTATATTGGGGCGCACGATATGGGATGAAGTCTCATTTTAAATTGGATAACAATTGGCATCTTCTTTCTACGGAGAAAGACATTTCCGAATCTATTTTAGAGCGTATCATTTTCAAAAGAAACTATCCAAATGGTGCAATCGTCTACCTTGTTGCAGATGCCTATCGTGGTGATCAAATGGAAGCTTGTTTGACTGATTTTCTATTCTCTTTGGGTGGATGGAAAGAAAATTATCTACAAATTAACAATCAAAAAATTGGACTTCATCATGCCGCTGATTTAATAGGATTCAATGGACATAATGGTTTGATGGATATGAATATTTCCTCCAAAAGAGCCATTCACGATCAACCTAAAGATGCAGTTGTGATTGCTTGTGCCTCTCATGATTATTTTGTCCCTCATTTGCAAGAAACTCAAGCTTATCCCCTTCTATTAACGACCAATTTATTAGCTCCCGAAGCTTATGTCATGGAAGGGATTATTGACGCATGGGCAAATTTGGAAGATGGTGCAAGCATTCACAAAAGTGCAGGACAAGCCTATCATACTTACCAGAAATGCGGCATCAAAGGCGCAACTCGTCTATTTAAAACTGGATGGTAAACTTAGAATAATACGAGAAATGTGTTAAGGAAAATTTAATTTCTATCAAGCAAGAAAGAATTTTGTAAAATCCCCACTTAAACTTCTGTTAAAGCAGTACTTTTGGGTGGAAATTTTAGAAATTTTATCGTATTATTTTATAATAAAAAACGTTTAGTAAGATGAGTAGGACAGTCTTTAGGCTGTATCTTTCACAATTAAATTTCATTAACTATTAACAAAATCATTCCTTTTATGAAAAATATACTTCTTTTTGCTTTTAGTGTACTTCTCTTATGCGCTGCTTGTGGTGATGATGACGAGGCTGGTGGAAATGCAAATGATTTAGCTGCTGCAGATCTTCACTATGATGGAGATAATTTTTCTGCTCCTATTATTGGCAATGGTACCCATTTAATGGCTGCGCGCCTCACAGCGAATGATTTGGCAGAATATCAAGGAAAAACATTAGAAGAAGTTTTATTCTACTTACAAGATGTACCTGCAACTTGTGAACTTTTAGTCATGGCACAAAATACAGCTACAGAACCTGGAGCAGTATTATTTGGGGCAGATGTTACCGATTTTGTTAATGCTAATGGCTGGAATCCCTTTACATTAGACCCTCCTGTTGCCATTCCTGATGGAGAAGATCTTTGGATTGGCGTTCGTGTAGAACATAATGGAGATACACAAAGTGTAGGTTGTGATGAAGGTCCTGCTCAAGCAAATGGCGATTGGATTTTATCTTCGATTACAACTTCTTGGGAAACCTTCCGTGATTTTACGGCTGGAGAATCTAGTATTAACTGGAATATCCGTGCTCGCGTTAGTGATTAAATTTCAGCCTAATACATAAAAAATGCCTAGATATTTTCGCGAAATATCTAGGCATTTCTATTTTTGAAATCTTTCTTTATCAAAAACTCAATACCAGTCCCATCCCATTACGAGTTGGTCCTAAATGGATAGAACCCACATCTAAATTTTGATTGTATTTTAGAATAGCTTCTCTTCTTAATTTATTGGCAGATAAACCAAAACCTATCGCCACACCTGCTGAACCAATAAAACCAATTAGAGGGCCAACTTGACTTTCATCGTTAGATAGATTATTTGAACTCCATATTAAAAAACCTAATTCAGCACCTATAGCAATCCAAGCAACTGTCATATGCTTTCTTGATTTTAGCCAAAGTGCATTAGCTTCTTGGTCTTTTAATAGTAATGATTGAAATTGTTGTTTTGAAATTGGAGTAGCATCTTCGTAGTATTTCATATTCCAAAAACCAGAAAACATACTTAGTTCTTGACTTACAAGTTTATTACAACAGAAAATAGAAATAATAAGTAAAAAGGAGATTGAAAATTTCATTTGTTATGATTGAGTTTAGATGATAACTGTTCTTTAGTTCGACTTTAGAAAATACTAAAGTCGAACTAAAAATAACTCTTTTTTATTGAACGGAATAACGTACCAATTCTCGTTCTATCGCATAAAGTCCTGACCAATAAGGTACTACTTCGCGGACTAATCCTATTTCTTCATTATAATAGTAAGAAACTTCCAAATCACGTTCATCTTCATCATCTAAAGGAACAATATTTCCTTTATAATATTGACTGCTAATAGTTCCAGCAGGAACAGAAATATCTATTGCATCTTCTAGTAATTGATATTCAATATAAAATAAATTATCCCTAATCGGGCCAGTGATTACATCTGTAAAAGTTGCTTCAGGTACGATGATATTTCCTTCTATATTGACTAAAAATCCTAAAGAATCTCTTAGATACATGCCATCATCTGGATCATTGGTATAGCCATTTGCATAGAAATAATAGGTTTCGTCATTGATGATAGATTCATGGTCAATATAAATCGAATCTTGCTGTGTAAGCGTACGTTCACCAGTTTCAAGATCAATATTATATCTATCGTAAATCCAATAATTTCCTACCGCTAAAGGGATAAAAGAAGAAGCGGTTAGTGTAGTAGAAGGTGGAGCGATTGCTGTGGTGTCATCATCCGATTGACAAGCGGTAAATAGTAAAAATGTTAAACATAAAGCAGTCAGATAGTTTTGCATAGGGAGACGTTTTTATTTGGTGTGTTATAAATATTTTGCTTCTAAAACGTTACCTTACCTATTAAATAGTATACTCCATAACTATATTTAACATTTGCAAAATGACTTTTCAAGATTGGCAAAAAAGAGGACAATACCATAGCATTTTCAACCGACAAGTTTTTGTCATTGATGAAGGAGAAGCAGAAGATACTTTAGTCGTACTTCATGGCTACCCTACCTGCTCTTATGACTATTGGAAAGTACTCCCTATTTTGACAAAACGATTTCGAGTAATCATTCATGATCATTTAGGTTTTGGACTATCGGATAAACCGAAAAATTATTCCTATTCTTTGATAGAACAGGCAGATGTAGCTATTCAATTATGGAAACAATTGGACTTGAAAAAAATACATCTTCTCGCTCACGATTATGGAACAAGTGTAGCAACAGAAATTATCGCACGTAGAAATATGGGCTATGAACCCATTGAAATAAAATCGGCTACCATTGGCAATGGAAGTATGCTCATCGAAATGGCAAAACTATTACCCATCCAAAAAATACTCCGCCATAAATTCTGGGGCCCTATTGTCGCAAATATGATTTCTGAATCCATCTTCAAACGAAATATGCGAAAAATATGGGCCGATCGTTCTAAAATAGAGGAAGAAGAACTCACCGTACTTTGGCAAATGCTGGAATTCAAAGATACATTTTCTGTGATGCATGAGATTTCAACTTACACTAAAGAGCGTGCTTTTTTCTGGAATCGCTGGATAGGTGGGTTGGCAAAAACCGATCTTCCCATCAATCTCCTTTGGGCAGATAAAGATCCTGTTGCTATCATTGAAATGGCACATGTTCTACATAAAAAAATTCCAAATAATCGCTTAAAAATTCTTCCCAATTTAGGACATTATTTGATGTTGGAAGATGCTGATTTATACGCAAAATCGGTCATTGAAATGATTGATAATTTGCCGAATTGGAGTGCATGATATGCTGTTTAATTTTTTACCAGCTTTCGAGTCAAGTCCGTATAAACGGTACTATTTTGATCCACAAACTTTATATTCAATAGATAAATACCCGCTATTATTTCATCCAAATCAATCTCCAATTTATTATCGTCTATTCGGTATTCCTTGGAAAAAATACGTTTTCCATCTAGATGAGTTAGTTCAATTAGCGTTCTTCCTATTGGTAAATCATGCAAAATTATGCTTCCATTTGTTGGATTTGGAAATAGGAGCACTTCACCTTCAAGATGTTCATAAACGCTAACTGCTCCACCAGGGTCTTGATATACCACAATTGTCTCGGATTCTGTCCCTCCAGATATGCTTATTGTTCCTGATCGATTAGTAGTCTCTGGATTGGCATCAATCGTAATATTGAGTTGGGCATCCCCTGATCCAGATGAAAGTTCCGTAGCTATCCAATCCATACTACTTTCTACGATCCAATTCATATTACTAGAAACATTTATTGATCTGCTCTCCCCTTCTCCTCCAATATAAAGCTGCGATACATTTGCAGCGATATAGTTAACAAGATTGTCAAATAAATAGGAAGGGCCTGTGTTCATCTCCGTAACATGTGGTTGAACGTTTGTAGTTGATGAAAATTCAGAAGCTCCAATTGCTCGATCACTTATTGAATTAGGTCTTGGTTCTTTCATTAAATCAAACAGTATCTCATTGTCATAATCCATTTCGAGATAAAGCGGAACGGCGGGATAGCCAGTATTAGCCGCAGCAATGACGGGACTATTAACTTCTGGTTGAAAGAAACCATCCGTATTTTCAAAAAGCTTAGGATCTGTATTTGAAAGTCCAGATGATGGGGCATCAATTCCTAGAGTACCAAATGAAAGATTACCTATCCATGTTTCGTTTCCTGTATCTTCAGTAAACAATTCCTCTATGGGGTTTGTAAAAATATTATTCGCAAGTATAACATTGGAGGGTGGATTATTTCCATTACTTCCTAGAATTACTTCCTCTGAATTGATAATGGTGTTATGATAAATGTGAATATCAGATAAAGGGTCAGATGGATCATTTTGTAGGTAAATTGCTCTTCGATCTAGCCCTTCAAAATAATTATTATAAATAAAATGATCAGAGCCCTCCCGTACCCGTATTCCTCCCATATTGTTCAGAAAGAAATTACCATAAACAATTCCTTCGTCGCCATGTCTAAGTACAAGTTCGGCTACTGGGTTATTTTCAAAGGTATTATAGCGATATACATTTTGTCTAGATTTATGGGAGATAATCTCACCATCTCCATTACATCTCGTAAAGTAGCAATATTCTACCAACGTACGACTATCTAAATGTCCTTGTGAACTAACTCCTATTCTAATGGGCTCAACACCTTGGTCTTGACCTATACCTTCGAAATTTTTAAAAGAACAATATTGAATCTTGTGATAACCTGGTTCGTCATCTACTAATATAGAGAGTATGTTTTGATCCGCTAAATTGATCCGATTTTCGAAGTTGCAATGACTAATGCTTGTTCTTCTAGATTCTTCATATACTCTCAGATATTTGAAACTTGTATAATGCTGAATATTTACCTGTGTAATCAAAACATCACTTCCATAGACTCTAATTACATCTAAATTACCAATAAAACCTCCAACATATTGAAAGCCAGAGAATGTAATATCATTCGCATAAATGACAGCTCTTGATACTCCTTTAAACAAAACTGTTCCATTCGGTTTTGCCGTCACGATCAATCCGTCTTTATTAATGTCCATACGGATATTCGAATAAACACCTGACTCCCAGACGATGCTATCTCCTGCGTTTGCCAGTTCTTGAGCCGTATTGAACTCCTCACTAGACGAGACATCATAACGGATTTGTGCACTTGAAAAGACACTAATAAATAGAATCAAAAATAAAAGGAGTGATTTCAAAGGCTATTTAGTGTTTTATCAACTTAGTAATAAAGGGTTCAGCATTACCTTCTAATTCAACTAAATATGTGCCTGATTGAAGCGCACTTATATCTAGTGTAGTTCCAATATCTTTCATCTTTCTTTGAAGAATTCTTCTTCCTGATAAGTCATAAACGGACACTATATCGTATTCTTCTCCTCCTTCTATTGTCAAGATAGAGGTAGCAGGATTAGGAGATAGCTTTACTTTTGCATGATTGATTTCATTCACATTGGTATAAGTTCGTTCTCCTTCACCAAAGATTCTCAGTTCAGTAAGGCTTACCCAAGAACCCGTATAAACATCTGCGCCATATACGGTTATTCTTACAAATCTGGCTTCAACACTATCTACAGCATTTATAATTGGTGTAGTTGGCGTTCCTTGAAGTCTATTATCTGTTCGGTCAATGATGGTGGTATAGGGGCCATCTTGATTTAGAGCACCTTCAATTATAAACTGATAGGCCCTGTCTTGGTAGCAAGTAACTTCTGTCTGGGTAATCATGATGTCTCCTTCTAGATCAATTCTAGCTGATTTTGGAAAATCCTGTACCGACCAACGGGTATCCGTATTATCATCTACAAGATTATCTGGAATGTTTGGTCCATCCGATGTACCACTACCTAATGTTCGCTGCCCCAATGCCCAGTTAAAGTCGGTGGAAGGACTAAGAACATGTATTACCTTTGAATCGACAAATCCTCCTTCATCTGTTGTTACGGTAATTGTTGCCATACCCTCAGTAATTGCTGTCAATAAGCCGTTTTCATCAACGGTGGCTATACTTGAGTCTTCAGATTCAAAAACCAAATTTTGATTTGTAGCATCAGCAGGAGAAATGAGTGTCTCTAACTCAATACTGGCTCCAACAGCAATTGGACCATTGATATCAACTAATTCTACTCCAGTTACATCTATAGGAATCTGAACGGTAATCTTTGTACTCAAAGAGGTTCTTGATCCTCCATCATTATCAGTAGCTTTTGCAGTTAGTGTATAATCTCCTTCTGCTACATTTATCCATGTAAAAGAATAAGGAGCAGTAGTAGTTTCTCCGAGTTTATTACTTCCACCTTCAAAAAACTCCACCTTTGTAACCGTTCCATCAGAATCTTCTGCATCAGCAGTAATTGTGATATCACTACCAGGTAAAAAATTAGTGTTACTTATAGGATCGGTAATACTAACGGATGGAAAATAGTTTTGTGAAGAACCATCTTCTTCAAAAAGTTCGTCGAAATGAGCAGTTGCTTCACCACTATCTTGAAGGTAAACACCAGCCTTCCAATAACTGGGCCAAGTCCAGTAAGAGACATCCATATTTACTTTCTCTTCTCCTTCAAAATCAATAATCATTCTACCATCCACCAAGCGAATATCACAGTTAAAATATCCTCCAGGGTCTTCACCAAGATCTATATGAGTAGTATTAGCCCCTCCATCATCTGTTTTAATAGCTGCCCACAAATGATTGGTAGGTATTTTATCATTATGTTTATAAATTCTTAACAATGGTTTATTTGGACCAGGACCAGCATTTGCATCATCGTGAATTTGCATTACCGTAACTTGATCACAAGTCTGTTCTACAATATCCAATCTTCCATGTAGAGATCGATTGGCTTGAGTAAGATCCCAGTTTGTTTCATTTCGAAGTTCTGTTCGTTTGCTATCACCAGATTGATTGAACCGTATTTTATCGCCATCAACAACATAGAAATACTGAGGATGTGTATACCCCCCATTAAGTACATCTTGCTGCGCTAAGGTAGAGCTAGTTGGTGCTTGGAGTTTACATTCAGCAAGAAACGATTGAAATCTTGGTATATCAGATGGAGCATCATACGCCTCTGGAGGAGTAGGAGCAAAATGCGTAACATCTAAAGCAAAGAAAGATACTTGCGCATATTCTCCTGGATCTCCAGCATTGTTTTGATTATAGTTGCCAGCTTTGAAGTACATCCAATCATCAGCAAAGCCACTATCTGTCATATCTATTTCTT
>JAHDES010000062.1 GCA_020628645.1 Saprospiraceae bacterium
TTTAAACCTATTTTTTAAATTTCAAAATTTTTGACCTGCGAAAGGTCAGTTAATAATGATGGGTTCATTACAGCGTAGATTCCAAAAAAAAACAGGACTAAGTGAATTAAACAAATTAATCTGCTTCATCTAATAATTGATTTTCATCTGTAATAGGTAAAACTTCTTCTCCATTGACTAAAAATTGGAGGTTGGATAAATCAAAGCTATTGATATTTTCTACCTGCTTATTTTTCGGAATCACATAGGCTAATAATTTTTCATACGCAAAAACAAAATCTTTACCTTCCAACTTACCAAGTTCTTGCTGTAATTTTTCTTGATTGGCTTCAAGTAGTGCTGCCAATACTTCTTTTTGAGATTGAGTGGTTTTGTTTTGTGTTCCTTTTTGGCGACCACCATATTTTTTATGCCCTTCTTTAAATGCCATGACTAATATTTTAAATTGCGTATTCTTTAATCATTTGCTGTTTCATTCCAGCGATTTATAAATTGTTCAAAGGTATAAGCAGTACAGAAAACTCCTCCTGCTTGTTCGACTTCAGCTCCAAACTTTTTTTGATGTTCGCTTAATTTATCTCGTCCGTATTTTACTTCGATTTGCCAAGTTCTCCCCTCTCGAATAGCTGAAATATCTGCTATTCCTTTACGAGTATTTGACTTTCGATGTCGCCCTAATTTTGCATCATAGATGCCTGTATTATTGACACGCCAAGCCATACATGCTTCTTGCAAATTGATAAAAGCAAGAATACACTTCGTCAAAGCATTCGCACTATTTTCGTTTAATTTGGGCTTTACAATAGCATACTCAGGAAGGCTGCTTGTTTTGCGTTTATGTTCTAATAGATCCAGTTCAAGTTGTTTTATCAATGGACTTTTCTTCATAGCTAAGATGTTCGTATTAAATCAAAAGTGGAGATCATTTTCTTTACGTTTTCATTTTTCAACATGGCAAAAGGTTTATTCCATTGAGTAGGATAACCATATTCATTCAAATTGATTTCGACAGATGCATCATGTAAATATTGTTTAGACCAATAATCTAGAAAGAAATCTGCTACATCTAAACCCTGTTTGCGTTGCTTTGTCGTAGAAGCTTTTATCAATAAATCTGAAACTTGTACGTAAGTACCAATGTATTTGGCTTTATCTCGCCATTCCTTACCTACTCCTAAATCTGGAAATAGGATAACTTTCCTGTTTTTAAGCGTTTTCCATGTATTTTGTTCTTTCCATTTCACTCCATTTTTCCCTCCTGTCGCCATCCAAGTATATTTCGGAGCTAAGCCTAAGGAAGAAAAAGCCGTCATCAGAATAGCCGTTTTTTCACTTTCCACAATGGCAATAGTATTGTTATTTTCTGTATTTAATTGATGTAAGCCATACAAACATTGAACTAGATTGGGGGCATGGACTCCTTCTCGTTTCAATAAATTTTTACCCATAAAAAAAGCACCTGCCTCTTTATTTCGTCTTCCTGTTTTTTTATTATAATGCATGACTTTAGCTTGGCGAATTTTTAAATCTGTATCAATTTGCCAAAAAACGACTGCACCATTATACATTTTGGAAGTACCGATATAAAATTGCTGAATTAAATCATCTACCAACTGTTTATCAAACAGCGTATACAACCATATCACAAAGGGATTAATAGTGTATTGTGCCATACTTTTAGCTAAATATTTATTGGCAATAAATGACAAATCTATGGGCGGTGGCAAGGCATCCATTACAAAAGATAAATCAGCATTCGGTGTAAGTAAGGGGTTATCAGTGAAAAATTGTTTAGGAGTATAATGATATTGACAATTTTCTTCCCGATCACATCTACCAACAGTACTATCTAAATATTGTGATGTTTCACGATCTACATAAAGTACAAATCGCTTTTTACGACAACGAGGGCAGGCATGTTTTTTAGATGATTTATCTAACTGATAGCGATATGTTTTCTGAAGCATTAGCTATATTTTTTTTCGATAAAAATGACCATTCCTTGCGTTCTTCGCTCCAAGAAATATCCTATATCTCGTAATCGTTTGGCAAACTTTCGATTACTAATAGGTCTATAACCATCCGTTGAACAAAAAATCTTGTATTCTCTATAAATAACTTTTAAGCTCTCTGCTCGCTCATTGGAAGGATGATAATCCGTATCTTCTAAAAATAGATAGACCGAATCACTTTGCGTTTTATAGGTGTTGACTTCTTTTTTGATACGTTCACAAGGAGAAAAATTATTATTCTTTAGCAAACGATTTAATCCTAAAAGCATCCAGTTAAAGACTCCTGCTAGTTCATTAGATATAATTTGATTTGCCAAATAAGGATTTTGTTCTTCTTCAGGAATGGTTACATCAAAGGGAACAATGATGAATCGTCGAAAATAAGCATTGGTTTGTTCAACATCATTTGGTAACGAATTACAATTGAAGGCAAGTTTTGCATAATTACGCATGATAAATGCATTGCCATACTTAAGTCTTGCTTGTATAGGCTCTCCTGAGACCAACTGCTTGAAAACATCAGCCTCAATATTTCCACGTATTTCAGAACCATAATTGAGCAATTTGTTTTGAATTAAAGCACGATTATGTTCTTCTTTAAGATTACCTAAGCTAAAATTAGTGATATTGTCTTCTCCTACAAGTGCATTAATCACTTCAAAAAATACACTTTTGCCATTGGCTCCGCCGCCATAAAACAAGAGACATTTTTCGAGTTTGAGATGTTTGGTAAAAATGTATCCAAAAAATTCTGCTGCCACATTTTGTAATTCTACGTCTGGCAAGACCTGCTTTATAAAGCGATCAAAAATGGGGCTTTTAGCATCAGGTTTATATTCAAAAGGTAGTTGATAGGTCAAAAAATCATGACGATCAAAATCTCTTAGTTTCAAGCCTTTTGTAGTAATCTCTGCTGTGCCATTTTTTAAATTGATAAGCACTTTATTTTGTGGAGTTTCAGGAATGGAAAAAATACTAGCTGCAAGAAATTGTTTATATAATTTGTCTTGAAATTCATAGTAGCGACTTTCCATTTTGTTATACCCCATTTTTTCAGCTGCCTGCCCTAGAAAAAACTTGAGTTCGTATTTATCAATTTGTTGCCAATATTGCCCATTGTAGACATAGATAAAATCATACTGTCTACAAAGTCCCCAATCATTTTGTATTGCAATGGCGAGTATTTTTTCAATTATTGCAACGATATAATGCTTCTGTTTGGGTTTATCTCCCCCATCTTTAAGCTCCAATAATTCATTGAAATCAATTGTTTCGATTTGTGCCATTATCATGGCGAGTAATTCCTTTGCAGACGGGGTTTCATGGGTATTATTGAGTTGTTCTGCCTCTTGTTTCAAATCATTTATCAAATTCATATACTCTTCTGTAGCTTTAAAATTTCAGTTAGATTTTTTTGTTGCTTTGGCTGGGTCAGTTGTTAAATACCAAGCTCTAAAGCCTGTTTCTTGACATATTTTTTCTTCTACTTGCCAAAGCAAGCCTTCTTTTTCAAGTTGTCTTTTGTAGCGACAAAGATTTTTTTGTTTAATACCTGTTGCTTTGGCTGCCATAGAAGCTGTTGCTGTATATTTTCTTAAATAGGTATAAAATTTTCGTTTTTGATTGGTCGAAGAAATACTATCCTGAGTGGATACATTGGTCATTGCCATAGTATGATTTTTAAAATGAGGAAATAGGTTTATCTTCTTTTGCTTTGGAATGGAGATTGAAAAGTTATACTACTTTTGTTTCTAAAAAGCGTATTAGTTCTGATAATTTAATTCGAACTGCGCCAGCAAATTTATATTTTGTAAACTGCTTGGCTCTTATCCAATTATCTATAGTAGACGTGCCTACTCCTGCTATTTCAGCTGCCTCTTTTTTACTGATATACTTGTCAGAATTAGCTAAGTCATTATTGACTTGATTATTGGTAAGAATAGATGGAATTAGTTTTTTTATTGCCTGTTCTTGCTCTTCTCGAAAGATTGATCGGAGTTGCGAAAGTGGAACAGCCGTCATGACAAATGCTTCCATAAAAATTGCTTTTTGATTAAGAATATATTGCAATATTATGGCGATAAAGGAGTAATGTTGGTATTTGGGGAATCCCCGATTATTTCCCCATTTTAGGAAAGATCAATTTTATGTTTGAGTTTTTCAATAGCCGTTTTATTGACATTAAGTTTCTCAAAGATGGGTACTAATTTTTCGAGTAACGATTTGGGATAATTATCTTTTCCTTTTTCTCGTTGATTAATATGTTTTTTTACATTTTGGGCAGGCGTTCTAAAATTAGAACTTTGACTATTTCCGCTTTCAGGAATATCATCGGTCACCATACAAAAAAAACGATTAATATTCTCTGCACTCACCCGTTGGGTAATTTGTTGTTCAACGTCAATTCCAAAAATATTTTCCATAAAATAGAAACAAGCAAGGAGCTGTTCTTCTCTGGTCAATTGTGCAAACATTCCATTTCGAGAAATATTATCTGAATTTTCTTCTTGATAGCCAATATTAATCAACAACTGTCGATAAAAGGCTGTAAGTACTTTAGTATCAAACAATTTACTAGCCAATGAAATATGATAAGAAGCATCTTTAATCGCATGAGTTTTAGCTTCGATGTAAGAATTTTCTATATCTTGTAGTACTTTTTTAATTTGAAATGCAATATCTTTTTTGGTAAATAATGGATCATTGATCAGTCTTAAAATATGCCCTCTTTCTTGACTTAAAATGCTACGTATAAAATCTCTTTTTACAATTTCAAGACGATCTTTGGTATAAATTGCACCATAATCAAAATAGCTGACTTCCTCACCTTGATGCCATACTTTAAGTTCCTTACCATATTTTTGGATAAGAGACATTAGTATTTGATCGAGTTGAGGTGTAAAATAGGGTTCAAACTCATTTAGTTTATTCCATATTCGATTAGAATATGCTTTTAACTCTTTCAAAATATTTTCGACATACGTTTTTTCGTATTCTAAGGCATGTCTTTCTAAAGATTGCTTTCTTTTTTGAGAAAGCAACTGTTTTATTTTTAATAGTTGATGTTCTATTGCTAAACGATTTTGCTCCAGTTGATGAGCATCTTCGATAGAAGGATGATGTAGATCAATACCTTTAGTACAATTATCAACCATGTTTTTCCATCGTTGATTTATTTCGTGTATTAACTTTTCATTCTTGGGGATACTCATAAGGATAAATTTTCTAGTTAATATTTAATAACCATCCTAGTCATCTTATAAACGACAAAACCGCCTGACAATACGTTAATTGTCAAGCGGTTTTGCGATAAAGTTGTAGCGAGAGAGAGACTTGATTTGTCTCTTCGTATGACATTCTGTGATATTTTAAATACATTGATTATCAATTACTTATGTATTTATTGTGTCATGTAATATTACTGGCAATTAATGAAAACGACGACCAAAACGACGACTAATTCAATTAATTTTTGTATCTTAGGTATACATTTCTACCATCAAAAAAAGCTGTTTTATGCCTAAAGAAACGAAGATTCCAAAGGTTCGATTTAACCTAAAAAGCCACGATCCTAACACTCAAGCCAACGAAGAAATACTCATAATTTTAGTCTATCGCTATAATGGAAATCGCATTTTATATTCTACAGGAGAGAAGGTAATTTCCAAATATTGGGACAAAAATAAGCAACGCGCTAAGAGTGTAAAAGGTTATTACCAAGAGTATCGAGAACTCAACGAACGCCTAAAATACTACGAAGAGCTTGTCACAGAAATCTATGTAGAAAATGATTTTGGCGACATTTCTCTAGACAAATTTAAGAAATTAATCGCTAATGGAAATCGAAAACGAAAGCCCAAGGTAAAAGGCAAACCCACCTTGTTTCAATTCATCGAGCAGTTTATTGAGGAGCGTAAAGCCAGAGGAAGTTCTAATAAAAAACGTTGGGATAAATTCCCGGGGTCTATGAGCATCTTAGAAATTACGCCAAAGAAAAGCGCATCAAATTAGATTATGATTCCATTGACTGGAAATTTAAAGCTGATTTTGAAACGTGGCTTTATCAGCCTCCTCGTAATCATTCCATCAATAATGCCTCAAAAGTACTACAGGTGGTCAAGCAGTTTATGCACGAAGCCTTACGAAGAGAATACCATACTAATACTAAATTTCAACAAACAGGTTTTGCCATAAAACGGGTAAAAGTGAAGAATAAAATTCGGCTCAATCCTAATGAGGTAAAAACAATCATGCAATATGATTTTAGCGAAAAGCCTTTCTTAGATAAAGTACGTGATATGTTTATTGCGGCTTGTTTCTCAGGTCTGCGTATCAGCGATTGGGGAAATATTAATCGCTCCCATCTGATCGATCATAATGGCCGTTTGTTTATCCAACTGATGATGGCAAAGACAAAGAATGTAGTCTATATTCCTGTGATGGATGAATTGCTCGTTATCTTGAAAAAATACGATTATGAATTACCAACAATGGCTTCTCAGGTCTTTAATCGTTCGATTAAAGAAGTATTAAAATTAGCGATTCCCGACAGCACCTTCTTACGGGTCTATAGTGAAGGGGGCACCGTAAAAGATGAAATTGCACCCAAATGGAAATTTGTATCGAGCCACGCAGGACGCCGTACTTTTGCTTCTAATCGCTACATGGAAGGTTGGGCATTACGTACCATTAAAAATATCTTAGGACACGCTAGCGAAGCACAAACAGAAGAATATATGGACATTTCTGATTTAGAATTAGCGGACAGAGAAGCTCGTTTATTGGAGTTGCAAAAAGTAGCAAAGACTTTAAATGTGGTACGAGTATAGTGTTTTGACTGAAGGTATAAACTAAATTCTGCCAAAGAACGTTTCTTGAAAATATCTAGGTCAAGAATTTTTTAAACTTGTTGGATCACCAAATTATGAAGCTGATCTTCGATTACATATTGTATGTGTAAATTAGATTGCTCACAAATTCGTTGTACAATAGATAAACCCAAACCTAAACTCTCAGTTACTTCGGATTCTCGCTTAAATCGTTTGAATAATTCCTTTGGTTTTGCGGTAATAGACTTACCCGAATTTTTGATTTTTAGATGATTGCTATCCATTTCAATTTGAATAAAACCATCTTGCTCAATATTATGGCGTATAGCATTTTGGATTAAATTGGCAATTAATATCTCGGCAAGGGTTTCACTCATTTCTACTATAAAAGGAGTATTATCCTTTTTCTGAACATCAATTTCCTGAATTTGAATCAAATCTTTAAAATTTTGTAAAACCTCATCTACAATCCTTGAAAAATCTACTTTTGTGCTATCAGAAAATCGTTGATGTTCGATTTTAGATAGTAAAATCAAGGAGCTATTAATTTTAGAAAGTCGATTTGTATTTTGTAATACAGTCGCTAAAGAAGTAATTTCTTTTTCTCCAAGATGCGGTGATTGTAAGAGTAATTCAATATGCCCCTTGATGATGGCAAGTGGCGTTTGTAATTCATGTGAAGCATTCTGGGTAAACTGCTTATTCGCTTGATATGTCGCGCGTATACGATTGATAAGTTCGATTAAATATTCATTGAGTTCATTAAAAATGGGATAGGGCGATTGTTCAAAAATCACTTTGGTGGGTTCATCTACATCAAATTCTTCTAAGGTCTGAAAAATTTGGAGCAATTGGTTGCGAATGGTTTGTATCCGATAATAAGTTATCATCCTAAAACCAATAGCAATTATAATCAATGGAATGACGACTACCCACACCGCCGAATAAAAAAGCTCACTAGGTAGCAACTGTTTTATTAGAATTACAGCCACTCCCAGGGCCACCAAAAAAGGAATAGAATATAAATGCTTCAGCCGTTTCAATGTGTTTGAAATTTATAACCGATCCCATAGACCGTTTTCAGGAAATTACCGCACTCGTGATTTGCCAATTTTTTTCTAAGATTTTTAATGTGCGCATAAATAAAATCAAAGGAAACAGCATCATCCATATAATCGCCCCAAAGATATTCTGCAATACTATCTTTGGTCACGATTCTATTTTTATTTCGAGCCAAGAAGAGTAAAATATCATATTCTTTTTTGGTCAATTTCAATTCTGTACCTGTTGCAATGACTTTTCGTTCGTCTAAATGAATTACTAAATCACCATAGTTTAATTCATCACTAAATTGGTTGGTTTTACGACGTAGCACGGCTTTAATTCGAGCATTTAATTCGGGTAAATTAAAAGGCTTGGTTAAGTAATCATCTGCCCCCAATTCCAGTCCTGATATTCGATCATCTACAGTGTCTCGTGCTGAGGTAATGATGATACCTGCTTTAGACTGATCGCTTCGTAGCATTTTTACCAATTGTAATCCATCGCCCCCAGGTAAATTCAAATCAACAATCACTACATCATACTCATAATTATTGATCTTTTTATAGCCCTCCCGAAAATCAGTTGCCGACTCACAGACATAGCCTTCTCGTTTAAGGTAACGAAGAATCAAGTCCAGTAAATCTTGCTCATCTTCTATGAGGAGTAGTTTCATTATAACAAGTGTTGAACAACTAAATATACAATTAATACGCTAAAAAAGGAAAGCCTCCAAGAGGGCTCTTGAAAGCTTTTCCTATTATTGTTAAGCAAAGAAATATGGATAACATTTTTAATCAAGATAAAAATCCTCTTCTTTTATATTATCGAAATCGTCCTTCAGTAAATCATCCATTAAATCCAAATCATCCTTAGAAAAATCATCCATTAAATCCTCTTCTTTCAATGGCTTTAGCACATTTTGATCTTGCTTGATTGGTGTGACTATGGTTTGTTTCGCTTTAATTGGTTTAAGGGTGCGCTTAGGGTTTGTCGGTTCTTTTACCTTCTGTTTCGCACTATTTTTTGCTTGCAAAGATTTAGAAGTAGTAGGTACAGCTATTAAGCGTTTCTTATCTATCAATGTTCCTGTTACCATACAAATTCCATAGTTTTTATTGTGGATACGGATCAAGGCATTTTCTAAATCTATGATATGTTTTCGTTGACGAGATGCCATATACGACAACATATCTAAATCCTGTGCCATAGAGCTATCATCCATCCAATCACCTTCATTTGATTTGGAATCGGTCGTTTCTTTAAGTTGTTGCTCTAGGCTGTCTAGTTGTTGTTTGGCGCGTGCTAGTTTTGTTTCTATATTAAGTTTAAATTCTGCTAAATCAGCATCAGAATATCGACTCACGCCATCTTTTGTATCATTCATTGGTTATATTTTTAAAAAAGGTGCATCTAGAAGATCATTAGGTGAAAACAACTTTTTTCTTAAAAAGACCTCCATTTGATGCACCTTAAAAAATTAGTTCCTTTATTCTATTCATAGCTTTTTTTTTAGAAAAAAATTGTCGGATGGAATGGTGCATCATCCGACAAAGAAAGGAAATTGCATTAAGCATGCTGTACGTTCTATAAATTTCTTACTTATGTATGTTTAATGATTGACTATTGCATTCGACTACAAGTTTATACCTCAAATCTGAAGAAAATCTGAACTTTGTAGTATTATTGAAAAAAAGCTATCATTTTTTTAGTGCCATTTTGCAGAATAGTTTTTATCCTCTTGCCCCATGACGGAGATGTGCTAGAAGAAACTTGTTCTAGTTTAGTTGAGCTTGTTATGACTCTTTTAGATTTAATGATAGGCATAAGAATTAAAGCATCTGTTCATATTGTGAGGGAATAAATGGTTGATGATGGCTATCATTTAGTTCATACTCCAGCTCATCTATGAGGAGTAAAGGCAATTGATTTAGTTTCTGTTGAAGGTAGCGTCGAAACCGAAAGTACCGCCACCAGATTTTTAATTTGTTCATTTTATGGATTTTACCTTAAACTACAGCCCAATTCTGAAGAAAATTTGAAGGATTTAATAAATCGGGGCATTTTTACAAAAAAAATCCAGCATGGAAGGCATTTCCACACTGGAAAAAAGACGTGTATCTATTTGAACATGGACGAAAATTTGATAAAACCACCAATAATCCTGTAAAAGGTTAATTCAAATTTATGGAAACATTAAATTCTCTCAACAGGAGTATAAATACACTAGATTAAAACCATTTAAAGCGATATTGTCGGCTTTGTTGTTAGATACCCATTAATTTACCTTACAAATCTAGTATTCAATTCTGAAGTTATTCTGAAGAAATAATTAGAAAAGGTTTTTATAGGAGTCCTTTTATTTAATAATCCCAAGATGAAGAATACGTCCGCCATCCATATTAACAGGATTACTACTTTTCCCAATGACAATACCATCTTCGGGCGCATAATAAGCTTGAATTACTTCCCCAAATAAATTTTTGACGACACCAATCAGTTCTCCTTTTTTGAGTATTTGAGTCAAGGCTACAGGTACTTCCAATAAACCACCTTCTTCTACATAGATCCAATATGATTTTTTACAAACAATAGGAGGAGTGGGGAATTGTTCTATGGGTTCATCTAGCATTTCTAGCCATCGCATAATATTGAGCATGCCTTTTTCGCCCCTAGCGATTATATCGGCTTGATAAACTTGTGGATTACCATATTCTACCGTAATTGTAGGAGTACCTTGTAGCATGGCTTCTGCTCGAAATGTTCGGAGCATGGCGATACCATCTCCTGTAGAGGGCACCCCTTTACTATCTAGAATAATATCACAATCTTGAAGGTTTGCCATTTGAGCGATTAGATCATTTGATAAATCTGCTCGAACATATAAGGAATTAAGTCTACCAAAACTAGCCGTATGCATATCCACGAGGTAATCAAAATGGGGTAACAGTTTTTCTTTAATCTTATAGACATATTGCTGGGAACGATTGCCTTTTTCTTTTCCTGGAAAATTTCGGTTTAAATCTTCTTCATCTACAAAACGTCGTCGATCTCGATCCATACTCACTACATTCACTCCTGGTACCCCAATGAGCGTTCCTTTGAGTTGCTGGGCATCGATTTGTTTAAATACATTTTGAATGATGGGAATACCATTGAGTTCATTTCCATGAATAGCAGCCACCATACCGAAAACAGGCCCTTCTTCCACTCCTTTTGCAATCATAATAGGAATGTAGACTGCTTGCCCTAGTCCATTATTAATCAAATGTAGATAATAGTGCTGTGTCGTTCCTGCAGGAATACTCGCTAAATCTATAGATGAAATGATCTTAATATCCGTTTGCGCCATAATGGATTGAACAAAATAAGTAAATAGTAATAGTACAACAAATATTTTCTTTTGCATAGGTGAAATGATTTAATATTCGCCATTAAAAAGCCGTACAAATTAATAATACAATTCTGAAGAAAATTTGAATTTTACTTTTTTTTGAAGAACCCCCATTTCTTCAGAATTTCTTCAGAATCACTTCGCTTCTTTGCGGCAGTTTTTTAAAACAAAGGAAAGATGAAGGAATAACAAAATCGGAACATTCATTCTTTTTTCTTTCCTCAATATCCGAACATCATGTTAGCAACTAAGACCCTGCATTCAGCGGTTGTCATTCAACCGGGGGAGTTTGAGGCGCATCGGCATTGGTATCCCAAAGCACTGAATGCGACTATCCATCCCATGATTAATTTTTTCTTGAATTTGGAGCAGGAACGTATCATTTCGCGCTATTGCCACCTTCATCCTACCGTCAAAGCCGAATCTCTTCGAGAAATCCTTAACTATAAAAGTAAATATTTCCTTTGGGCAGGTGCAGACTTGCTCAATGTAACCTCTGCGGGAGGTAAACGCCAAATGGTAGTCATTGAAAATAATTCTTGTCCTTCTGGACAAAAATCCATGCCCTTAGTGGATGATAATCAAGAACAAGGGAGTTATCGCTTGATGGTAGAACGAACCTTCAAGCCCTACTTGAAAAACTTACGCCATAAAATAAAGGGCGGTTTAGCCGTCATTTACGACAAAAACGAAATGGAAGCATCAGGCTATGCAGAGGTCATTGCCGATGTCATGAATGAACCTGTGTATTTTGTACCTTTTTATCATGATGGAGAAAACCCTCCCGTACAATTTAGGGAAGGTATTCTAAATGTTCGGATAGAAGACGGTAGTTTTGTTCCTATTCGCGCGGCTTTTCGATATTTGACGCAGAAACCGTGGAACAGACTACCGCTTCATTCGAAGACACGTATTTTAAATCCCATCATCGCTTGCCTTGCTGGAGGGCGCAATAAAATGGTCGCCGCCAAAGCCTACGACATCTTCAATTCTGAAATAGCCCATGCTGGTCTAAAAATCAATACACCCGAAACCATCTGGGACGTTCGTAAAAATGAAATTCCCCTTTGGGTTCGTAAAATGGGCGGGCATGCTGTAATCAAAGTACCGTATAGCAATGCAGGACAAGGAGTTTATACCATTGTAACAGAAAAAGAACTCGATCATTTTATGGAGTTGGAGTTCGATTATGATCTTTTTATCGTACAAAGTTTGATTGGTAATTACAAATGGAGTAGTACGACTTCTTCTGGAAAACTCTATCATGTGGGCACTGTTCCCAATCAAAAAAATCACAGTTTTGTAGCTGATATTCGAATGATGGTGAGTGCTACCGAAAAGGGGATTCGCCCCTTGTGTACTTATGCGCGTCGTGCAGAAAAACCCCTGGTCAATGAAATCGAAAATAGTACCAATAGCTGGCAAATGCTAGGAACAAACCTCTCCTATAAAAATACGGACGGAAGCTGGGGCAGTGATACTAATCGCTTGGTGCTCATGGATCGACGTGATTTTAACAAATTAGGAATTGGCTTAGATGATCTCATCGAAGCGTATATTCAAACGGTACTTTCTATGGTGGCTATTGATAAGATGTCTAAAACATTGATGAATAAACAAGGAAAATTTAGAACACGCTTGTTTAAAAGCCTAAATAATGATCCTTCTTTAATAAATGAAATAAAATTGAGTTAAGTTAATGAAGAATAGCTACTTCGATCTGATCGACCAAAGTTATTATTTTCCACAAGAGGGGTTTGATTTAAAAGAAGGTTATCTAAGTTTTCATGGTATTTCTTTAAAATACCTTATTGAAAAATACGGTACGCCTTTCAAACTCATCTATCTACCTCGTATTGCTGCTCAAATCAAAAAGGCCCGTAATTTATTCAATCGAGCTATCCGAAAGCATAGTTATAATGGAAAATATCATTATTGTTATTGTACCAAATGCTGTCATTTTTCACATGTCGTCAAAACAGCCTTAAAGGAAAACGTTCATCTGGAAACTTCTTCCTCTTTTGATATAGATTTGATCTTTCGTTTGTATAAAGAAGGCGATTTAACCAAAAATACGATTATTGTTCACAATGGATATAAAACAAAAGATTATCTGGAGAAAATCATCAAATTAAATCAAGAAGGTTTTAAAAACTCCATACTTATTTTGGATTCTAAATCTGAAATACAGCGCATCAAACAATATGCTGCTGATTATAAAGGTGTTATAAAAATAGGCATTCGTATCGCCATCGATGAAGAACCCCAATCTGCCTATTATACCTCTCGTTTAGGGATTCGTCCTTCTGAAATCATGGATTTTTACCAAGAGCAAATACAGGGAGATGAAAATTTATCCCTTAAAATGGTACATTTTTTTATTGATTCAGGGATCAAAGATAATTTGTACTACTGGGGAGAATTTCAAAAAGCATTAAAACTATTTGTCGAATTAAAACAGGCTTGTCCAGCTATCAAAGCCCTAAATTTAGGTGGAGGCTTTCCCATTCGGAATAATCTCGGTTTTGAATATAATTATGAATATATGATCGACGAGATTGTTCGCAACATAAAAGGAGCTTGTGTAGAGGCTCAAATTGAAGAACCTGATATCTTCACCGAATTTGGAAAATATACCGTTGGTGAAAGTGGCGCGATTATCTTCTCAGTTTTGGAACAAAAACAACAAAATGATCGAGAAACATGGTATATGGTGGATAATAGCCTGATGAATACCATTCCTGATGCTTGGTCAATTTTAGAAAAATTTATCCTTCTGCCCATCAATAAATGGGAAAACGAATACACCAAAGTCAATATTGGTGGAATCAGTTGCGATCACTCTGATTATTACAATTCAGAAGATTTCAACCAACAAATTTTCTTGCCCAAATTTCAAGATAAGGATAAAGAACCGCTTTATGTTGGCTTTTTTCATACGGGAGCTTACCAAGATTCCATTAGCGGATATGGGGGCATTAAGCACTGCCTTATTCCTGCACCTAAATTGATTATCATAGATCGCGATCAAAGAGGCAATTTTGTGGATTCAGTATATAGAAATGAGCAAACCGTAGATGAAATGCTTGCGATTTTGGGCTATAAATAATAAAGAAGAAAAATGAACTATAAAAAAACATTTGCAGGCATACCTCTTGAGTATGCTTCCTTTGACAAGGCAAATATTCTATTACAATCCATCCCTTATGATGGTACTAGTACGTGGGGGAAAGGCGCGGATAAAGGCTTTGATGCTTTCTTGGAAGCAGCTTATAATATGGAATTGTATGATATAGAAACGGACTCAGAAGTCTATAAAAAGGGCATCTATCTGGCGGAAGAATTAACAGCTTTTTCTAGTCCAAAAGATATGTTTGAACAGATTTATAGACATACCCAAAAAATGCTATTGACCGATAAATTTCTCACTTTTTTTGGAGGGGAACACTCTATTAGTATTGGTATCATCAAGGCGTTTTATGAGTGTTTTGATAAACTTACGGTACTACAAATTGATGCCCATGCCGATTTACGCCCTGCCTATGAAGGTACGCCTTACAATCATGCTTGTGCAGTATATGATGCGAGCCAACATTGCAATCTGATACAAGTGGGTATTCGAAGTATGGATCAGAGCGAAACACAATATATGGATCAAGACAAGGTTTATTTCGCACATAAAATTGCTCAAAAAAATAAATGGATGCAAGCCTCTATTGATCAAATGACAGACAATGTCTACATCACCTTTGACTTAGATGCTTTTGATCCCTCTATTATGCCTGCTACAGGTACCCCCGAACCAGGCGGACTGACTTGGTATGAAGTGACCAATTACCTGAAAAAAGTCTTTACCCAAAAAAATGTAGTGGGCTTCGATATTGTAGAGCTTGCTCCCATCGACGGATTACATGCACCACAGTTTTTAGCCGCCAAATTATATTATAAAATGCTATCCTATAAATTTTCTAATTATGAACAATAAAGGGCCTATTTCTAATTTTATTTTACATCATTTCAAACATTTCAATGCTGCTACTTTAGTAGATGCCGCACAAGAATATTCTCGTCAAATTGAAGCGGGACACAAAATGATGATTACCATGGCAGGTGCAATGAGTACGGCAGAACTCGGTAAATCCCTAGCTGAAATGATACGACAAGATAAGGTACACATCATTACCTGTACAGGCGCAAATTTAGAGGAAGATGTATTTAATTTGGTAGCGCATAATCATTATAAACGCGTTCCTAATTATCGAGATTTATCGCCTCAGGATGAAAAAGAACTCTTGGATAATCATTTTAATCGAGTGACGGATACTTGTATCCCAGAAGCAGAAGCCATGCGAGCTATCGAAGAACATCTTTTTAATGCGTGGAAAAGAGCAGAAAATAATGGACAGAGTTTTCTTCCACATGAATATTTCTATCAAATCTTATTGAGCGGAGAACTAGAAGATAAGTATCAAATTGATCCGAAAGATAGCTGGCTTTTAGCGGCAGCAGAAAAGGGGATTCCTATTATTGTACCGGGCTGGGAGGATTCGACTTGTGGTAATTTCTTTGCCTCTTATTGTATTGAAAATATCCTATCTCCTCATACGATGAAATCGGGAATTCATTATATGATGAAACTAGCCCAATGGTATCAAGATAATGCCATCGAAAAAGGCGTAGGCTTTTTTCAAATTGGGGGTGGAATAGCAGGTGATTTCCCAATTTGTGTTGTACCCATGCTTCACCAAGATTTAGAATTAGAGGATATTCCGATGTGGTCGTATTTCTGTCAGATTAGTGATTCTACGACGAGTTATGGCTCGTATTCAGGAGCTGTTCCAAATGAGAAAATCACTTGGGGGAAATTACTCCCTGAAACGCCCAAATATGTGATCGAATCGGATGCGACAATCGTAGCTCCTTTGATTTTTGCATATCTCTTAAACTGGTAATTTTATATAATATCATCGGTATGAAACGTACATTCAAATTATTAGTCCTTACCGACCATCAGCATCATTCTAGGGAAAATTCGCTCTACGCTTTAGTGCGTATGATGCAACAGGCTGATTTTTGTAGTCAGATAGATGTTGCTACCAGACATCTAACCATTAATGATTATTTTTTCAAAGATCAAAATACCGATCAACTTTATGCGTGTCCAGCCACAGAATTTTTTTCATTTCACCCTGATGGAAAAGAGCTAAAAAGTAATCTACTGAGAGTTTCAGTTAAAGAATATGATGCCATTTGGTTGAGACTACCGCCTCCTTTATCGAAGGAATTTCTTGATTTTTTGAGTGCATCCTTTCCGCAACAAATTATCATTAATGATCCCAATGGTATTTATAAAGCAGGGAGTAAAGAATTTTTACTGAATTTTTCTACTTGTTGTCCCCCGATGAAAGTTTGTCGATCAATAGATGATATTATCGAGTTTAAACATCAATTTCCCATTGTTTTAAAGCCCTTTAGGGAATATGGTGGAAAAGGTATTTTAAAAATAGATGGTGATACAGTTTGGGAAGGAAATCAATCCTTTTCTTTTGCTTCTTTTAAAGAACAAATAGCAAATCAAAAGATTGAATTTTTAGGGGTTCAATTTCTCAAAAATGTTTCCCAAGGTGACAAACGCATCATTGTTGTCAATGGTGAAATTTTAGGAGCATCTTTACGCCTTCCTGCTGAAAATTCTTGGCTGTGTAATGTGGCGATGGGTGGGCATTCTATTTTATCAAAAGTAGATGAGGCAGAACGAGCTATTGTACAACAAATACATCCTATTCTTACTGAAATGGGAATCCTTATGTATGGGGTAGATACCTTAATGGGCAATGAAGGGAAACGCGTTTTATCTGAAATCAATACCACCAGCATTGGAGGCTTACCTCAAATCGCTGAACAAACAGGAAAACCTTTAGTAAAAAGAACCATTCAATTAATCGGAGAATACATCCTCCAAAAAATGAACGAAAATGCTCGGACTGCTGCATTCAAATGATACACCTGTCATTCACGAGTTAAGCCTAAAAGAACTCCCCAAGGGCTGTATTAGTCGTTATTGGTTACAAATCGTTACCGATGGAATGGGTGTTCCTGTTCGTGTTCCTGTTTTGCTTGCTAGGGGTAAAAAGGATGGAAAAGTACTAGGACTCACTGCTGCCGTACATGGTAATGAACTGAATGGAATTCCTGTTATTCAACGTTTATTTAAAGAAATTAACATTGAAGAGCTATCAGGAACAATTGTAGGAGTACCTGTTATTAATGTGCCTTCATTACTTCGAAAGAAAAGACGATTTATTGATGGCACAGACCTCAATCATATCATGCCAGGCAAAGCCAATGGTACGGTAAGTCAAGTGTATGCTTGGCGGATTTTTCATCGGATCATCAAGGAATTTGATTTTTTGATTGATTTACATACTGCCAGTAATGGACGTGTCAATTCCTATTATATCCGAGCAGATATGGATGATAAAACGGTTCGGAAAATGGCACTATTACAAAATGCACAAATCATTGTTCACAATCCACCGAGCGATGGCACCTTGCGAGGAGCAGCAGAAGAAATAGGTATCTCTGCTATCACTTTAGAAGTAGGAAATCCTAACACCTTTCAAAAAGGACTCATTCGAGACGGGTTAACAGGTATTCATAATGTTTTGAGTTATCTAGGTATGACCGAAGCGGAAGTAGAAGAAGCCGATGAAGAAACAGTGATATGTAAAAATTCCTATTGGATTTATTCGGATACAGGTGGCATTCTTACGGTACATCCACAAGTAACCGATCTAGTAAAAAAAGGAACGATCATTGCCACGATGCGGAATATTTTTGGCGATGTTGTTAAAGAATACCGAGCCCCTGAAGATGGTATCGTCATTGGGAAAAGTGTAAGCCCCATCAATCACACTGGTGGACGAATTTTACATTTGGGGATACTAAGGTAATTGATGACAAAGAAAAAATATTCATATCAAGCCAACCTCAGAACAAATATATGGTAATGCTTCGTTAAAAATATCTTTTGCTCCGTTCTTCCAATTATTAAAAAAGGATGATCCATACGTTGAAACTTAATTATCTCTGTTTACAGAATCCAAGACAGGAAACAACGCTTTTTTATCTAAATTTTCAATGGAGTTTTCTCCTATCAAAACTTCACTAATCAGCCAAAACAGCTAAAATTTATCGTTTTTGGCTAATTAGCAATACTTAAGTTAGCCAAAATGAAGGTTTTTTTGCTATTTTTATAGTATGGAAAACATCATTGGTAGAAAAAAAGAGATACAAATCCTAGATAAGATTGTTGCTAGTAATAAATCGGAATTCGTTGCTTTATACGGAAGAAGACGGGTCGGAAAAACCTACTTAGTACGTGAATACTTCAATTATAATTTTGATTTCCAATTGATCGGACTCGCAAATGCGAATACACAACAGCAATTGCTAAATTTCCATGTTGGTCTAAATCGTCAAACGCAACGTGAATCAGATAGCCCTCCTAAGAATTGGTTTATGGCATTTCAACGATTGATGGATTATTTAGAATCAAAGCCGACTCAGCAGAAAAAAATTATCTTTCTAGATGAACTCCCTTGGCTAGATACGCCTCGTTCCGATTTTTTAATTTCATTAGAGCATTTTTGGAATAGCTGGGCAACTAACCGAAGAGACATTATCTTAATTACTTGTGGCTCTGCGGCTTCTTGGATGATTAATGAATTGATTAATAATCATGGGGGCTTACATAATCGGGTAACGCAAAGAATGAAAATTCATCCGTTCAATCTTCATGAAACGGAATTGATGTTAAAATCCAAATCGAATGTTTTAGATCGTTATCAAATTCTCTTATTATACATGGCAATGGGTGGAATTCCGTATTATTTGGATGCAGTATCATCTAATAAAAGTGCTGCTCAAAATATTGAAGAAATGTGCTTTACGGCAGGAGGGTTTTTAACGACAGAATTTCAGAATCTTTTCGCCTCTCTCTTTAGAAATGCCTCAAAACACGAGACTATCATTTTTGCTTTATCGAGTAAAAAAAAGGGATTAACCAGAAAAGAAATATCTAAATTAACGGGGATTAAATCAGGAGGGACAATGACTACTTTATTGAATGAATTAGAAGAAAGTGGATTTATCAGTCGATACACGCAATTTAATAAAAAGTCGTCCAATATGCTTTACCGACTTTCTGATTTTTACAGCTTGTTCTATTTACGATTCATCAAGGATAAGCGTACTGATTTTGAAAACGTTTGGATAAGTGCTTTGGATAGTCCAGCTCAAAGGGCTTGGACAGGCTATGCTTTTGAGCAAGTTTGTATGGCTCATATTCCACAAATCAAAAAAGCCTTGGGGGTAGCAGCTATTCAGACTAAGGCGAGTTCTTGGAGAAGTAAAGCATCTGATCCAGGTGCTCAAATAGATCTTGTAATTGATCGAAGGGATCAGGTTATTAATTTGTGTGAGCTTAAGTTTTCCATCAACCCATTTTCTATTTCCAAATCTTATGCTGAAAATCTAAGAAATAAAGTAAGTAGTTTCAGGGATGAAACACAGACACGGAAGGCACTATTCTTGACGTTTGTTAGTACATATGGCTTGACGCAAAATCCATACACTACCGCCTTGGTTCAAAATGATATTAGTATGGATGCACTTTTTGAAGCTTAATCTATCCTTATATCTCGCCAAGATTACGTTTGACTACAGGCTTTATCCTTCAGCAAATAATATGTCCATAGTTAATACATTATTGATAATGCTTCGACTGTGTTCGTTTTCTTCCATTCCAAAGGTTGTCATCAAAGACCAAAATAATTGTTTACGTGTTTTGGTGTTTTCTTGAAAAATCGCTTTTTTATTTCTTAATTCCTCCGCATAGTTTTTTGTCATTACAAAATCCGTATTGTAAAATTTCAATTCTAGTAAATTAATAACTTGATCGTTTCTATCAATAAGCATATCAATTTGTGTAGCTTTTGTTTTTTTAGAAGTTGTACTTCGATAAATGGAAGTTTCAGAATAAATGGCATCAAGATTTAAGGCTTTTTTTATTTGACTAATGTGGCGTAAACAGATATTTTCAAAAGCATAGCCTGACCAAATTTTATAGGTCTGTGTTTGACTAAATTTATTCCACATCCCTTTTTCTTCTAATCGCTTATTTTCGATGAATTTCAAATAAAAAATAGAATACTCATCCATGAGTCGATATCGGATACCATTTTTCTTTTTTCCAAATGTATAAAATGGCATGATGAAACCTGAATATTCAAGCTCTTCAATGACCTTACTCAAACCTCCACCATTTGAAAATTTACCTAAATCAATAATTTCTTTACGACTCAGTCCCTGCCATTTCTCGGCTAGTAATCGAATAATTTTAATATGTAAATCAGCATTTTCAAATAAGGCGGGATATAATAGGGCAAATTCTTCTTTGAGAAAACCACTTTTGGAGAAGAAAATTCGATCAATATTTTCTGCTGCACTTTGACCACCTTCTACTTCTTTGAGGTAATGAGGAATTCCTCCCAATGCCATATACAATTGGATGGTTTGATAATTATTAAAATGGAAGTGTTGTTGATCAAAATAGGCTTTCGTTTCTGCTAAATTAAAAGGGGCTAAATGGATTCTTCGAGTGATTCGATTATGCAAGCCACCTTTATCACGTACCACTTTTTGTATCATCCATGAAGCTGCAGAGCCGCAAATAACAACTACGACATTGTTTTGAGAAGCCCAAGTATTCCAAAAAACGCCAAATGCTTTTAGAAAGCCTGATTTTCGGGTGGCAATCCAAGGGAATTCATCTAAAAAAATGACGACTTTTTCCTTTAATTCTTGATTGTTGAAATGAAGCATAAGCATATTAAAAGCTTCCAGCCAAGAATTAGGACACTGAAATGGAATAGGAGGGCGGACATGAAAATTGAGCCGATTGGTAAAATTTTGAAGTTGATCCTTTAACGAACTATTTTGTACGCCTGTCATCTCAAAACCAATACGGTTTTGATAGGTAGAACGAATTAAGTACGTTTTTCCTACTCTTCGACGTCCTAAAACAGCAACAAGTTCTCCTTGACGAGACTGCAATGCTTTGAGTAAAACATTTTTTTCTTCAGTGCGACCAACAAAAAAATCGTTCATTTGAAGTGAATTCTGAATTTTAGCGACTTATAAAATTTATATCTCGCTAAAATACAATAATAGCTTTGATAATCAAAATCCTTCCATTTTCAGCAGAACTATACTTTTTGGACGAGTTATGGCTCAAAATAAAATCTTTATGTACTAAAAATTGTAGACGACAAAAGGGATTCGTAGTTCGATTATTGGAATTGCATAAAGTAGTAATACCGTTTTGATAAAATCCTTTCGTATATAACTTTTGATTTTTTCAAAGCGGCATTTTCCTGAATCCCGTACCTGCAAGGTCGGGAATACGTTTAATGTGTGATTTACGAAATCACTTACTCAATTGCGTATAAGAATACTTCAAGTATTGAAATAGTATCTGTTCAATACTTTAGATAAGTTGCGAAATCCACCTATTTCTCACTACATTTCGCAACTTATCCTGTAATTAAACTAAAAACGAATTCTTTCACCATATAACGAAAACACACACGTACAATCTCTCCCACACCAATCTTCATCGGGAAAGCAATTATAAGGTGCATCGAAATGATTACTTTTAGCAGACTGAAAGCTTAGAGAATTGATTTCATAAGCCTGCAACCAGCTACGAAGCTTGACCAGTTGCCTTTTTTGAGAATGAGAAAGTCTATTTTCAGCTCTAGCAACTTGAATCAATCGAATGGCTTGGCACTCCAAATGATTTTGTAATCGTATTTGATAACTACTTTGTTGAGTATTAGGTACCAGTCGAATCATCGTTTTTTTTGTTGTTGGAAAAATTGATCAACTTTTCCATCTGAGTTTTTAATTTATCCAGATTCGCCACCAAAATAATCAAGAGACTCACCAAACTGATTAATCCATTGATGGTATCTTCAAAAGCCAAAAACCAGCCTGAATTAAAGAGCCAAGCTATACCACTCATCATCAATTTTATGCTATCTCCCATGGCAATTAATTTTGTGAATTCCGTTTTGCGCGTTCCTTCCGCTCATAATAAGAAGGACCATTTCTAGCTGTTCTACCAGTGTAAGCATATCGATTCCAATAATATAGTGCTGTTACCTGACTGGCTCGACCTCCCTTAGTTCGCTTTGTTTGAACTATTTGTCCTGGTTCCATTTGTCCTAATTTTTAATCCCCATTTTTGGCCGTTTTTCCTTCAAAATTCAAATTCCCATTTTTAGCAATTTTACCTTCATAATAGATATATCCATTTCGAGCAATCTTACCTTCAAAGCCATAGCGTTGCCAATAAGTGAAAGCCGTTTGACGACTAGCGCGACTACCTTTATTCTGCCTTATCTGAAAAACTTGTACCTCTTCCATTCTTAATTTTTATAAATGACCCACATCAAAAACTAGCCAACTATCAACTAGCCAACTAAAAACTAACCCACTAATAACTAACCCACTAATAACTATCTAACTGTAGACTAACTACCACCGACCAAAGACTATCTGAGAAACAACCACCCCCACCATGCCTTCCACCAATTCCAAAAAGAAGAGCGCAAATAATTTTGATATAATACCTGTACGCCATCCACATCATCTGAATGCAAACCCTGCCGTATTCCATCATAAAAAGCATACATAATTGCTTCCTCAATCTCACTATGTCCCAAGCCCAAAACGTGCCCCACTTCATGCAAAGCCACTTGAAATAAATCAATCCCATCTTCTTCCATTCGGGAAGATGCCGTAGGCAGAGGGGAAATTTTCTCCACTTTGGGGAGATGTCCAAAGGACAGAGGGGACCACATTTCCGATTCATCAAAATGGATATGCCCACTCAATTGTCCTGATCCTTTCGGAAAAGCATGCGCCAAGATTCCATTTTTACCATCAAAAGCAAACGGACAAGCATCCAATTCTACATGCTCATGAGCGCCAAAATACAGCTGAATATGTACTTGCTTTTTATCCTCTGTTCTTACAAATACTAGAGGATCAAGCGCCTTTCCCCAAGCCTCAAATACCGCTTCGAAAATCTGCAATAAACTTGCTCTTGAAAGATCCTTTGACTCATTCCCCAGATACCAAAAGAACATTCCATCCACAGGAACTAAAGCCCGCTTCCCTTCATCCAGCAAACGATACTGTCCCAACTGCTCAAACCCACATCGATACCGACCCATCACCAAGAAATCTAAAAAAGTAAAAAAGAAAAGAAATGTTCCAAGATTGAAACTAACCAACCAGAGATTAACTACCACCGACCCATTACCAAAGACTAAAACTAACCCACCCAAGTATACCCATCATCTCGCACACTAAATAGAAAGACCATCACAAACAAAGTAAATTCTCCCCTCGGGGAATATGCCGCAGGCAAAGGTTGTATTTTCTCCCCTTTGGGGAGATGTCCGAAGGACATAGGGGAAAAATAGCCCAGTAAGTCGTTTTCGTTCCATCCATTCCACTTCTACCATCGACCTACCAGACTATTATTTATTTATAAATCGCTACAAAAAAGCTAGTGAAGACAAGTAGTCAGCTAATTGCCACCATCTTCTATTTTTGGATCATCATCACCATTCCCATCAATAGAACTTGCAGTGATAACCGTTTCTTGAACCAAAGCATCCGTATGAAGCATATCTGTTCCACTCAACATCTCCAATTGATCCCCATCAAATTCATAAGTCGCCACTACATTTGGACAAGCACTATCTTTGGGAACTGCTTTTACCGTATAAATGATACTACCCATACCAGCTTCAAAAGTAGGTTGAATTGCAAGAAGCCCATCCGTTAATGTACTTGGATCACCCTGGAAGATTATAGTTCCATCGCTTGTTTTTACCATAAATTCAGCAATCGAATCTATTGGATTAGGCATAAAGAGAACATCACTCGTCAATTGTAAGGCACTGAAATCATAGATGTTGCCATCATTTTCTACATCGACTTGGATGCTTGAAAGAATACGCCCATCGGTTGCAGAAATACGAATGATATTATCGGCTGGATCAACTTTCAATTGATAACCCAAATTCATCATCGTGGTGTAAGCAATACCTCCTTCTTTCCAATCATCTGCATCATTTGTACCCATGAATTCAGTCACTAACATTCCATTGCCATCTAAAATACGGTACATTCCATTGTGCGCAAGGCTTGATAATGTTGCCATATAAGCATGATCTTCCTTGACCATCGTTTCTACTCGAATGAGTGGACAAGCAGGATAAATCAACGGACTGTCTTTTAAATAGCCATTTGGTACTTTGGAAAGACCTGTATAAACAATGTCTGCTCGATTGACCGCTTCTGTTCCATCGCCACAATGTACGGGACATTCAGTTGGCGGCGTAAAGCTTGGTGGAGCAGGAGGTGGAACACAAGTACCACATTCACCTTCATAGACAGGTAAGGTACAATCACAAGTACCAACATAAGTGCTCGAACTAAAGTAACCCGTATAAGGATCAACAAAATAGGCATACCAATAGGTCTTACAACAATCGCATTGAGGCAGTAAAACTTCGGCATGACAGGCACTCAAAGGAACACGCGGCTGTACGCAAACAACATCTTCAATCGCTCCTTCTTCATCGACCTTAATACCAATTAAATTCAAGGCAAAAGCATTGCCATCTGGATCGCAAGTCCAATCAAAATCCCAAGTCAGCAATCTTGCACAATGACAATCGTCGCCTTCCAGCGTTTGGGTTTGATAAGGCTTCATCTTTTTATAGAAATCACCATTGGTCACCTGCAACTTCTTCCAATCGACATAAGGCGTACCATCTGGTGCTTCCACAATAGCACTCGCCAGTCCATCTCGAATAAAGGCATTATAACCACTAATTCCTCGACCAGAACGATAAAAATGATAGGTAATTCCTTTAGCAGACAAAGCTGAACCAATCGCTTGAATCATCTTAAACTTGGTTCGTTGTCGGACTTGTCCTAGGGTTCGAGGATTAGAAACAGTCTCAGGTAATTGAAAGGCTACCGTTCGACGTCTATAGTTGCCGTTCCCTTCCTTCACGACTTGTTGGCGAAAGCCAATATTCCCCAGTCGCCCACGAGTAAAGTTCATACCTTTGACCACCGCCATCGAAAGGATAGGGGATTGTTGCGCACCATTGGCAAGCGCTGCCATAATAAAGCCAGCCATAAAAAGCGGAAGGCTACCCATGAGTATGGAGTAGCCGATCACCAGCCAACTCATTCCATTCCTCACAATTCGCATCATCACAGAGTTGATTTTAGAAACAAAAAATAGTTTTATAAAACAAATATATGTAAAAATACACTAAAAGTAAAGCTAGGAACATATTTGTTTGAATACAAAGTGATTATTCCCAGACTTAGTGTCCATGAAACTATCCGTATAATATTTAAAACTTACCGTATTCTATATATTCTCTACCGTTAACTATATACTTTCAAATCATATATATGTATAACAAAATTTATGCTTACATTATACACCTCAAATTTTAATGGTGTATGAAAGAATTAGAGTATTTAAAGCAGCAGTTGAATCAATTGATTACAGCAGATCAATTTTCCATAGATAAGCAAAAGTCTTGGCTAAAAGTAATACCCCCTCATGCTGGTGTTTATCTTATCTGGTTTGAAAATGATATGTGTTATGTTGGAGAGACTGGAAATCTTAAAAAGAGGATGAAAGATTTAATGAAAACCTACAATCATACCTTTCGAAGAAAACTAGGCGAAAAATATTTCTCAAATCACCCCAGCTTTTACAAAGCGACTTCAAAGAAGAAATTTTCTGATGAGATTGAATCTCAATTAAATGATTTGATGCAAACCAAATGTAAGATCTCCTTTTTGGCAACTTCTTTGGGACGAAAAGAACTGGAAGAATTGGTCCAAGAAAAATATGATAAACAATTACTTAATGCTAGAGGAAAACGAAAATAGCAAATGACAATTTTTGAAAACTTAGTCTACAACGAAAACACGTTTACGGAGCTATTTAAAAACTTGATGCGCTACAAGATTTTTAGAAAATTATTCTTAGAACAAATCAATAAAGATTTGTTAGAATACGAAATCCCTTTTGAGGATTTTTCAACTCAAAAAACTACAGAAAATGGAAGGCCTGATTTGGTTATCTCTAATCTCGATATGGAAATTTTCATTGAGATAAAAGTATATGATACTGCTTTAACCATAAATCAACCAACAGGCTATCTTAAAGAACTAGAAAAAAGCAAGAAAATCCGACAATTAGTCTTATTGATTCCTCACGATTATAAATACCTTCAAGAATACAACAGCAGAAAAGAAGAATTGCAATCCCCTATACCGTGTACCACAATTTACTGGGAAAACATCATCCAAAAAATTGAGGAGGAAGAAATCCATGATTCCAATCCTATACTATCCGAATACCTCACACTTTTAAAGCAATGGTTTGAAGCACCCAAAATATTTCTTGACCAACAATTTATGAAATTTATGAATGATAAATTCACCCCTCAAAACTTAGAAAAGTTATCGAAAATCATCCATCAACTTAAAGATACACTCCATAAAAAAGACATAAAAATAGGAGGTTTTAACAAAAAAATTCTAGATGAGTATGGCTTTTACTATGATACAGATTCTTTTAAACTCTTTATTGGAGAATGGTTTGAGTATTGGAAACATTCAGGTAGTCCATTATGTTTTGCATTAAAATCGAATAATGACCAGACTTTAGACCGATTCAAAAAAGTCGTAGTAGAACAAGGTTATTCTGAGGTTAAAGCTCATAGATATTATGATGTGCAATGGCACTGTTCTGATATAAAAATAAATACAAATTTAGGAGAAGTAGATATAAACGAATTAGCCAATAAAATCGTTGCCATCATCAAGGCAACAGAAGTACTATAAAGAATTTGTAATACTTTTTCTACTAATAGCACTTCGTAGTACTCGGTCTCAACTATGATGAATAAAAATAAATCCAAACCATAAAAAAGCCATTTCCCGAAATCACGTATCTTGTAGTTCTATTAAAACAAAACGCGAATGTCTGAAGAACAAAAACGGCTATTAGAAAAGCAACTTTGGGATATTGCTTATTCCCCACTCACCCTAGTTTCCAAAACTAGGTCGAATACACTAGCAAGTCTCCGACTTCAGGGAAGGCATCTATAGCCAAATCTCACAAATAACTCTTTACACCAGTTATCATCCAACCTTGATAACTGGTGTTTTTTTATAAAAAAACCACTCAAAATCCAAATCCGAAACCCCAAACTAAAAAATAAATTTGCATAATTGATAAAAAAAGCTATATCTTTGTTCAAAAAAAGAAACATCAAACTAAAAAAAATATGCCAAAACTGGGCGACATAGCCAATATTCAATTTGGTCCCTTTGAAAAAGGGCAAGCACAAGGAGAACTAAAATACCTCCATGCTAGCCATTTTGATGTACACTATCAGCCCAGCTTGTTTAAGGAGAGTTTTATTCCATTAACCGAAAAAAGTGAACGCTTTATTTTACAAGAAAATGAGGTCATCCTTTCGGGAAAAGGCCTACGAATCTTCGCTTGGGCGTATGACGGTAGTTGGGGGAAAGTTGTTCCTTCTTCCTTATTTTACATATTGAAACTAAAAACAAAGGCGATCAAAGGCGATTACCTCGCCCATTGGCTCAATTCGGCTAAAACACAACACCAATTAAAACTCATGAGTGCAGGCGCATCCGTTCCTTCGCTCCCCAAAAAAGAACTACAAGCCTTAGAAGTACCATTACCAACAATTCTACAACAGCAACAAATAATACAGCTTGCCCACTTGTTAAACAAAGATATTCAGTTACAGGAAGAACTCTTAAACCAAAAGAAACAACTCAAAAAAGGATTATTAAATGATATTTTAAATAAAATAGAGACAACAAAAAAAGCCTCAAAGAGCTAGTCACTCTTTAAGACTTTAAGGTATCGTAGATCGCCAGCGGTTTGTCACCAAACTGGAATCCACAATGTTCTGCAAAACAAAAATATACCTTATCGTCCAGTATTCAAAACATTGACTCGGCTATATTGCCCCCTAATCCGTCAAAATATCGGGTGGTGTCAATTTTTTAAATTAACATACAATGACGAATACAACGGTATTCAACAGTGCATTTGATGCAACTACCATACAAAAGGTATGGAACAAAGGACGAATAATTCTTGGGTACGACCCACAAATTTACCGTCATGATACATGTGGAAAAGTGATGAGAAGAAGTGATTATGGAGATACAGATTCTTCAATGGGATGGGAAATAGATCATATCTTCCCAAAATCCAAGGGAGGAACAGATCATATCAATAATCTCCAACCATTACAATGGGAAAATAACAGAAAAAAAGGAGACACTTTCCCATGGTCTTGTAATTAACGAACTTAAACAAAAGATGATAGTGTGGCTATTTATTAGCCACACTCTTTTGGTAGAAGTACGTACTAAGCGAAAAAGACTGGCATTGAAAATCATGTATAAAAAACTCACATAGCTCCGAAAAACTATGTGAGTTTTAACAGCGAGTTTATGCCCAACAATTAGTTGTCCCAAACTCTAAACGTCCTAAACGATTCTGTTACTATCACAAAAATAGGCATTATTTTATCAATATTCAAGTAGCATCAACCGTAGGAATATTTTTGAAAACAACTTTATGGAAAAATCAGGAATGAATCATCAACTAATTAAAACACAACTATAAAATTTGGATTGGCGAAGTTTCCCAACTTCGCCTGAACATATCCAGCGAGTTTATAAGTGCTAAACGAAAATTGCATGTATAATAATTTGTCAGTTCGAAATTGAATAAATAATTGACTAAAAGGAAATTATGTTGAATTTTTGAGCTGACCTATGAAAATTATTATACCAATTTTTTTAGCTTACTACTTAACTCGCCATAAAAATTAAATTCAACCGTCACAAAGATGAAACTAACAAAAGATACCATCAACAACACCGTCTGGAAAGCCTGCGATACCTTTCGCGGCACCATCGACGCCACCCAATACAAAGACTATATCCTCACCATGCTCTTTATCAAATACATCTCAGATGTTCATAAAGAAAAACGTGAGGAATACGAACAAAAATACCAAGGCGATAGCGCACGTATCGAACGCGCCCTCAAACACGAACGCTTTAAAATGCCCAGAGAAAGTTCTTTTGATTACATCTATGAAAATCGAAATGCCGATAATTTGGGCGAAATCATCAATATCGCATTAGAAGATCTGGAAGATGCCAATCGCTCCAAACTCGAAAAAGTATTCCGCAATATCGACTACAATTCCGAACCCAATCTTGGACAAACCAAAGATCGCAATCGCCGCCTCAAAAACCTCCTCACCGACTTCGCCACGCTCGATCTCCGCCCCTCCAATCTGGAAGGCAATGACATCATCGGAGATGCCTATGAATACTTAATCGGTAAATTTGCTTCGGATGCTGGAAAAAAAGCTGGGGAGTTTTATACGCCCAAAGAAGTATCCATCCTACTAGCTAAATTGGTCGAACCCAAAGATGGCAATCGTATCTGCGATCCTGCTTGTGGCTCGGGTTCACTGCTACTCAAAGTAGCGCGCGAAATTGGGAGTACGAACGTCTCCCTCAATGGACAAGAAGTCAACGGGAGTACCTGGGCACTCGCACGTATGAATATGTTTCTACACGAAATGGACAATGCCACCATCGAATGGGGCGATACCCTCAACAATCCCAAACTGGTAGAACAAGACGAGCTCATGAAATTCGATATCGTCGTGGCGAATCCACCCTTCTCACTGGATAAATGGGGCGCGGAAAATGCCAGTGCTGATCGCTACAACCGCTTCCATCGCGGTATTCCGCCCAAGAGCAAGGGCGACTATGCCTTCATCACGCACATGATCGAAATCCTACACGAGCATGGACGTGCGGGCGTAGTACTCCCGCATGGGGTCTTGTTTCGAGGCAGCTCGGAAGGAAAAATTCGCAAACAATTGATTCAGGAAAACCTCCTCAAAGCCGTCATCGGACTACCTGCCAATCTCTTCTACGGTACGGGTATTCCTGCTTGTATCTTGATCTTTGATAAAAACAAAGGCGATAATACCGACCTACTCTTTATTGATGCTAGCCGTGAGTTTGCCAATAGTAAAAACCAAAACGAGCTACGTCCTGAAGATATGGATAAAATCTATTCGATCTATCAAAACTGGATCAGCATCGACAAATACAGCTATATCGCTACGCGCGAAGAAATCGAAGAAAATGACTTCAACCTCAATATCCCGCGCTATGTGGATACCTTCGAGGAAGAAGCACCCATCGACATCGCTGCAACCCAAGCAAGCATCGCTACCCTCAAACAAGACATCGCTATCGTAGAACAACAAATGGCGGATTACCTTACTGAACTCGGCTTTTAAAATGATAGACAAAAACGCAACTAAAACAGGCTACAAAAAAACAAAATTGGGGTGGATTCCTGAGGAATGGGAGGTTATTCCTTTTAAAGATATAGTAGATGAAAAAATAAAATGGAGTTTAACAGGTGGTCCTTTTGGCTCAGATTTAAAATCTGAACATTATACAGATTCTGGAATAAGAATCATCCAACTTCAAAATATGGGAGATGGTTTTTTTATTGAAAAAGGACTTGTTTATACTTCTGTGGATAAAGCTGATGAATTATTAGGGTGCAATATTTATCCTAATGAAATTATTTTATCAAAAATGGGAGATCCAGTAGCCAGAGCATGTATTATTCCTAGAAATAGAGAACATAGATATCTTATGAGTTCTGACGGAATAAGAGTTGTTCCAGATCGTTTACGCTATGACAAATATTTTGTCAAGGAATATATTAATTATTCAATATTTAGAAATATAGCTATTAGTCATAGTACAGGATCCACAAGATTACGAATTGGGCTAAAGGATTTAAAAAAATTGCCTTTTCCTTTATTTCCACTCCCCGAACAACAAAAAATAGCCGATATTCTTTCCACTTGGGATAGGGGCATTCAGCAGTTGCAAGCTTTAGTGGAGCAGCTTCGCCTTCGTAAAAAAGGCTTGATGCAGCAATTGCTTACAGGTAAAAAACGCTTGGCGGGCTTTCGTGGGGCGTGGGAAATTGTCAAAGGAGGAACGCTATTTGAAAATTATTCAAATAAAAAACATGATGGAAGTTTAGAAGTTTTATCTGCTACACAAGACAAAGGAGTAATACCCAGAAATCAAACAGGTATAGATATTAAATATGATAAAGCGTCTTTAAAGAATTATAAAAAAGTAGAAGTTGGAGACTATGTAATTAGTCTTAGATCATTTCAGGGTGGCATCGAATATTCTTATTACGAAGGATTGGTAAGTCCTGCCTATACTGTTTTGAAAGAAAAAATGCCTATTGCAAAAGTTTTCTACAAAGAGTACATGAAAACACAGGATTTTATAAATAGATTAAATTCGATCATTTATGGGATTCGCGATGGAAAACAAATTTCATATAAGGAGTTTTCCTCATTAAAATTTTGGTATCCACCACTAGAAGAACAACGCGCCATTGCTGCCGTCTTGACCCAAGCCGACCAAGAGATCCAGCATTATGAAACTTATCTCAGTAGTCTACAAGCACAGAAGAAGGGTTTGATGCAGCAGTTGTTGACGGGACAGCGGCGCGTACAGCTAGAATGATTAGTAACAGCAAAACTATCAATAACTCCTTAATTAGGATGGTATTAATAAATGATGAAGAAAAAAATGAAAAGGAAATTTATATTCTAATGAATAATATAAAAAGATAATACTTATAAATTTGATTATCAGTATATTGAATTTTTATCTAAAGAAATTAACCCTAAAACACTGGGTGGGCGAGCCGAAAAGATATTGTTTGACCGGAGGGAGTTTATCTTTTCTAGCGTTTTTGCATACTTTCCCGCCTGCCAACCTTTTATATAATAGGAGTCGGGCAGGTTTGGCAATGTAAAAAGTATGAGCCCAGCCGGCTTGAGGCGATAGTTAAGTTAATATTGAATATTCAAAGGATAAAAAACGAATAATCAATTGAAAACACATTAAAAATAATTACTGTTCAGTAGAAAAGGAAACTTGATAAGGTTTATTAAAACCGCGAGGCTTGGTAACCATCTTGGGGTATCAAGCCTCGAAACTCCTTCTTCCTAATCGGGAAAGATGAGCGAAACTAAAGTACGCTCTAATCTAGAATATAGCAAGAATTTCACCAAAAAAGTGAAATTTAACATTCAAAAACAGCAGTTTAAGCATGTATACACCATCATTTTTAGAAGACCATAGCTCCCAAATCCCTGCTTTACAGCTCCTCATCAACATGGGCTATACGTATGTCTCCCCAAGCCAAGCGATGGAATGGCGAGGTGGCAAGACTTCCACTGTATTCTTTGAAGCGATCTTAAAACAACAATTAAAACGCATCAATTCTATCCAGCGAAAGGGAAAGACCTATGCTTTTTCAGATAGCAATATTGGCGCAGCCATCAAAGCCGTCAAGGATCTGCCCCTACACGATGGATTCATCAATGCCAATGCCGCCCTATACGATTTATTGACCCTCGGCAAATCCTTGGAGCAAAGCATTGATGGTGATAAAAAAAGCCATACGCTCCATTTTATTGATTGGGCAACTCCTGAAAATAACAGCTTTCATGTAACCGAAGAATACAGCGTTTTACGTACAGGACGTAGCGATCATTATCGCCCCGATTTGGTCTTGTTTATCAATGGCATTCCGATGGTGATTATAGAATGTAAAAGTTCCGCCTTGCAAGGTACGAAATCACCCAATGAAATGGCAGTTGAGCAGCATATTCGCAATTTTAGCAAAACGGGAATTCGTTCGCTTTATGTGTATTCCAATTTATTGATGAGTATTGCCACCGACGATGGGAGTTATGCCACTACAGGAACCAGCAAAGAGTTTTGGTCAAAATGGAAAGAACAATTCCTGACCCAAGAAGCCGAGACGACCTATTGGAGCAGCCTGAAACAATTAAAAAATACACCCCTCAAAAAGGCACAAAAGGATGCGCTATTTTCCGAACGATTTAAATATGTCCGCCATTATTTTGATTGCATCGAGCAAGAAGAACGTAGCCTTTGCAAACAAGACGAATTATTGTATAGTTTATGTAGCAAAACACGTCTATTAGATTTAATCCGAAATTTTACGATTTATGATGATGGCATCAAGAAAGTAGCGCGCTACCAACAATATTTTGTGGTCAACGAAACCATCAAGCGCGTTAGTCATTATGATATAGGTGGAAAGCGAAAAGGAGGGGTGATTTGGCATACCCAAGGCAGTGGAAAATCCTTAACAATGGTGATGTTGGCGCAATTATTAGCCGCTTCCAAGTCCATCAAAAATCCAAAAATCATATTGGTAACAGATCGTATTGATTTAGACGATCAAATTTCCAGCACCTTTAAAAAGTGCCAAAAAGAAGTGGTACAAGCCAAAACAGGGGCGCATTTAGCCAGCTTGTTAAAAGATAGTGGTGATGCCATTATCACTACGATTATCAATAAATTTGAAGCTGCTGTTAAACAATGTAAAGACCCTTTCGACTCCCCCGATATTTTTGTCTTGATTGATGAAGGACACCGTACGCAATATGGTAGCTTCAATGTAAGTATGCAGCGCGTATTCCCCAAAGCTTGCTTTATCGCCTTTACGGGAACACCTTTGATGAAAAAAGAAAAAAGTACCGCCCATAAATTTGGAGGCTATATTGGTAATGCCTATACCGTAAATGATGCTGTAGAAGATGGAGCGGTTGTACCACTTCTTTATGAAGGCAGACACAATTTAATTACCCTCAATGAAAAGCCGCTGAATCGCTTTTTTGATAAACTATCCGAACCTTTAACTAAATATGGCAAAGCCGCCTTAAAAAAGAAATTCAATACCATTAATGAATTAAACAAAGCAGATCGAGTTGTTTATGAACGTGCCTTAGATATTAGTGAACACTATGTCGATTTCTTCCAAACCCAAGGTGATACCTACAAACCCAAAGCGCAACTGGTCGCACCGACCATCAAGACGGCTTTATTGTATAAGCAATATTTAGACGAATTTGATATGGTGACTTCAGCGGTGGTCGTCACCCAATCCGATCAGCGCGAAGGTACGGAAGATGCCTATTACAATGTCAATGAAGAAAAAGAGCGAGAGGATCGATATTTTACAGCGATGATTGATAAATATGGTAGTGTCAAAGAGTACGAAAAAAACATTATCAATCAATTTAAAAAGCGCGACCATCCAGAGATTTTGATTGTGGTGGCAAAATTGCTAACGGGTTTTGATGCCCCCAATAATACGATATTGTATTTGTGTCGTTCGCTCAAAGAACACACCTTATTACAAGCAGTGGCACGCGTCAATCGCGTTTATCCAGGAAAAGATTATGGTTATATCATTGACTATTTTGGCAATTTAGAAAATCTGGATACGGCTTTAACGACCTATTCAGGTTTAGAAGGATTTGAAGAAGAAGATTTGGATGGTTTATTGACCAATTTGAATGAAGAAATTAAGAAATTACCAGAAGCACATTCTCAGCTTTGGGATATTTTTAAAACTTTAAAAGACAAACACCTAGAAGTAACGGCTTATGGCGAATATTTAGAACCAGCCAATATTCGAGATGAATTTTATGAAAAATTAAATGCCTTTGCGAAGCTATTGAAGATGGCATTGTCCTCTGTCGAATTTGTAAGCAATACTTCGGAAGAAAAAATCAAACAATATAAAAAAGATGCAAAATTCTTTTTAAAATTGCGCGTACATGTAAAACGCCGATACAATGATGATTTGTCCTACAAAGAATATGAACCACAGATTCAAAAATTAATTAACAAACACATTTCCACAGAAGGAGAAATATTACAAATCACGGATTTAGTAAATATTTTCAATCAAGAAGAACGAGAAGCAGAAGTCGAAAAAATAACAGGCGCAGCCGCCAAAGCGGATCATATTGCGAGTAGAACGATCAAAGCGATTAATGTCAAAATGAAGGAGGATCCTGTTTATTACAAAAAACTTTCCGAACTCATTAAAGAAACGATTGAGGCATACCATCAAAAGCGAATAGACGAAGCGGAATTTTTAAGACAGGCAAAAGAATACGAAGAAAAATTCTTGCATGGCCGCTCAGAAGGTGCGCCAGAGGCATTAGCCAATAATGAGCTAGCACTCGCTTTTTACAACCAAAGTAAAACCATCTATGAAAATACAGCATTATTAAAAACGCCTTTTCATATTGAAACGAGTTTGATGATGGATGAAACGATAAAAGCATACACACATTTAGACGGAAAAAGAGTAATTGACTGGCAGCGAAATGATGATATTATTGGAAAAATAAACATCGAAATTGGGGATAAACTGTATGAGCTCCTCCAAAAATATGAAGAAGATATCAACTGGGCTGCCATTGATAATTTGATAGAAGCTTGTATGCAGATTGCAATTTACAAATACCAATAATTAAAACTACCTAATTATTTGGTCAATAACTGCTTAAAAAATTCACCAAAAAATCATGCGTAACTTCCTTGCAGTTAGTTACTTACTCTTTTTATGATGAATGCAGTTATTCGACGAGCAAATAAGTTAGGCGACTTAGCATTTAATAGAATGATAAAAGATACAATTGATTACGGTACTTCAACAATAGACTACACCCTCGAATATGCCAATCGAAGAACTTTAGGCATCAAAGTTTATCCTGATAAAACCGTTCAAGTCATTGCACCGACGGATAGTGCTATGCCCTTGATCAAAGAGAAGATTTTATCCAAAGCCGCTTGGATTGTTAAGCAACAAAATTTCTTTTTATCTTTTTTTCCAAAAACACCCCCTAGAAAATATGTAAGCGGTGAAACCCACCTCTATCTTGGACGGCAATATCGTTTAAAATTACACGAAGCAGCAAAAAAAAATGTAAAACTCTACAGTGGCTATATTCACGTATATACCCCTTCTAAAACGGATAAAAAACAGATTAAAAAACAGTTGCAGGAATGGTATGCCGCAAAAGCCGAAATACATTTTAAGCAATTATTTGAAGAAAATATATTTCGCTCCAAAGCTTTTTATTCAGATACACCCACGCTCCAACTACGCTGGCTGGAAAAAAGATGGGGAAGCTGTACGAAAAAAGGTCAAATTATTTTAAACATTGAACTAATTAAAGCCCCAAAAAAGTGTATTGAGTATGTCATTGTACATGAGCTTTGTCATCTTGCGCACTTTAATCATAGTCAGGCGTTTTATCAACTCCTTGAAAAAACATACCCCGATTGGAAAAAGACAAAGGATCGACTCGAACGATTAATGGTATAAGGAAATAGTGAAGTAATTAATATTCGAACCTCCCACATTATATCTCCGTAAGACTAAGTAATATAGCAATTCTCAATATGACGACGATACCCAATAACCTTTATCAGCTTACGGCTTATCTACGCAACAATGATGCAAGCACCGCAGAAGGTGTACTCATTTATCCTACAGTTCAACAAGAATTAAATGCGACGTATTCGATTGAAGGGCACAAAGTCACTTTTGCTACCATCAACCTCAACCAAAATTGGCAACAAATTCATCAAGATCTCTTCTCGATTATTCAATAATCCTTCATTTATTCAAATATGCTTACCGAAAAACAACAAAAATTTCTAGATCTCCTTATTATACGCAAATGAATAAGTGATTTCGTAAATCACACCTTAGAAGTATAATGCCGCTTTGACAAAATCATAAATTATATACGAAAGGATTTTGTCAAAACGGTATTAGAGAACAATTGACCTTTGATCAACTTAGCCAAGAACTAGGACTAGCAAGAGAAGAGGTGTCTCTATGGTATGAAGAACTTCGACCACAACGGGAAGAATTGGCTAGAATTAGAACTATCTGGCGAGCCAAAAAATTAGAAAACACCATTTCCTTAAAAGATTTTTTCAAAAGGGTACACAAATTAATTGATCGATCATGTTTTTGTCGTATTTG
>JAHDES010000063.1 GCA_020628645.1 Saprospiraceae bacterium
TTTGACCAATGCCTACAGTTTTTGAAAACTGTAAAATTTTTATAGGAAAACCCTTATACTACCCAATTTTTTTAAGATTATATACCTAATTTAAAACAAAATTGAAACGAATAATCATGTCAATCAAAATCCTAAATTCTAGTTAAAAAAAATGGATTGGCATTGCCAATCCATAAGTCTCGGTAGTTTTAGTATTACCTGCCATATCTAACTGAATAAATGCTATCACATAATCGCCAAATTACAGCAGCATTCATCAGTTCTCAGATCATTAATGTTGGATCATCTCCACCTTAACGGGCATTGTAGTATAAAGCCTACCTCTATTTTAATATTCCGTAAAACGGACATTTAAAAATATTCAAATCAAAACATTATTATGAAATTAATTCATTTTACACTCCAAAAGCATTATTGCAAGATAAGCTTTTTTATAGGAATAATGCTATTATTCTTTGGTCAAGCTGTTTATGCAACGAATGCTACTTCAAATTTAATCCTTAAACAAGAAAATGCCCTTAAAGTTTCAGGAATAGTCACAGCTGCTGAAGATGGCCTTTCTTTAATCGGTGTTACTGTTGTCGTCAAAGGTTCTGAAAATGTAGGTACGGTAACAGATGTAGACGGCTCTTACGAAATTGAAGCCGCGCCCAATGATATTCTTGTATTCTCTTATACAGGAATGATAACGCAAGAAGTTCCTGTTAACGGACAATCTACTATTAATGTCGTTTTAGCTTCAGATGCTAAATTATTAGATGAAGTGGTAGTCGTAGGTTATGGTACGAGAAAAAAATCACATAATACTGGAGCCATTGCACAGATAGAAGGTGGTGATGTTGCTGCGATTCAAGCCAATCGTGTTGACGATGCCTTAGCTGGAAAATTACCTGGTGTTTTAATCCAAAACCAAGATGGTGCACCTGGTGCAGATCCAAAAATTCAAATTCGAGCAGCTTCTTCTATTTCTGGAGATTCTAATCCATTAATTGTAGTGGATGGCTATCCAATTTCTGGAAGTTTAGCAACTGTAAACCCTAATGATATTGAAAGTTTAGAGGTATTAAAAGATGCTGCTTCTGCTGCCATTTATGGATCACGAGGAGCAAATGGTGTTATTTTAGTAACCACTAAAAAAGGAAAATCAGGCAAACCAAATATCAGTTATAATGCTTATGTAAGTACATCTAGCCGATATGTTACTGATAATATCAACCAAACGGCTGGTGAATGGGCAAGTACTATAGAATCTAGTATTGCTGATGGTACATTCGATGTTTCTGAAATGGATCAAGAATTATTGGACTACCGTGTAAATGCTTATGCAAGTTCACCTGATGTAATGGCAGTTGAAGATTGGCTCTTCCGTAATGGAACCAGTACCAACCATGATTTAAGCATTAGCGGCGGTACAGATGATGTAAGTTATTATGCTTCTATTGGTTATTTAAATACGCAAGGTATTGTTATTACTCAAGGTTTTGAGCGTTATAATGCTCGCTTAAATCTCGATGCTAAATTGGGAAATAAATTTAGATCAGGATTAAATATCAATGGATTTTTTGGGGACAGAGATATGGTAGGTCACGATCAACGTGATTTATTAAGAGCCTACAGCGTTCACCCTATTTATCATACTGCAGCTTCTATTGCATTTGTACAACAATTAGATCAGCAAGCACAGGCTTTAGGTTTATCTGGATTTGATGCTGGATTTAGAGGAGGAAGTGCTCCTTGGAATAATAGTATTGCAACTTTGGAACCTGGTATGACAGCACAAGACTGGCATTATGGAAGAAGTGGTAATGGTATTGGTGGTTCAGGTGATGCCGGTCCAGCTACAAAATTAGATAATACGGATCGTTGGCAAAAAACCTATTTTGGTAATGTTAACACCTATTTACAGTATGAAATCGTTGATGGTTTAAATATTAAGACCGTTTTAGGTGGAGATATGCGTGATACAAGAGATTATTTCTGGAGAGGATTAGAGTTTGATTCTAGAGCACGTACTACTCAGACTGCTTTAGATCAAGTTGATGTAAAACGATCTTCTGTTTTAAGTGAAACGACTTTAAATTATGCAAAAGTTTTTGGTAAGCATGATCTAGGCGCTGTTGTTGGTGTTGAATTTCAAAACTTCTATATCAATGGAATCGCTTTAGATGGCACCAATGTACCTTACGGTCAACCTCAAAATTTCGCCTTATTAAATCCTGAAGATATTTCTATTTCCGAGCGATCTGAAACAATTGCAAGACAAAGTGTTTTTGGTAGAATCAACTATGCCTTTGATAATCGCTATTTAGCATCTGTATCTTTAAGAAGAGATGGTGATTCTCGATTTGGAGCAAACAACAGATACGAAGTCTTCCCTGCCGTTTCTTTAGGATGGAACATGCACAATGAACCATTTTACAACCAAGACTTTTTCGTTAGTGATGTTAAATTACGCTTTAGCTATGGTTCTTTAGGAACAACTGCTTTCTTAGGTGCTTACAACTCATTAAGTCTTCTTAATCCTCAAGCAACTGTATTTGGAACTGGATTTTTAATTCCAAATGATGTTGCCAATCCAAATTTAACTTGGCAGACTAATACGGAGACTAACTATGGTGTTAATTTAGGTTTTATTCAAAATCGCTTTAGATTAGGACTTGATTATTATACTTCCAACATTGAGGATATCTTAATTAACCAAACGGTTTCTGAAGTATTAGGGACAACCAGCGTATCTATCAATTCAGGAGATGTAGAAAGTTCTGGATTGGAGCTTGAACTTGGCGCAGCATTGGTTAATACAAGTCGACTACGTTGGAATATTGGAGCTAACTTTTCTACTGTAGAAACTCTAATTACAGCTTTACCAAATGATCCTGATGAAAATGGTATTATTCAATTAGCACCTACCATCTATGGACAAAGTGGCCGTGGTCCTGTATTTAGAAATTATGTAGGTGGAGAAATTGGTGAAATGTGGGGCTTAGAAACAACGGGGGAAGTTGAAATGGTACATATGTCTGATCCAACGGAGTATGTTGGTAAACAAAGTGGTTACAGTTATGTAGTTGATCAAAATGGTGATGGTGTCATTGATCGTACTAGAACAGTGGAAGAAGGTGGAGATTTAGTGAAAATAGGACAAAATACTCCTGATTTTTACTGGGGATTAAATACACAATTATCTTATAATAATTTTGATGTAGCATTACAATTCCAAGGAGCTCAAGGAGCACAGGTATATAATATTGATCCACTATATTATGGTTCTCAATGGGGCCGTGCTTTACAAGCTGATTTCGATGCAGATGATGATGGTATTGCAGATCACAATGGTCAGCATTATGCACGTAATAGAGATCAAACGGATGCCATGATTCAGGATGCATCTTATTTCGCTTTAAGAAATATCACTATAGGTTATACCGCTAATCCTGATTGGTCAAACAATATTGGTTTAGGTTCTTTGAGAGTATATGTTGCTTCTACTAATTTATTGTATTCAATGGCAGACAATTATACTTCTTTCAACCCAGAAGGTGTAGAAATTACAAATGGTGGTTACTTAGGCCCAACAACCTATGGTGTACAAGTAGGAGCAAGCCCTGTCGTAAGAAGCTTTACCTTAGGGCTAAATGTTAATTTCTAAGCCTACTATTTATCATTTTAAAATAAAAAATAATGAGATCAATATATTATATAATACTAGTAGCACCAATGCTGTTTTTTACAGCTTGTTACGAAGATTTAGAACAATTTCCATCTAATATCGCTAGCTCTGAGTCTTTGACTGATTTTAGTGGCGTGTTAAATGCAGCTTATTATTATCAAATTGGTACTGCTACGCCGATGGCAGTAATGGGCGACTTTAGAGCAGATAATGCTTATATGTTTGAAGCACCTTATGATGAATTTGACAAGTTCGGACCAGGTTTAACTGCAATGGATGACCAATTTTTTGGCCCTTTATATACGGCGGCTTATAAGTCTATCTTAAGTGCTAATAATGTAATCGAAAATTCTTCAAATGCAACAGAAGTAGGTGAAGCAAAATTCTTACGTGCATTAGCTTATTTTAAGTTAGTACGAGTTTTTGGTGATGTCGCTATAAACTTATCCGCTACTCCAGATATTACCGATGAATCTATTCTTGCAAGACAACGAGCAGCAGATGTTTATAGTAGTGTAATCATTCCTGATTTGGAAGCTGCTATAGCGGCTTTAGATAATTCAGGATTAGGTGCTGGTCGTGCCACTAAATTAGCAGCTCAAGGAATGTTGGGTAAGGTATATGTGCAAATAGGTAATTTTGGTAGTGCAGAATCACAATTAGCAGCCGTTGTAAATGGTGCTGGTGCTGCAGGTGTTGAGCTTCAAGCTAATTTTGCTGAGGTATTCGGATTCAGTTATGATTTGAATCCTGAGATCATATATGCAACACAAGTATCTAGTTCTATTGTAGATGAATATGGCTTTTCTGAATTTTGGTCTTGGTCTGGTGGTTTAGATACCAAATCTCTTGAGCCTTTAGATGCAGATTTAGTAGCTGCTTTTGATGCTAGTCCTGATGATTTGCGACGAGCAGTTACCATTGATACTGATGTTATGGCATCTCCAAAATTTCCTCAAGCGGATGGGCCTGACCATGATTGGATTGAACTAAGACTTGCTGATGTTATTCTTCTTTATGCAGAAGCTTTAAATGAAAATGGAAATTCATCAGCTGCATTAACAGAGCTAAATAAGATTCGGGCAAGAGCAGGTTTGGGCGATTCAGCAGCATCTTCTCAGTCAGATATCAGAACAGCTATTCAAGATGAGCGACGATTAGAGTTGGCTTTTGAAGGACAACGTTGGTTCGATTTGGTAAGAACAGGTACGGTAGATGCTGAAATGGGAGAAACAATTGATCCTCGCTATCATTTATTCCCAATTCCTGTATCAGAAGTGCTTGCAAGTGATGCAATTACACAAAATGATGGTTATTAATATTGCATATCAAAACTAAGGGAGTAACACTTGTCGCTCCTTTAGTTTTGTACTATAATTAGATTTTTTGCCGAGGTAGTATTTATAGATATATTTCAATTTATTTCTGTATTTTTCGTTTCATAATATTCATCGTACCCAGTTTAGTTATATTTTATCAGAATGAATGAAATTGGAAGAATACTACTTTGGCTAAAATTTTATACAAAAAATCCGTATTAAAATATATTGATCTGAATACGTTTTTACCATATAAAACAAAGAAGATAAAATCTAGATTTTTGTACCCCAAAATTGAAAAAAGATATTTTAAAAAAATACTTATAAAATGATAGAAATTAAACCGACTCAACCATATTTCTTACAAGAAGATCAAGAGTGGGAACAAGTGGATCCCTTGCTAAGACGACAAATTCATGGCTATGATTCGAAAATCATGCTTGTTGTTGCTGACTTCAAAGCAGGCGGAATTGGTCAAATGCACAACCACCATCATTCGCAAGTAACCTATGTACAAAGTGGAAAATTTGAAATGACCATTGGAGATGATGTTCGTATTATCAAAGCGGGAGATTCCTATTATATCCCAACGATGGTAATGCATGGTTGTAAGTGCATTGAGGCAGGAACGTTAATAGACGTGTTCAGTCCTGCAAGAGAAGATTTCCTCGAATAGAAATCTCAATAAATTTAAAAAACAAATAGAAAACCAACTTTATGAAATTTAATGGACTTCGATGGTGGGTTGTAAGTCTTGTTGCACTTGCCGCTGTCATCAACTACATTGATAGGCAGGCATTTGGTGCTTTATGGCCTGATATTTCTGCTGAGTTATTTCCAGATTTAGATGCGGATGGTCGAAAAGATATCTATGGAAAAATTTCGGCAGTATTTATTCTTTCTTACGCAGCAGGACAAACTATTTTTGGAAAAATATTTGACTGGATAGGAACAAGAATTGGTTTTGCAATCTCAATTGGAGTATGGTCATTAGCTACTGCATTACATGCTTTTGCCAAAGGTATGTTCAGCTTTTCTATATTTAGATCCATTCTAGGTATTGCTGAAGCTGGAAACTGGCCCGGTGCTGCTAAAGCAAATGCAGAGTGGTTTCCAACAAAAGAACGTGCTTTTGCACAAGGAATCTTCAATTCAGGTGCTGCTATAGGAGGAATTGTTGCATTTCCTGTTATTGGTACATTAGCAGCATTTATGTCTTGGCAAGCTATTTTTATTACCGTTGGATTAATTGGATTTCTATGGCTAATACCTTGGTTTTATGTAGTTAAGGCACCACCTGAAAAACATCCTTGGCTATCAGAAAATGAAAAGAATTACATTCTTTCTGGTCAGAAAAATCAAGATTTAAATGAAGACGGTTCTTATGATGATGGTTATAATCCAGATACAGGTCAGCTTTTAGGTCATAAGGAAAGTTGGGGTGTGATTATTTCTTCTGCTGCCATTGACCCTATCTGGTGGTTGTTCATTGTTTATATACCAATATACTTAAATGAAGTTTTTGGTATGAATGTAAAAGAAATTGCTTTTTCTGCATGGCTGCCTTATGTTGGAGCTATGTTAGGGGCTTGGTTTGGAGGATTACTTGCGCAAAATAGATTAAGTTCTGGATGGTCAGTGAATAACACAAGAAAAATGGTAATAACGCTGGGTTGCCTGATCATGATTCCATGCTTTTTCCTTTTAAGAACTCCTGGAACAGCTTTAAATGCTGTTATAATTATGGCAGTGCTTCTATTTGGTTTTCAAACTGCAATAGGAAATGTACAAACCCTACCTAGTGATTTCTTTAGTGGTAAAATTGTAGGTACACTTTCTGGTTTTGCAGGAACAGCAGCAAAACTTGCTGCTTTTGGGCTCACCTTATTGGTTCCTAAACTTACTGTCGGTGGAAACTATACCCCCGCATTTCTTATTGGAGGAGCTTTAGCCTTAATCGCACTTGCAGCCATATGGTTCCTTTGTCCTAGAATAGAACCTTTAAAACCATATCAAGAATTTAAGCATTAAAAAATAGATCAAAGAAATAATTTATCAATACTATAAAAAAGAGGGCTTATCACCTCTATATTCCCAAAATTGAATTTTAAATCATTATGAATAAAACAGAAGACAAGATTGCGATTGTAACTGGTGCCACAGCAGGTATTGGTTTAGCTGTAGCTAAACGATTAGGAAAAGATGGATTTACAGTAGTTATAAACGGTATCAATCATGAAGAAGGCGCTCAAAGAGTGAAAGAACTGATTGCTGATGGAATTACCGCTGAATATTATGGATTTGACGTTACAAAAGAAGATGCAGTAACGGAAAACATCACCAAAATCGGTGAAAAATACGGACGTATTGATGCACTAATTAATAATGCTGGTGGACTAGGAGGTCGATCTCGTTTTGAAGATATGACGACTGAGTTTTATCGCTTTGTGATGGCATTGAATCTAGATTCAGTATTTTTTGCATCAAGAGCAGCTATCCCATTCCTAAAGAAAGGAGATAATCCAACCATCATCAACTATACCTCTAATGCAGGATGGAATGCAGGAGGCCCTGGTGCAGGAATTTACGGTACTTCCAAAGCTGCAGTACATACCATTACACGTGCATTAGCCAAAGATTTGGCGGAATATGGTATTCGAGTAAATGCAGTATCTCCTGGTACTATTGATACTGACTTTCACATAGGAATTAAATCTACAAAACCAGAAGTCTTCAAATCTTGGGCAAATAATATTATGCTAAAAAGATTAGGGCAACCTGAAGATGTGGCTGGCGTTGTTTCTTTCTTAGTAAGTAAAGATGCCTCATTTTTAACAGCAGAAACCATCCAAGTAGGTGGTGGTCAAGCTTTAGGAATATAATCGAGATTCAATTAAAAAAACTAATAATAATCCAATGAGTCAATTTACTGGTAAAGTCGCTATCGTAACTGGAGGTGCAAGAGACATAGGTCGAGCAATATCAGTTCAATTAGCGAAAGAAGGAGCAAAAGTTGTCGTAAACTATTATAATTCTGAAGCTGGTGCAAAAGAAACGCTTGAAGAAATCAAAGCATTTGGAGGAGAAGCCATCGCTGTAAAAGCAGATGCTTCAAATATAGCCGACATTCAAAATCTGAGAGCAAAAACAATAGAAGCCTTTGGTGATGAAGTTCACATTTTAGTCAATAATGCAGGTGGACTTTTCGCTCGAAAAACTTTGCAAGAATTTGATGAGTCATTTTACGATTTAGTGATGAATGTCAATTTTAAATCGACCGTTTTTGTCATGCAGGCCTTTGAATCCATGATGGGTAAAGGAGCTTCTATTATCAATCTTTCTTCATTAGCTGCAAGAGATGGAGGCGGTGGAGGATCAGCACTCTATGCTTCTTCCAAAGGTGCAACCACTACTTTTACCAGAGCAATGGCAAAAGAATTGGGACCTAAAGGAATTCGCGTCAATGCCGTTTGTCCTGGGTTAATTGCCACTAAATTCCATGATGATTTCACCAAAGATGAAGTACGCACAATGGTCGCTGGTAAAACCCCTGTCCGTAGAGAAGGGCAAGCAAGTGAAGTAGCTGATTTAGTGGTTTATTTAGCTTCTGATAAAAGTACTTTTGTAACAGGTGCCAACTTTGATATCAATGGTGGATTAGGCTTTTCTTAAAATATTAATGTTCGCAGATAAATTGTGGGGAATAAAAAAAAGGCTTGATTCCCGATAATTGTCGGGATGAGAGACGAACGTTTTGAAACCCGCCTGCCAACCTATGAATCTTTTATGGCGGGCAAGTTCTATTGAAGTCACAATTTTGTCTAAGAACCAATATTAAAATAAAATAGACTCTAAAAAATTAGAGAAAACGATGAAAAAAGTAGTAACATTTGGAGAAATCATGCTCCGATTGACCCCTCCCAACTGGAAGAGATTCTCACAAGCCAGTTCATTTGAAGTCATCTATGGAGGTGGTGAAAGTAATGTAGCAGTCACACTTGCCAACTATGGCATTCCAACAGAATTTGTCACGCGTTTACCTCAAAATGATATTGGGGATTGTGCCTTTATGGAAATGCGCAAACGAGGAGTTGGTACACAACATATCGCCCGTGGTGGCGAACGATTAGGTATTTATTTCTTAGAAATAGGTGCAGTTAGTCGTGGAAGTAAAGTAGTCTATGATCGAGCACATTCTGCTATGTCAACTATTGAAGCAGGAATGATTGATTGGGAAGAAGTTTTTAAAGATGCCCATTGGTTTCATTGGACAGGTATTACTCCAGCCATTTCTCAAGGCGCAGCAGATGCTTGTTTGGAAGCCATTCAAATGGCAAATAAAATGGGTGTTACGGTTTCTACCGATTTAAATTATCGTAAAAAACTCTGGAAATACGGAAAAGAACCTGGTGAGGTGATGCCAGCTTTGGTAGAAGGATGTGATGTGATTTTGGGTAACGAAGAAGATGCTGAAAAACACTTTGGTCTACATCCAGAAGGTGTCGACGTTACGCAAGGACATTCTGTTGATGCGGAGTCTTACCTTTCTGTTTTAAAACAATTGATGAAGATGTTTCCACGAGCAAAAAAGGTAATTACAACTTTACGTGGTTCAATTAGTGCTTCGCACAATACTTGGTCAGGTGTCTTATATGATGGTGAAACCTTGTTTAAAGCTCCGACTTATGATATTACTCACATTGTAGATCGAGTCGGTGGTGGCGATAGTTTTATGGGAGGCTTAATCTATGGATTGATAAATTACCCTGATGACGATCAAAAAGCCTTAAATTTTGCGGTAGCCGCTTCTTGTTTGAAACATACCATTTATGGAGATGCAAACCTTGCTACAGTAAGCGAAGTGGAGAAACTGATGAGTGGAGATGCAAGCGGAAGAGTTTCCCGTTAAAAAGTATCAAGTGCAAGTACCAAGCGCAAGTCCAATTTTTATTAAATCTTAGTATTAAAACCTATTCAATGGCTCGTTTTTCAAGAATAGAAGTTGCCCTCAAGATGAAAGAGCAGGGCATGGTTCCCCTTTTTTACCATGCAGATGTTGAAGTCGCAAAAAAAGTACTTCATGCGCTTTATAATGGTGGTGCAAGATTATTGGAATTTACCAATCGGGGCGATTATGCACATGAGGTCTTTGCAGAATTGTATAAGCATGCAGCTAAGGAGATGCCTGATATGATGCTTGGAATAGGTTCAGTAACGGATGGAGGTACGGCTAGTTTGTATATGCAATTGGGCGCAAATTTTATTGTAACGCCCGTTCTGAGAGAAGACATTGCTATTGTTTGTAATCGTCGAAAAGTATTATGGTCGCCCGGTTGTGGAAGCTTAACTGAAATCGCAAGAGCCGAGGAATTGGGTTGTGAAATAGTCAAACTTTTCCCTGGAAGTGTCTATGGTCCCAAAATGGTCAAATCAGCAATCGCACCCCAACCTTGGACAAACATTATGCCTACAGGAGGGGTCTCACCTGATCCTGAAAATCTAAAATCTTGGTTTGATGCAGGGGTTTATTGTGTAGGTATGGGCTCAAAATTAATGCTCAAAGATGCTTCTGGTTCTTTTGATTATAAAGGTATACAACAATTAACTAAACAAGCTTTAAGAACAATTGCTGAAATTAGGAAATAGGTGAAAAACACCAATCTTCTCATTTTTTCATTATCTCCACCAATCAATAACAAAATGAAGAATAAAACCAATCTATCCATATCCGCACTATTCATTTTTTGCGTTTTCTTGATACTTAATAGTTGTTCCAATACAACAAAAGAATCGAATACAGAAAATACTCAAAAAACCACTTACCCAAGTGCCGTTCTTCCTATCTTTGATAAATTTAAAATGATTTTAGGCGATGGTTCTAATGTGGGTTTTCCTATTGATTTTGAAAACAAAGATTTTTTCTATTCCCAAAAAGATGATGCAGTCGAATGGGTCGTTTTTAAAACACCTAATGCAGGAAATACACACGGTACATCCAATAATACAAGAACCGAATTGGCGCAAGCGAAAAAATGGTCGCCCATGTTGGAAAATAGACTAAAAGCAACTTGTAAAGTGATGAATGTCTCTCCTACAGGAGATCCGCGTGTCGCTTCAACACACTCTGTAGTCATTGGGCAGATTCATAGTGCAGATGGACATGAAAACGAACCCTTCAAATTATTTTATAAGAAATTCCCTGGACACAAAAAAGGCTCTGTTTTTTGGAATTATGAAATTAATACAGCAGGAGATGATAATTCTGGCAGATGGGATTATTCGTACCCAATTTGGGGCTATGACTTTTCAGTGGTTGGTTCTGATGAAAATACGTATCCTGAAGAACCTAAAGATGGTATTGAATTAGGAGAAGAAATAACGTATGAAGTGCTCGTAAAAGATGGTATTATGAGCCTAACATTCATGAGTGATGGACATGAAACAAAAACCTTTACTAAAAACTTAATTCAATCAGAATATACTACAGAAGCAGATATGCCAGAACAAGTCAAAGGGCTTTTTGTCCCCATTGGGCAAGACGGTGTAGAACGGGCTAATGCGTATACCGAAGAAGGTTTATTTTTCAAGCTAGGTTGTTACAATCAAACGAATGGAAAAGATCCTGTCGTGAATAAAGTTTGGTGTTCGGGTGCTGAAACGCATGGTGGCGATATTCAAAAACAATATGCAGATGGTAATTATGCGGAGGTTTGGTTTAAAGATGTAAGTTTGGAAGTTAGTGACAAAGCGATTTCTAATGAAGGGTATTTCGCAGCTAATGATGGTCTGGCGAAGAAAACAGTTTATCCAAGTGCCATTATTCCCTTTATGGATAAATTTAAAATGTTGATGGGCGATGGTACGAATGTGGACAATCTCGTTGATTTTGAAAACAAAGATTTCTTTTATACTGCCATTGATGGGACTCGCCGTTGGGTGGTTTATAAAACACCAAATTCAGGCGTGACCTCAAAAAATTCTAGTAATACAAGAACAGAACTCCATCAAAAAGAAGAATGGATACCAGAAACAGGCGGTAAACTCACGGGTACATGTAAAGTTATGCATGTTTCGACTTCTGGTGATGCTAGAGTGGCGGCATCGTATTCAACTGTTGTAGGACAAATTCACAGTGGTGAGGGACACGAAAATGAACCCTTCAAATTGTACTATAAAAAATTCCCTGGTCATACAAAAGGTTCTGTTTTTTGGAATTATGAAATTAATACGGCTGGAGAAGATAACAAAGGAAGATGGGACTACTCCTACCCTATTTGGGGGCATGATTTCTCTGTAGTGGGTGCTGATGCAAATTCTTATCCAGCGGAACCTAAAGATGGTATCGAATTAGGCGAAGAATTTTCTTATGAAGTCAATGTCCACAAAGGTATTATGTATCTCACGTTTACCAGCGAAGGACATGAAACAAAAACCTTCACTAAAAATTTGATAAAATCAGAATACACCACAAAAGCAGACATACCTGAGCAAGTTCAAAAATTATTCTTTCCACTTGGTCAAGATGGTGTAGAGCGTGCGAATGCCTATGCGGGTGAACTCAATTATTTCAAACAAGGGGCTTATAATCAAACCAACGGAAAAGATCCAGAAAAGAACATGGTTTGGTGTACAGGAGCAGAAACCTATGGAGGCGATATCGCCAAACAATATGCCAATGGAAGCTATACGGAAGTGTGGTTTCTAGAAGCAACGGTAGGGCCTAGTACGCCAAATAAGTAAGAAGATAATAACTCTATTGGCTTCAAGTTTACTATTATAAATTAAACCTGAACCACTCTAAATCATAGGCTTTTTTAGTACCTAAAATAAATTTAGGATGATACTCGAAGTTTCCGAACTTCGAGAGAATCTATCTAGCAAGTTTTCAACTTGCCTAAGAATATTTAAATTTATTGTTTTTGAATAAGCCTACTTTACATTCTTACTATGTTCAGAAAATATCTTCTTCTCTTAATTGTAACTTTTAGTGGTGTTTCTTCGATTTTTGCACAAGATCAATTATTAGTGAATGCGTATAATCGTACAACGACTTCATTAAATGGCAATTGGAAATACATTATTGATCCTTACGAAAATGGCTATTACAATTATCGTTATGAGCCGTTTGACCAACAAGAACACCCTTGGGCAAGTGCTTTCTTCTTAAATTCCAAACCCAAAAGTCCTTCTGATTTAATCGAGTATGATTTTGATCAAATGGATGAACTAAACGTACCAGGGGATTGGAATAGTCAAAAAGCAGAATTGCTGTATTATGAAGGTACTGTTTGGTATAAAAAGTCATTTGATTACACCTTTACTAAAAAAGAGCATCGCCTCTTTCTCTATTTTGAAGCTTCCAATTACAAAACAGAAGTCTATTTCAATGGAAAAAAATTGGGCACCCACATTGGTGGATTTACCCCTTTCAATTTTGAGGTGACCGATTTGGTAAAAGAGAAGGATAATTTTGTAGTCGTCAAAGTAGATAATAAACGACTTAAAGAAGGCATTCCAACACTCAATACGGACTGGTGGAATTATGGTGGATTAACGAGAGATGTCAAACTCATTGAAACAGGCAGCACTTTTATTCAAGATTATTTCATCCAATTAAATCCCGAAAACAATCAACAAATTAAAGGCTATATTCAGTTAAAAGGAGATGATATTGAGCAACAAAAAATTCAACTTTCCATTCCTGAATTAAAAATAAATAGACGTTTAAAAACAGATGAAAAGGGCTTTGCTACTTTTGAAATTCCTGCTAAAAAGGTTCAATATTGGTCAGATGAAAATCCTTATTTATACCAAGTAATTCTAGAAACAAAGGAAGAAAAACTCAAAGATCAAATTGGTTTTCGAACGATCCGTACCAAAGGCACTCAAATTCTTTTGAATGATACACCCGTTTATCTAAGGGGCATTTCTATCCACGAAGAAAGTCCTTTACGTGATGGACGAGGATATTCTGAAGCCGATGCGAAGCAATTATTAGAATGGGCCAAAGAATTGGGTTGCAATTATGTTCGCCTCGCGCATTATCCGCACAATGAGCACATGCTCCGATTGGCAGATCAAATGGGCATTTTAGTCTGGGAAGAGAATCCTGTGTATTGGACAATTGATTGGGAAAATCCTTCCACTTATCAAAATGCTGAAAATCAATTAGCAGAATTAATCGCACGAGATAAAAATAGAGCAAGTGTCATCATCTGGTCGATGGCAAATGAAACGCCTAATATTCCAGCTAGGAATAATTTTTTGAATAAACTGGCTCAATTTGCTAAATCAAAAGATGCTACCCGATTAATTAGTGCTGCCTTGGAGCAAAAAAATTACAAGGATAATCCACTCATTAGAACCATAGATGATCCTTTTGCTGATCAAGTCGATATTTTAAGTTTTAACGAATATATCGGTTGGTATGATGGACTTCCAGATAAATGCCAGAAGATCACTTGGAAAATTGAGCAAAATAAACCCGTCTTAATTTCTGAATTTGGAGCAGGCGCAAAGAAAGGATTGTATGGCGATAAAAATACCAGATGGACAGAAGAATTTCAGGAAGATTTGTATGTCCAAACCCTTAAAATGATTGATGGGATAGCTAAAATTCAAGGCATCTCTCCTTGGATTTTGGTGGATTTTAAATCTCCTCGACGTGTATTGCCAGTCATTCAAGATGGTTGGAACCGAAAAGGCTTAATCTCCAATGATGGACAAAAAAAGAAGGCATTTTACATATTACAAGACTATTTTAAGAAAAAGGCAAATTCAGAATAAAAATCCTTAAATCTACACATCTATGAAAAAGTTCTTCAAATTCTTATTATCCTTTGGGCCGGGTATTTTTGCGATTGGTTATACGATTGGGACAGGAAGTGTTACCTCGATGATTGTGGCAGGAAATTCTTTCGGAATGGATTTGTTGTGGGTTTTGTTCTTGAGCTGTGTGTTTTCAGGAGTGTTAATTTATGTGTCTGGTAAATATTATCTCACGACAGGAGAAACCGCCCTATATGCCGTACGAAATCATCTACCTTTAGGGAAAATCATAGCCATAGCCATTATTGTTACCGTAGGTATTGGTCAATGGAACTCCTTGATTGGAATTTTGGGGATTACCTCCAATGTAATTTTTGAAATTTTAGTCATTAATTTTCCCAGTTTAGCAAACCATGAATATGGAGTAGTACTTGGATTAGCAATTCTCATTATCGGTATTTTTTATTCATTGTTGATAAAGGGGAATTATTCCCTCTTTGAAAAAGTACTGGCGCTGTTTGTGAGTTTAATGGGCTTATCTTTTCTGTTTACGCTCCTCTTTGTTTTTCCATTGCCAAGCGATATTATTAAAGGCTTAGTACCTAAAATTCCCGATGTAGAAGGAGCAGGTATCTTGGTAGCAGCATTTGTAGGAACAACGATGGCGGCAGCTACTTTTTTATCGCGCCCTTTATTTATACAAGGAAAAGGCTGGACTAAAGCGGATGATAAAACACAACGAAACGATTCGATAATAGCAGCATTATTGATATTCATAATTAGTGGTGCTATCATGGCGGTAGCAAGTGGAAGTTTGTATGGAAAGGGAAATGAAATCACGCATGTATTGGATATGTCGGCTGCATTAGAGCCATCCGTGGGTAAATTTGCGGTGAGTATTTTCTTTGCTGGAACCTTGAGTGCGGGACTTTCTTCTATTTTTCCTTGTTTGATGATTGTTCCATTAATGCTCGGTGATTATAATGCTGGTAAGTTAGATATAAATTCCAATCGTTTTAAAATCATTACAGGTATAGCAAGTATCTTAGCTTTATGTGTTCCTGCTTTTGGGTTTAATCCGATCAAAGGACAGATATTGACACAAGTATTTAATGTGTTTGCCTTGCCATTGGTGGTCTTGAGTTTCATTGTGTTGTGGAATCGAAAAAATGTAGGTTTACCTTCCAATCGTATATTAACCAATCTATTGATGGTAGCCGCTTTCATTTTTGCCTTAATTATTTCTTGGAATGGCTTGGTGGATATTTTTAATTAAAGTAGGTATAGCTTTTTCAGCTAGCATAGCTTATCTTTAGAAGACTATATAAGATACTTACTTTATGAAAATTAGAACCACTTTATATCTTACGATTCTCTCCGCATTTTTATTACTTACATGTAATTCAGAAAAATTGCTATTTGAGAAAGAAGATTGGTGGTTTGGACATTGGCAAAATACAGATGATCCTACCTTCTTTTTTTCGATTGGACAAAAACCCATTGGCTCTAATGAAATCGTAACAACTCAGTTTTTTATAGCTACCCAAGATAGTATTTATGCCAACTTTTATGTCGAAGATTTAATTGATTTCAATCATAGAAGAAAATGGAAACTGATAGAAACGAGTGAAAATCAATTTATCAAAATAAAAGAATTAGAGACCAATCAACTTGAAATTTCTGGGCCTGTTGAATTAGAGGAAGATTTGGATACAAAAACAGTGGTGTATGATATTCTTCCGAGCACGATTTCGCCACCTATACACGATTCCATTTTGTTTATTCCTTAAACGGATTAGAGCGATTTTACTAAATATTTTGTAATGAACGTCTAATGCTCCGTATGTGCAACTATTTTACGATCATCTGTTTTTTGTTTTTACTTTCTGATGTAGCTGCACAAGAAGGAATACAAACAGCAAATAATCTAGTCGTAGAAGATTTGGTCAAAGATGTTTTTATCAAAGGGAATTGTCGAAATGTTAGCAATATAACAGCTATTGGAAATGACTCTATTAGTATAGGTGAATTCGAAAATGGAGCAGCAATTTTCAACTTTAATGATGGAATTATTCTTTCTACAGGAGCAATTGATTTAGCACAAGGTCCTAATTTAGCGATTGATGCGAGTTATTCCTTTGATGCACAAGGGAATGATCCTGATTTGAGTCAATTGGCAACAGATGATCTTTTTGATGTAACAGGAATTGAGTTTGATTTTGTACCACTAGAGGATAAAGTTACCTTTCGATATGTCTTTGCATCTGAAGAATACTGCGAATTTGTAGGTACATCCTTCAATGATGTATTTGGCTTTTTTGTAAGTGGACCAGGGATCAATGGCTCTTTTGCTAACAATGCGATTAATGTAGCGACCATTACAACACTGACAGGTACTACAGAAAGTGTAAGTATCAATAATATCAATCATCTTGAAAATGAGATTTTTTATATCAGTAATATCACTACAACGGATGCACAAAACTGTGAGCTGAGCTATGACCCTCTTTATCAAGAACTGATTGAATACGACGGCTTTACCATTCCATTAATAGCTTCTTTTTCTGTTATTCCTTGCGAAACCTATCGTATCCGTTTAGTCATTGGTGATGTTGGAGATCCAATTTTAGATTCAGCAGTATTTTTAGCTTCCAATAGCTTTGATTTGGGAGAACAAGTAACGATTCGAGCAGAGGTACCAGGCACAAATGAACCGATTGCTTATGAAAGTTGTGTAGATGGACAGTTTGTATTTACCCGAAATGATCTGTCTAGTTTAAATCAAAATCTTATCGTTAATTATACGATTAGTTCAGATAGTGAAGCAATAAATGGCGTTGACTTTGAACCAATCCCCTTGAGTATTACGATCCCTGCGGGCGATACCAGTTTTATTTTACCGATTGCTATTATTGATGACATGATTCCTGAAGGGGCTGAAAATTTGAAGCTTGAATTGGTCTATGATTGTGATTGCATTGATCCTGTGTTAACAGACTTGATAATTGACGAGACAGATAGTTTATCTACCAATTTTGATAGCCTTTTAGTTTGTACCAATCAGCAATTTAGTATAGTACCTGAATTAACAGGTGGTGTTCCTCCTTTTAATTTTCTTTGGGAAACGGGAGAAACAACCGAAAGTCTTACTACTAGCGTAACCGAAGCTACCTCTTATACGCTTACCACCACCGATTTTTGTGGAACTACAAGTTTAGGCATTGCTACTGTTGAAATTCAAGATATACCTACTGCCACTTTAGAAGGAAACTACAATCTTTGTGAAATAGCCGATTCAGGAATTCCCATTTTATTGGAAGGTAATCCTCCTTGGCAAATAAGGTATACGATTGATGGTATAGAACAGACGACCTTTGATAATATCCAAACAACTCCATTTTTTCTAAGTGCAATAGAAGAAGGATTGTATGAGTTGATAGCATTTAGTGATGCGAATTGTCAAGGTGTTGTAATGGGGAATGCTATAGTAGAATCGACTTTTGATGTAGAAACTGTAGTTATTCCGCCTTCTTGTCCCAACAGCTTTGATGGTAGTATACAAATAAATCAATTAGATGCGATTGCCCCTTTTTCTCTAGATTGGAATATTGAAACAGAGGATGATTTTTTTATTGAAAATCTTGCAGAAGGTACCTATATTTTGAGCGTATTAGATGGAGATGATTGTCTTTATGAAGAAAAATTTGACTTAGCTGCTACTTCAAATGACATCAAGGATTGTTTGCCTATTTACATTCCAAATACATTCTCCCCCAATAATGATGGAATTAATGATAGCTTTTCTATTTTTTATGATTCGACAAGTGGAGTAGAAAAAATAGTGTCTTTACAAGTATATGATCGATGGGGAACATTGCTATTTGAGCAAAAGAATTTCACCTCAGATAATATGATCAGCTGGACAGGAGCTTATAAAGGAAAACCGCTAAATACTGGTGTCTATATCTATAAAATAATACTTGCTTTTGAAAATAATGAGACGCTACTTTTGAGTGGAGATATAAGCTTATTACGATAAGTTTTATGTATACCAAAATTGTTTGCCTCTTTTAGCTCAACACAAATCTAAAGGGGGCAGGCGGGTTTCAAAACACTTATCTCTCATCCCGACAATTATCGGGAATCGAGCTTTCGTATTTTTCATTCCACATAATTTGTCTAAGTAGTGGGGCACGAATAACTTTTTTATTTTAGATGTTTAGATGTGTCTCATTAGACGAAATTGCCCTTTGAATTAAGTGTTCTAACTCTTTTTCTTCTAATTGATGTCCATTTTGACAAAACAATATTTTTTCGTTTAAAAGAATGGCAGGAATAGCTTGGACTTCTTCATTGATAATATGATCTATTTGATTGATTTCTGTTAAAGAAAAATCTAACTCCATACGCTCTATGGTGTTTTTTAGGATTTGGAGTAAGGCATTATAATTTTTACCTTTTATGCCGATGATTTTTAGAGAATGCATATTATTGTTTGAAAAAAGAAGAAAGCCAATTAACGAAGTAAAAATAATCTCATTTGGTAACTTCAATTATGATTTCCATCAACAACAATACTGATTTTTGTCATCTTATAAAAAGTTGAAATTTGCGAATTTGAAAATAAAAATTCACGTATGATTTCAATATACGATACTACTATCCAGACGATTCATCCTCATCGTACACTTTATTTAAATATGATGCAAAAAGGGGGCACTATTATTGATGTGCGTACCATTCATGAATATGCGCATTCTCATCTAAAAGGAAGTATCAATATTCCATTGGAAGAACTAAATGATTGGCTAGAAGACGTGAAATATATGGATGCGCCCATTTTTTTATGTTCTTCAAAAGGAGATCGAAGTCATGAAGCGCAAGAAAAGTTATTACAGCTTGGGATTCCTGCTATAGATTTAGGCAATTGGGAAGATTATTTTTAAACCCTTATTGAAAATTGGGGATTCGTACTATAAAAGTAGTGCCTATATTTGCTGTACTCTCAAAAGAGATCATTCCTTTTAATAAATCTACATAACGTTTTACAATACTCAATCCTAAACCTGTTCCTTGTATGTTTTCAACATTGGAAGCTCGAAAAAAGCGTTCAAATAAATGTTTTTGTTCTGACTCAGGAATACCGATCCCTTCATCCATTATTTTGAAGGTGGTATCATTTTCAGTTTGAAGAATAGAACAGCTAATTGTACTATTTTCAGGGCTATATTTTATGGCATTGGAGATCAGATTGAATAGGATGTTTTTAAGAATTCGCTTATCCGTAAAAAGATGGATTTTATCTGCTTGATGTAGAATTTTTTGCTCCTTTTTTAATAAGCCTTTCACTTCATCAATCACTTCTTCACAAACCAAATTGATGTTAATCTCAGTCGGCATTACCTCTACCTTTCCTTCTTCAATTTTACTTAAAGAGAGAAAATCATTTAAAATTCCTGTCAAGTGCGCAACTGATGTCTTGATACGATCAACATGTTTTTGCCTTTTTTCATTATGGGATTCTTGGGTATAACGCGCAATTAAGGAAGCAGAGGAAAGAATGGTACTCAAAGGGGTACGAAACTCATGTGATGCCATAGAAACAAAGCGTGACTTGAGTTCATTGAGTTCTTTTTCTTTATTAAGGGCGACTTTTAGTTCACTTTCTCGTTGTTCTATAATTTTATTAGTATCCAATAAGCGATTGACTACATTTTCAAGTTCAACAGTACGGGCTTCTACTTTTTGTTCGAGTTCATCATTTAGCTGTATTAATTTTTGTTCTGCATTTTTAACTTCAGTAAGATCATGTATAATACCTGTAAAAATGATTCGATCATTTAAAATAACCTCACTTACGGCAAGTCGAAATGGAAAAAGAGCTCCATTTTTCTTTTTACCCGTCACTTCGCGTCCAATTCCGATGATACGAGCCTGTTTGGTTTTAAGGTAGCGTTGTAAGTAGCCGTCATGCTCCTTTTTATAGGGTTGAGGCATTAAAATTTTTATATTGTGTCCAATAACTTCTGACGGTTGATATCCAAATTGTAAAGCTGCAGCAGGATTAACAGTTTCGATAATTCCCTGGGCATCAATAGTGATAATGCCATCAATGGCCGTTTCGATAATTCCTTGTAATCGTAAAGCTAAGTCTTTGATATCACTCATGAATACACATTTTAAATACTCCTACAAGGTATAAAAAAGAATTAATAAGCAAGCTTCAATAAATCATAAGTTGTTACTATACCCACTACTTTTTCTTCTTCATTTACAATAGGAAGTGCATGAAAAAGATTTTCTCGGAATATATCTGCTGCAATACCTAAAGTGTCGGTTTCTTTTAAACTTGCTACTTGTTTTGTCATGACTTCTTCGACATAAACGGTACTTAAAAAATGCTGATTGAATTTTTCTTCTCGTTCTCGTTTGATAAAGGTCAAATTATGAAAAAGGCGAACTAAATCTTCTTTCCCGATTATTCCTTTTAAATTACAATGCTCATCATGCACAATAATGTGATGAATAGCATTGGTTTGAAATAATTCATTGACCTTGTCCATCGTTTCGGTGGGTAATACAGAAATAAGATCAGTGGTCATGATTTGAACCAATGGAAGTTCTCGTAAGTTAAGGTCTTTTTGATAAGCTGCTAATTGATTGAATTGAGTCATATTACAAAAATTTATCGAGTGGCATAATAGATTTTGGTGTCGGTAAAATTTCCAAATAAGGCAATGGTATTTTCTAAGGGTGCTTGTATGTCTTCACAAGTAAGCGCGATGTATTCTAAATCACCACAAGCTACAGTGGTATTGAAGGTTTCGAATAATTCATCCAAGATCGCGATGTAGGTATAATAAATGATCTGTTTTTCATTTTCCCATGCTAAAAAAGAATTTGGAGCATGAAGTTTGAGTTCACACCATTGATTATTCAGTAAGGCTACTCGCTGTTCAAATTCCTGCCAGTCATATCTCAAAATCATTGGATCATGAACAATGTCATAGACTTCATCATAAGTCATTTGAACATCCCAAAAACGATCTAAGTGATTGGTCAACTTATATTTTCGCCGTACTTCCATGAGGGTATAAATGGCATGATCTAATTGTATCATCGCTTGTTGCTGTTGATTCATTTCTACAGAAATAGTCAAATCACATAACCAATCATCTATTAGTTGAATGGAGGTTTGCCATTCTTCTTGGGTGAAAGATGTCTTATATTTAAATTGTTGCCAGCGATAGGATAAGACGAGTAACGAAGCTTTTGCTTGATGAAGATCACCTTTTCGTAGTTCATACCAAATAGGGACAATGGCTTCATCTATTTTGACCATTTCTTTTTGCAGATTTTTCATTGGAATACATCCTAAAAAAAACAATACACACAAGAAGAAATGATATGTAAATCGAATAGGCATAATTGTAAATTTTAAAAAAGGATGGGAGTAAAACAGATGTTATAACTGAATTGACTCCCTTCCTCAATCGTTAAATGAAAAGCTGATTATATTACCCACTGAAATCGTATTTGATTTTTGATGTTGTGATTAATAAACTATTGATACTTCAAAATTAGATGAATAAATAGATCACTTTAATGATCTTGGTCATAGTCAACGTTGATTTTTATCATTCATTTGCAAAGGGATCTACAACAAAAACCACCTTTTTACAAATGAAAAAGGTGGTAAAGTATCTAAAAGGGAAAAGAGTTTTCAAGTATTCGAATTACAAATAATAAGGAGTGGATAATTGGATAAAGCTTGTATTATTTTTTGTGGCCCTTTTAGTAAAAGTCGATCTATTAAGGCGGTTTTAGGTATTGCTAAACAAATCAGTTGTACTTTTTTAGCTTCTTCATACAAATTAAGTTGACCAATAAGTTCAGTATGGAGTAAGTGTTCATCATTTGCACTTAAATTGGGATGCCAAATAGAATCATTAGATATAGGAATAGCTTTACGAAAGCCAGCTTGTTGAAACGCAGTTGCTTTTACGTTTAATCGATGTATTAAGGCGGTCTCAAATAGATTTTCGATGACTGCATCATTAGTGTTATTTCTATTGGTATCCAATAAAAGAATATCCTTCACTGCTTTAAAAGTTGTATGAGGGGGGATCAATAAAACGGGGCAAGTGGCTCGTCCTGCCACACGAGCAGCTATACTTCCAAAATAAGGTTTAGAAGGACGGCTAGCTCCTGTGGTGCCCATTACGACGAGTGCGATTTCAGCTTGATTCGCACAATGAATAATTTCGTCAACTATTAGCCCAATTTTTAACTGACTAGAAATCATTAAGGATGTAGTTCCCTGCTCTCGCGCTCTTATGGTATTGTGTTGAAGAAATGTATTTATTTGTTTTCTTTTTATCCGTTCAAAATCAAATAATGGACTTGTTTTCAAAGGATAAACAGCCGTAACAGGTGGACGATTAATATGTACCACTTTAATAGCATACGACAATTGTTTGGCTAGATGCTGCGCATAGATAAAAGCATTTTTAGCCGCATCTGAAAAATCGGTCGGTACAAGTATGGTTTTCATCAGTTGATTGAGTTTATTTTATTTAGTATACCTTCATTTCTGGTGTAGCATCGGCTAGGGAACAAATAATATCATGCGTAGTGACGATTCCCACCAATTCGCCTTCATCCACAACTGGTAAAGCATGAAACAGATTTTGCTTAAACACTTCGAGTGCAACATTAATTCGATCGGTACTTTCTAACTTGCCCAGTCCTGTCGTCATAATATCTTCTGCGGTGTAATTTGAAAGGCGATTTTTATTAAGATAAGAACCATCTTTTTGAAAATTAGTCACTCCTTTTAGAAAATGGTATAAATCAATTTTACTGATAATTCCAACAATATTCGTATAGCGAACTACTGGTAAATGATGAATATTATTATCCTTAAATAATTGATCGACGACTGCCAGTTTATCTTCAGGATTGACGGTGATTAATTTTGTCGTCATGATACTGGAAACGGGTGCTAAAACATTCATAAATCGTATTTTTAAAAGCTTGTGAAATTAAATGTGTGTAAGTTTTTTTCGGTTTAATGGTTTTGTTACAAGCAAATTGCACGATTATTTGAAGAGAACAACTAATTTATGTCAAGCTGGAAACTGATTTTTGTCAGTAAGAATGAGTACATTGTAGCATCGTAATCGTTTAATGCAAATTGCTGTTGAGTCAATGAAGAAAATTTTAATCATAGAAGATAATTTTGAGGTCAGAGATAATCTTGCCGAAATCTTAGAACTTTCTAATTATGAAGTGCACACTGCGGAGAATGGAAAAATAGGTCTAAAACTAGTACGTTCCATTGTACCTGATTTAATTCTTTGTGATGTGATGATGCCCGAATTGGATGGCTTTGGGGTGCTTAAAATTTTGGATAAAAATCCCATTCATCGCTCGATCCCTTTTATATTTTTAACAGCGAAAGCAGAAAAAGCCGATTTTAGAAAAGGCATGAATTTGGGTGCAGATGACTACATTACCAAACCATTTGATGATGTAGAATTGTTAGATGCGATTGAAATGCGTCTTAAAAAAAGTGAGGAATTGAAAAAAGTATTTGATGGGAGTCCTAGTGGATTAAATCATTTTTTAGATCAAGCAAAAGGACAGGAAGCATTGACAAGCATTTCTATAGAACGAGAAATTCGAACCTTCCGCAAACGAGATACCATTTATCAAGAAGATGATTTTCCAAAGCGATTGTACTTTTTGGCAAGTGGTAAAATCAAACTCGTCAAGACCAGTGAAATGGGGAAGGAATACATCACGGATATTGTAAACGAAGGCAATTTCATCGGTTATCAGGCACTCATTTCAGGTATTGAATATACCGAAACGGCGGTGGCTATGGAAGATTGTGAACTTTCACTCATCCCAAAGGAAGATTTTTATGCCTTACTGTACAACAATCGAGATTTTTCTACTCAGTTTATCAAAATGCTCGCCAACCAATCTATCGAAAAAGAAGAACAACTCTTAAGTCTAGCCTATCATTCGATTCGGCAACGTGTTGCAGAAGCCTTATTAAAATTATACCAACGCTACGAAAACGAAGGCATCAGTATTTTAAGAGATGATCTAGCTGCTATGGTAGGCACCGCAAAAGAAAGCGTAATTCGCACCCTTACCGATTTCAAAAAAGAAGGATTGATTGAAATAAATCGTAGCAATATTACGATTCTTCAGCCTGCAAAATTATTGAATGTATAAGCTTGTAAAAGTAAACACTCCCCTATTCATCTAACTCGCCTTTCTTTTAGTTGTAGATGGTAATTGTACAATTGGAGTTGCGTTCTTCGTATGTACTGTTTGTGGTTTTACAAACTGAATTTTCATTCCTGTTATTGTGCTCAAAAACACAGGAAATCCTAGTAATGCGATCCACCATTGTCCTATAAAACCGCCTAGTATTACTAAGGTCATCATTAAGTAATAACGTACTAAAGCCATTTTCCAATCCAGAGCGAAAAAATTAATTTTAAACATGATTTTAGGTTTAAATAATGAAATAATTGATACCTCAAAATTCGTCTCTTCTTTCAAAACAACAACTGATTCTTGTCAATCTTATAGATGATTTAAATCAAGATTTACCTTGACGATAATCATAATTTCAGCTATAGAGCACACCTATCTTTGAAGTGATATTTCTTTCATTTCAACCACCAAATTTTATTAATGATGATTGATTTAACCATTTACGGAACACCTTCGGCGAGCTATGAATATGCCAAAACCAAAGTATTGACCAGTGCAAAAAAAGCTGGGATTCAATTGAATGTAGAAGAAGTAACAGATGCTAGAAAATTTATAAATGAACTAATTGGAAGCACACCTGCTTTTCGTATTGGCGAAGAAACTCGTTCTAAAGGAAAAAAATCCATAGAAGATTTCACCGAAGATGTAAACACTTGGATCTTAGAGCAAGAACAATACGGCGCATTAAAGAAATTTATTGTCCCCGTAGATTTCTCAACAACATCCAGAAACGCACTCCAATATGCTACGGCTCTCGCCCCAAATTATGATGCGATGATACAATTATTACATCTCTATTATCCAACGCCCATCAATTCAGGAGAATATAATTACATTGATCCCAATATGGAAAATGTACGACGAACACAGTTTGAAGAACTCACAAAAATCTACAAATCGAATTTAGATCACGCGAGTATAGACAAAATGATCGTAGATGCTCAATTTCAAGTCGGTTTTCCAGAAGAAGGTATTTTAAAGCATGTGCAACAAATGAATAATAATATGATTGTCATGGGGAGTACAGGAGAAGGAGCTGTTTTAAAACGATTCTTTGGTTCTGTGTCGATTAGTGTGGCTCAAAAAAGTAAATCTCCCGTATTAATTGTTCCACCGAATGCTTCTTTTCGCCCCATTAAGAATATTGTTTACTGTGCGAATAATCTTCAATTAGATGCCATTGTTGGACATGAATTAATTGAATTTGCAAAACCGCATGAAGCAGCTATTCATATCGTACATGTAGGAGAAGATCATGTTTATGAAGCAGAAAATTTATTGCATTTATGGCGTAGTTTCTATCCTAAATCAAAAATTACTTATACACAAATATTCGACGACGAACCCCTAGAAGAAATCAATGAATATTGTGCAGATAATAATATTGATTTGGTAGCGGTGGGTACAGAAGAACGAGGCATTTTTGGTAATTTATTTCATTCTAGTATGACTAAAAAAATGATTATCAACACCGAGATTCCACTCTTAGTCTTACACCGAAATGATCGCGCTTTATAGATCTCCTCTTCAGAAAAAATCCTTTTACAAACATTAAAAATTCAATAAAAATGAAAAAGATCATTATCCCAATGGATTTTACAGAAGTCGCTAATAATGCGTTTCGATATGCCTATCATTCCTTTCCAAATGCTGAACTCTACATTGTCCACGCCAATGCAGGAATCGTGAGTACGCGACAACCGATCTACTTACAACCTGGAAAAAGTAAAGACATGGTGCTCAGTGCCGAATTGGAAAAACAAATCTTATACGAACTCAAAGTAGCGGAATTACCTCAAAATATGTCTATTCATATTTTACAAGGTGAAGTCATTCCAAGTATCCAAAAATTTGTCGCTGAAAACCAAATCGATGTTATGGTAGCGGGTACTAGAGATAAATATGATTTATTTGATCGATGGATCGGTACATTTTCATTAGGATTAGTCAAAACATTGGATATCCCTACCTATTTGATTCCCCGATATGCTACGTACAAACCCTATCAGAATGTATTGGCAGCAAGTGATTATCATGTGAAAAACACCAATTTCTTACAGCAAATTCAAGCTTGGAATAGACCCTATCAAGCCTTTATAAAATTCCTTCATATTAGTACGAACTACAGCGACACCTTCGAGCAAGAAAAAGATAGTATAGTACAAAGCTTATTTGAAGATCAAGCCCCTTCTTTTAGTTTTGAAATAGATGCCATTTATAATAAAGATATTACGGAATCGCTCCTAGCAAATGCCTATACGATGGGGGCAGATTTATTAGTCGTCATGCCAGAAAATAGGAGTTTCCTTCACACTTTATTATTCAAAAGCATTTCTAAGGAATTAATCCTCAAATCGAGTATTCCTATTCTTTTTTTACAAAACAGACTAGTAGCAGAAGATCTCAACAATCAAGAAGATGCAGGCATATTTTCTTTAGAAGAAGGTGCTTAAAGCCTAAAAAATTCATAGTAGTTGTTCCGTAATGGAAATCATCAATTTTCGAAGAGGAGTTTGATTTAATCGCTCCTCTATTTTTTTATAAATTAATTTCACCATGCTTAAAAGAACCTTATCTCTTCATAATTTAAAATGTGGTGGATGTGCATCCACTATAATCAATGCTTTATCTAAGATTGATACGCTGACCAATATAAAAGTTGATATAGAAAATGAGTTGGTCTCTTTCGACTATAAAAGTCCTCAGAGTTTAGAACAAGCCATTCAGCGATTACAGAAACTGGGCTATCCTCTTGCAACGAATGATAATCATCTAAGGGATAAAGCTAAGTCGTATCTAAGTTGTGCCATAGGGCGAATTTCTAAGACTTAAACTTTTAACTAATGAAAATTGCTATCTATAGTTGTCATGATTACTTCCAAGCTTTTCTGGAAACTCAAAATAATGGAGCATTTGAACTGATACCAATTAAAACTGCTTTGCGAAAAAATACAACTCATTTAGCGGAAGGCTGTACTGCCATCTCCATTTTTTCGAAAGATAAAGCAGATGCTACTATTTTAACACAACTTCATAAAATGGGGGTTCAATTTATAGCCTTACGCTCGGCAGGGTATAACAATATTGATCTTGAAAAAGCTAAGGAATTAAATATAAAAGTAGCCAGAGTTCCCGCATATTCTCCCCATGCTATTGCAGAACATACCATTGCTTTGATATTGGCTCTAAGTCGTAAATTAATTCTAGCCAACCAACGAGTTCATCAATATAATTTCTCCATTGAAGGATTAACAGGTTTTAATTTAGGGAAAAAAACAGTAGGGATAATTGGTACAGGAAATATCGGTAAAGCAACCATCCAAATTTTAGCAGGATTTGGGAGTACTATTTTAGCTTATGATCTTCAAAAAGATCAATGTTTAGCAACGAAATATGGCGTAAAATACGTATCTTTTGAAGTATTGTTAGCTCAATCGGATATTATTAGTTTACACTTACCGCTAAATGAATCTACCAAGTATATTATCAATCAAAAAAGTATTCAACAAATGAAAAAGGGCGTAATGCTAATCAATACCAGTAGAGGAAAACATCTACACACAAAAGCGGTAATTGAAGCCTTGAAAAGTGGTCATATCAGTGCATTAGGAGTAGACGTTTATGAAAATGAAAGCGATTATTTCTTTGAAGATCATTCAAATGAAGTTATGCAAGACGATACACTAGCTCGTTTATTAAGTTTTTCCAATGTCATACTTACTCCTCATCAAGCTTTCTTAACCGAAACAGCCTTATTAAATATTGCTGAAACGACGATTGAAAATATTTCAGCTTTCCAAAAAGGAAAAATCAATAAAAATTTTTTAGTATAAAATTACATTCTATGAAAAATCCCCTAACTCTTTCTAATTCTAAAACTAACATTTCAATAGTTTTTCATAAGCTATCAGATAGCGAATGGTACGAATTACAAAAAAAATATGTTCCCATCTATGAAGATTGGGACTTTTTGATGTTTTTGGATTTTCATCATTACAAAAAGAGTAATTTTAATTTAGCCAAAATGTATGTGGCTCTCTTTTCCGTTTTTGGCGACCACAATGGCTATGATGATTATAAATCTTCCTTTTCTTATCGTTTTAAATTAAGTATCAAAAAACAAGATAAAACGTATACGTACGGACTCAACATGCATGAGATGAAAGGGAATATGCCTTATTTTTCCTATTATCGAGAACCCAGAGAAGGGGAATCAGTAAATACTTATCAAAACCCAATTAATGAAGAATTTTCAAAAGAAGATATGCGTCATTGTACCCTAATGCTCATCGCTTATTTGGAAGGTTTTTTTATATCGTATAAAACCTACTTCAATCAGCCTTTTTATCGGATCAATCGAGCAGGTTATTTAATTTATGGATATGACAAAGATGATTTTTTTGTCAATCAATACCCTTATGAAAACGATGAAGATTATGAGCATTTCCAAAAAGAAATAGAGCGTTTTAAAAACATCAAACATCTCCAAACGGATATGAGCAAGGGGAGTTGGGGTAGCGATAATAAAGAATAAAAAATCTAGTATTGATTAGCGTTTTCTTTTACTAGGTTTATTTGGATTATAATGTTGAAAGACTGTATCGATAAAACTAAGAATGATACCTATCCCTATAATGATGTAAACAATGGTAAATATTTTTCCTGCATCTGTTTGTGGAGAAAAATCGCCATATCCTACTGTTGTCAAGGTAATAACTGAAAAATAAACAGAGTCGATCCAACTCCAACCTTCCAAATAATGATAAACTGTACTTCCTCCCGCAATGATTAAAGCCGTCGTTAGCAATAGATTTCTATATTCTTCATCCTTTAAAAAGGAGATGGTCGTTTTAATGATAGACATGTAGATACGTTTAGATGGTAAAAATTAATTACTCCAATAAATTGTTCGAACTGACAAAAAATATTTTTCATAATATGAAAAGTAAATTTAACCACGAATGCATGAATTTTTAGCGAATAGTACTCGAATTTATACCTAAAATAAGACATTCTCATTATGATGATCTAAGAATTTAGTCGATTCAAGTACCACCAATATGTCAGTAAAAAAAATGCCCAAAAGATAAGAAATAAAAAGGTGTCTAACTTAAAAATTAAGTAGACACCATCCATGAAACTCACACAAGCTTTAAGTTGGATCATTGCTTTTAAGCAAAGGCACTCCTTATAATCAACTTCTAATAATATAAATTGGATCGATCGGCAAAGGCTTTAATATATCACATTCGCGGAGATAGCCTTTGGAGACAATATTCTCAAATTCTACTAAGGTTGGTCGCAGGATAAATTGTGTCTTATCTTCATCCAAGGCGCGCGTTCGGTAATTCGGAGAAATCGTTTCAATATCTTTCAGTTTGGGTGGAATTTCAATGTATTCCCATTGCAAACTTCCATCTACCATAGGACTCACCATAAAAGTAGACCAGTGGTTTTGTCCATCTTTGATATTCATAAAAAGCCGTCCTTTATACAATTTGGCAACTTCATTTTCGGCAAAACGAAATAAGGTGTCGACTTCAAATATTTTAGCTTCGATAATGCTATCACTTAAAAACTCAAAAGGCACACAACTTTCTTTCCAGGGAAAAAACAGGGTACTATCCAGCACAACACAATCTTCAGATTGTTCGACTTTATCCAGTGTTGTAATAAATTTAAAATAGGTTTCTTGATAGACTAAATTTTCATTGACATACATCAAAGTACTATCACTTTCACAAAGGTATACCCCTTGAAAACTTGGAGGAATATGATTAATCGCCTCTACTTCTGGAGGCATAGCATCTTCAAAAACGACTAATGGTTCACAAGCAAAAAAGAGCAAACTCCATCCTAAGATTCCGATATAAATAAGGGTAAAGATTTTCATTTTAATGATTTTTTTAAAGTTTATAAAACGAGCATAGCTAATTTTTAATCATATAAAGGCATGATTAAAATAATCGTGGGACAACTTGGAGTCGACTCCACGATAAAATGACATTAAGAAAAAATGAGTAGTGGTAAATACGACTGAAGCAGTAATTTCCGACTAACACTAGAATGATAGAGCCGTTCCCAATAGGAGCGATGAGGTTTGTAAAATGCTAACAAATCAAAATCATTATTGAGCATGGTTTGGACAATTCCTTCTTCTACCGTTCGAGCATGTGAAGTTCGGAACGTAATATCTGGTAGAGGCTTATTTTTATGGAAAATATCTAAACCATAATCAGGCGTGATATGCAGCATTTCAATAGTCATATCTTTATATTTTGCGGAAAAATCAAATAACCAATCTAGGGCTTTTTCTTCCTCTTCAATCATCTCATCCCCATATTTCATAGCAGTAGGAAAAAGAATGTGCTTCATTTGTCTAAATTTCGCACCAGTTGGAATGGCTAGAACGGGTGCTTTGCTTTTATGGATTGTATGCGCAGTTACGCTTCCAATAATTCGTCCCATGTAGGTATATTTTTGGCGAAGTGCCATAACTACTAAGTCGGCATCAATTGTATTCGCTTCGTCAGCAATATCAGAAGAAGGATAGATTCCATAAACGGCATGTATATCCCCTCTTTTTTCCGTAGGGAGTTGTTCCATAAGTTGCTGTAAAAGTGCTTCTACTTCTTCTTTTTTATTATCTAAGATTTGGGAGGCGACATCTGCTGGTAAATAAGTTAAGGATTGTACAGGGATATTGTACACATGAATAAGATCAATGCTCACGGCTTGCTCCGCAAAACAGGCTTTGACATATTCAAAGGCATTGGTACAATAGTCTGAAAAATTAGTCGCGAATAATATTTTTTGCATGATGAATGGTTTAAGCTAGTGGTTCAAGAAAGGATTTAGTTCATTTCTTCTTCTATTACTACTTCTTTGTTTACCACATCCTTCAAAGGAGGCTGAATCGTATAATCAATAGATAGTACAGGAAGCTCGCTATGATTAGCAATCATTTCTACATTACTTCCTTGAAATATGCGCTTGAGTGGATGACGTTGATGGTTAGAAATACCGATCAATTCAATAGGAAAATCTTGACAAAAATGGCGAACCCCTGCATCAATTGAAATATCTCTATAAAAATGCGTTTTGACGGAATAGTCTTTGGCGATTGCTGCAAAGTCTTTTAAAACTTCTTTCATCAAAATGGAAGGCTGCGTAAAAAAACTGCCCGTATCTACAGACATTATGTGGACTTGCTCCACCTCAAAAAGCGATAAAAATTGTAAAAAATGCTGAAATGCATCTTGATCCGCTTTATCTAATCCAGACACAAACAATACCTCTTTGAAATTGAGTTGTTGAGGTTTATTCTTTACGACTAAGATATTTTGATGTAATTTCCGAATGACTTTCTGCGTATTTGATCCAATAAACCATTCTTCTTTTCCAGATGCTCCATGAGAACCCATGACGATTAAATCAAAAGCGACTTCATCAATTATTTCTTCAATATTGGCTAAAAATTTACCTCCTGTATAATGCGTATAGCAATCCACGCCCTGATCTTGAACATATTTTTCTAGCTTGTTTAATTGGTTGCGAACCTTGAGTGCGATGGCTTTATTCGCCGCATCTTTATAGCGTGTGGCTGCTGGTAAATCCTCCCAATTATCAGGGATATTAGCAGAATGATACAAATGAATTTCAGAGGGTTCACGCTGCGCAATTTGCAAAGCCGTTTCTAAAGCAAAATCTGCAAAAATGGAGAAGTCTGTTGGTAATAAGAGTTTCATATTTTAAAGATGTTTAAGGATAAAAAACGGGCTCAAAAAGTTTTAATGACTATGATAATGCACTTGCTTGTACTTTTCTATTTGAATGTTCAGTTTACGGATCGTTTCCATAAGGGCTTTATTTTCATTTCCATGGGTATGGGAAGCATAAAGCATTTTCCCTTTTTCTGGTTTGCATTGTAGAGAGACGGTGGTATGCGCATCTTTTTCTAGCCGTACTTTCACTTCTATCATCTTGATGAAATCATACACGGCATATTTTTTATTCAATTTTTCTTTGTAAAATGAGATGAGTTGTTTTTGATGTTCGTGTTGAGGTGCTTCTATTTGAATATCCATAATCGTTGAGTTTAAAGTAATGCAATAGATTGAAGTGCTTGTTCATTTTGTTCTTTCAGTGTCTTGTAATCGGAGGTTGTCGTCTGTAACCATAAATCTCCTGAGCGACGAAATACTTGTACATGCAATCCGAATTGTGTTTCCATCATTTGTTCAAATTGCGCCACAGTTTGTAAATCATGAAGTGAAATTTTTCCTTCTTTTAATTGAGGTGTTATTTCACCTAATGTCTTGGTAGTAGCATATTCCGTAGCTTTAGATGATCCTTCTGCTAAAGCATGTTCTTTTTGATAAAATCGAATTTGTAAACCTGAAAAAATCATAGAAAACGCTTCTTGTATGGATTTTATGGTTTGTTTTTTTGTAATCGAAATCATGTCTCTTTTTATTTGTAAAATTAGGCGTTTGTAGAATCTGAAATATTGATTTATAGCACTTCTAGTATTGACAAAAATCAATAGGCTGCCGATTGATGAGGAAATAACAAACTGTCTAAACGATCTATAAGTTGTTGAGCTACGACTGTTAGATCGGTAAGCACAGAGGCTCCCGTAATGGCATCTACACCTAGCATTTTTTCTTCACTATCTCCCGAAGTCGTATGTACTACAAGCTGTGCTAGGGATTTATTTTTCTTTATAAATTTTCGAACAACTTTGGGAGCACTCCACATTTCCCAGGTGTGAATAAGACAGATGGCATCCCAATCCGAAGGAGTGATTGTTTTAAGTTCTTTTATGTCAATTACGTGGATGTTGACGGGTTTTTCTTTAAAATATTTGACCAATAGTATCGTCAACGAATCTTTATAGCTACTTCCTTGAGTAGCAATTAATAAGTTGTTGTTTGTAGGATTAGATTCTATTTTAAAAGAACTGGCTCTACGCATGCCATTATTTGTCCAAAAAGCATAAGCATATAAACTCACTGCGATGAATAGAATTAAGCTTCCATTAATAAAATGATCTTTGTTTTTTTGTTCCATGGTGGTATGATTTAAATGTTTAGAAAGAATCAAAGGAATAAATTTATTGATCGCCCAAGATCATTCCTCTTCTATTGTGTTCGTGTAATGTCCATACATCGGTCACCCACGACTGTAACCAACGCTTATATGATTTGCGATAAACTTGTACATATAAGCCAAATCTATTCGCCATTTCTTGTTCAAAATCTCCCACCTTTTGATAAGCATCGAGAGATATTTCTCCTTCTTGCAAAAGAGGGAGAAAGCTTCCAATTTTCATATCAGGAAGCAGCAAGGATTCATCAGAAGCGACACCTTTAGCATGTGCTTCTTTAAAGAATAAGATTTTTAAGAAGGGGAATTGTGATTTAAATTCTTCTTGTAGATCGCTAAGTCGTTTATTTTTTGCTATAATCATGTTTCTTTTTTATAGCAAAAGTAGGAGATGTAGTTAGTTTGAATCAATGATAAAAATCATTTAATCACTTGATTTTTATCCTGCTATGAAAATATAAAGACCTACTATTTTTACCGAAAAAAACAATAAGCAATTTTATAAATACGATTATTAGTAATCAAGCTCAACTCTAAAATAGATGAAGTTGAGCTTGAATGAATAAAAGTTAATTGATCCGTTTATTTAAGAGTTTGTAACATATTCTATTATTTTGGATTTAATCCATTTTGCTGTAAAGGCGTACAAGCAGTTCCATTTGCATACTTGCCATCTGCAAAACCAGTTTGTGTATTTCCAAAAACATCTTGTCCATCCAGCCAAAGTTCGGCATCTTCCAAAATGGCAGATACAGGATAGTTTTGACTGTAAGATTCAGTAGTCCATAAAAGAAGAATTAGAAAAAATAAAGGAAGTGTTTTTTAGTATTTGCATGGTAGAGCATGGATGTGGAGAAGTTAAAAACTCCTCCGATTTTATTTTTAGTATTAATACGCAAAAATACTTAGCCAGCCATACTGTGTGTATATCAATAAATCATGATTGCCTGGTGAAGCAGTTCCGTCGTCAAAGTGAATAATATCTCCAATTTCTGGAGAGGAAGGATAAGTTGTACGGACAGGTACTTTCAACATATCTCGTACATTAACTACGCCATTGGCATCTGTGGTCAAGGTACCCGTTCCCATTCCACCAAATTGAACATCTCCTTGATCCGTTTGAATGGCATAATTTTCGTCGCCGCCACTAGCAGTAAAAAATCCACCGATAGCTGTTTGAGTGCCATTGGTTTCTGCTGCTGCTTCACCACGAACACCGACTGCTGTATGGGTAGTAGAATTATTACCTGTACCAGAAACAACTGCTAAACCATGTACTCCTGTACTTATTGAAGTCCCTGACCACGAGTTAGCATTGGCTCGACCTTGAAAACCAGTAATATCAACTGTTGCAGTTGAAGATACGGAACCGCTATTAATTTCAGATTTAGATGCAATGGTTGTACTTGATGAACCCGATCGAGTAGGAAATTTAACATGATGCAAATGCAATGGCGTAGCTGTACCGACGCCTACATAATTGGTAAGAGTAGAAGGATAAAGGTATCCATTTCCTGCATTTTCTGTCCAAAATGATGACCCACCGCTAAATACTGTTGATGGATCAACCCATGACATCGTACCATTGGCATCCCCTTTTAAAATATGACCATCCGTAGCACCTGTACGCATGGTAATTTGTCCATTTACATCTAAAATAGAGAAAGGAGTAGATGAATTTCCTCCAGATACATAAATTCCATCTTCGGCAGCTAAACGAAGAATATCACTAGAAGAGCCTGTCATTTCATTTTGGATAGAAAAAATATTCGTTCCACTTGAACCAAAGCCTGCATAAGCCGAGCGTCCACCCGCTAAACCTGCTTTATAATATTGAATATAACTATGAGAAGTACCTTCTAAATTTAGCATAGAACCATCGCCTTTGACATGTAATTCAATTTGAGGGTCATTTGTCCCTACCCCTACATTTCCATTGGTGAAAATACTATTACCAATAGCAGTTGGACTTCCTGTTGTATTAGCCGTATACCAATCATGATCTCCATCTTTTAACGTACTTAAATCTACTGTAGTCGTCGTACCAGCTTCTGTAATTTCCAAATCTGTTCCATTAAGCGTAGCTCCTGTAATCGTTTCATTCGTGACACTTCCATCCACTTCTGTAAACGTAATAGTTGTATTAGGATCAACCCAAGACATGTGTCCATCAGCATCGCCTTGTATAATATAGCCATTCGTTGCCCCATTACGCATACGAATTTGTCCGTCCACATCCAGTTGAGCAGTAGGATGATCGGTAAATACCCCGATATAACGACGAACATCTCTTGACAAATGGAAGTGAGGAGGATTATTGGGGTCAGTAGTAGCTATACCAGTTGAATAATCTTTCCATTTGTTGTTATAAACTGACCTTTCGCAGGTCAAAAATTTTGAAATTTAAAAAATAGGTTTAAATGGA